>DATKRM010000320.1:0-16825 GCA_035532195.1 Solirubrobacteraceae bacterium
CGTAGGTTCCCTCAAGTCCTGCCAGACGATGAAGGAGGCCTACGCCGTGAGACGCACGGGTTTCGCCCTCGCCATCTGCAGACTGGGGAGGGTGAGTTGCGGATCGAGATCCCGTAGGTCAGGGAGACGGCCGAGCCGTTCGTCTCGAAGCTGTTCCGCAAGGGCCACACCAAGCGGCTGCTGCGCACCGATCCGCTGAAGGCGATGATCGTCGGCGCGTTCGTGCGTGGCCTGTCGGCGCGTGACGTCGAGTCGCTGTACGAGGAGGCCGGGCTCGGGAAGACCTCGAAGTCGTCCGTCGGCGCACCAAAGTCATCGGCCGGTTCCCCGGCGAGACCAGCTGCCTCAGCGCGCGCGTAAAGGCGGGCCCGGGAGATTGGGGGGGCGGGCGAGCCGGCAGATCGCCTGGTGGGTCCTCGGGTAATCCGGGTAACCGAGCGCATCCCGTAGTCTTTTCTAGCCACCCGCGGAACCGTTCTGCCAAGCCAATTCTTGCACCCCCACCTATTCGCCTTCCGCACCCCCGGCGACGCGACTGGGCGAGATTTTGCACCGCCCCGCCGCGGCGGCCGCCCGGCGCTGGGGGGTGAGAAACTCAACGAGCGCCGCGGAGCTTCGACCCGGGCGGCTAACCCGGTCAAGTTAGCCTGCCGATACCACAGCATGAACTCCCGGGACCCCCTGCCTGAGCCTCAGCCCCGCGAGCCGCACGCCCTGCGCGTGCTGCGCGAACGTGGCCAACGGCAATGGGCACGCGGCCGACGTCCGCCGGCCGGTGCGCCCGTTCCGGCCAGCGTAGCCGCCGTAGGGCAAGCCCGCCCATGATCGACCTCCACTGCCACGTCCTGCCGGGCCTGGACGACGGCCCGCAGACCATGGCCGACAGCCTGGCCCTGTGCCGGGCCGCCGCCCAAGCCGGCACCACGACCGTCGTGGCCACCCCCCACGTGAGCTCGCAGTGGCCGCTGAACACCCCAGCCGTGATCGCCGCGTCGGTGAGCTGGCTGAGCGACACGCTGGCTGGCGAGGGCGTCGAGCTCCAGGTCCTCCCCGGCGCCGAGGTGGCGCTCATTACCGCGGCGCAGCTGGGCGACGATCAGCTGTGGGGCTACCACCTGGCCGGCGGGCCGTGGCTGCTCGTGGAATGCCCCCGGTTCCCGTCGGTGGCCGGATTCGACCGCATCCTGTATTCGCTCCAGGAGCGCGACCACCGGATCGTCCTGGCCCACCCCGAACGCTGCCCGGCCTTCCATCGCGATCCTGGGGCCCTGAAGACCTTCGTGCGCATGGGAATGCTCAGCTCGATCACCGCCGGCTCGCTCACCCGGCAGTTTGGCCGCACCGTGCAGCGATTCGCCTGGCAGCTGGTCAAGGACGGACTGGTCCACAACATCGCGTCCGATGCACACAACCTGAGTCGGCGGCCGCCGCTGTCCACGGCTGACCTGCAGGCCGCCGGTCTGGCCGCGGCGGCCGAGTTCTACGTGGACTCAGTGCCCCGAGCGATCCTGCAGGGCGACGAACTGCCTCACGCCTGGGCCCAGGCGCCCTCGCCGCTCCAGCACTGATACACGTGCACGCGCAGGCCGCGCGTGCCCCGGCGGGCCGGGATCGACAGCGAGTAGCGGTTGAATCGGTCTGGCGTGAGCGAGGCCTTGTAATGCAGGCTGGGGCCGATGTTCACCTCGAGCTCGGCGGCATCGCCGGCCGGCACAGTGCCCCCGAGGCCACGACGCGCCCGCCCTGGCGGTGCAGGCGCAGGCGCGTTGTAGATCGTGGCCACCTTCAGGTACGGCGTGTGCGCCGTGGCGGCGAAGATATCGGCCAGATCCTGGCCCTGGACCCGGTGGCCGCTCTGGTCGGGGGCCGTAGCCGCACCGACTGGTGGCGTCCCGGCTTGGCCCAGCCGGGTCTGCCTGGGAGCGACCGGGCGCTCGATTTCCCCGGTCAGTCGACCTGAACCCGGCGGAGGCTGAGCGCCAGTCCGGTGCCGGCGCCCCCCAGGCCGCGAATCAGGCGGCCGGTGGCCTCGAGATAGTCCTCCGAACCCATCGCCCGGAAGCGCAGCCGGGCCGTCTCTTCACCCGCCCAGATCGCCGCGTGAAACGCCTCGGCCTGGGGCTGCTCCTCGGGGTGGATCAGCTCAACCCAGCTCTGGCCGGATTGGAAGGAGAACAACCCCGGGGTGACGGTCAGAGCGGCTGGTGAGACATACGCGATCCTGCCTTCGGGGTCGATCTGAAGCAAGGCATCTGGAGACCACTCGGCCAGCGAGCGGAAATGGGCCTCCCCGGCCGCGGCCGCACTGAGCACACCTCGGCTCTCGGAGACATCGGTCAGCACGCCGACCCACACCACCGCGTTGTCCACCCAGGCCAGGCGGGCCGCGTCGTGCATCCACACCGTGGCGCCGTCGGGCCGGAGCAGCCGGTACTCGCTGGACACCACTCGCCCGTCGGTGGCCGAGCTCGACCAGTGGGCCTCGTCAGCCACCCGGCCAGACAGATCGTCGGGATGGATTACCTCCCGCCACAGCGTCGCGTCCTCGATCCAGCGCTTGGCCGGGTACCCGGACAGGACCTCGATGTGCTCGGACATGTAGAGCCGGCGGCCGTCCAGGCCCGGCTCAGCCACGTAGACCGCGGCTGGCACTCGGGCCAGTACGCGCTCTAGGTCGGCTGCGACGTTGGTCATAGCACTCATCCCGCTGCGTAGGCTGACCGTCCGAGACGAACCTAACGGGGCGGGATCCTCACCCATGGCTGAGGAATATTTCACGGTTGAGAATGGACCTGCCGATACGTGCAACGGCATGGGTCGTTGCACGCTGTCATTTCCCCGGGGCAAGACCCGCGCCGGCCTGCGGTTAGCCGCGCTGGCGCTGGTTTTCGCCACCCTACCCGCACCCGCGCTGGCGCAGCGGCTGGCCTGGCCCCTGCCCGGAGATCGTCCCCTGGCGGATTCCGCGGCGGCCCGGTTGGTGGTTCGCTCCTCCTGGGAGCCCCGCCCAGACAACTGGCTGGCCAACCACGTGATGCCCTCCTCGGCCGAGTTGGGGTACTTCTACGCCCACAGCCAGATGCCCCTGGCCCGCTACGTGACCGGCCATTTCACCGGCACGACGGACGAGATCCTCCAGTGGGGGGCGCACAAGTGGGGGTTCAGCCCGGACCTGTTCCGCGCCGTGGCGGTGGTCGAGACGTGGTGGCACATGTCATTCGTGGGCAACAACGGCTCGGCATTTGGGCTCATGCAGGTCCGGGTCCCCTATCACTGCTGCCTGCCGGAGATCCGGACCTCGACCGCGTTCGATGTGGACTACTACGGCGCCAACCTGCGGTCGATCTACGGCGGCCTATATGCCTGGCTGAACCAGCTTCCCCACGGCCACCAGTACCGAGCCGGGGACATCTGGGGCAGCGTCGGCGAATGGGCCTCGGGGCGCTGGTACATGGGCGACAGCCAGTGGTATGCCGGCTGGGTGCAGCGGCGCATGCGCGAGCACACCTGGGCCACGGATCGCTGGTTCTAGTCACCGCTTTACCGCAACCGCTCCAGACGGACGCAGGGGCCGGCCGGGCGCATTGATTCCGCAGATCCCTCAGTTATAGTTGCCTGTCACGCGATCGACGCTTCCGGGCCGGAGGAGGGATCACGGATGCCGGCATACGTAGCAAGGGCCCCTGAACCCAGGACTCGAGCGAGGCGCACCCCGTTCTCGCGGCCAGCTGCCGAAGATCCCTACATCAGCCTGCTGGAGAGCGTCGAGCCGGCGTTACGTGAGCTGTCGGCCGTAGTCCTGGCTGGCGTGGGACACCACATCCTCGATTACTCCGGCGACCGCATCGGCAAGGTGCAGTCGGTGCTGGTCGATCGGGAGACCGGTGCTCCCCACTGGCTGGCCGTGCGTATGCGGCACCGCCGCGAGGCCACCGTGGGCCTGCCCACGGCCGGGGTGAGCAACGCGGGCGGCCACGTGTGGACGGCCCGCGACGCGCACTTCGTGCGGGACGCGCCGATCATCGGCGCCGAAACTGTCTCGGCCCGCATCGAGCAGGCCCTGTGCCGCTACTACAAGCTCCCGCTCACCCGCGGGGCGACCCAGGGGCGCTGGGAGCGCCGGGCCACCTGCGGTCATGCTTTCCGAGACCCGGAGAACCCGGCACAGATCCGCTGGCTGCCCGGCCCGCGCGGCGATCACTGACCACCGCGAGCCTGGATCACCGCACCGTAGTGAGGCCTGAACCGGAGCCTGTGTGCAGGCGTTGATCCTGGCCGGCGGCGAGGGCACCCGCCTGCGGCCGCTGACCTCGACGCTGCCCAAGCCGGTGGTCCCGCTGGCCGGCCGCCCATTCATCACGTTCATGATCGATTGGCTGCGTGGCCACGGCGTCGATGACGTGATCCTGTCCTGCGGCTTTCTGGCCGACGGCGTGCGCCGGGTCCTGGGCGACGGAAACGACCTGGGCGTCCGCCTGCGCTACGTGGAAGAGCCCCGGCCGCTGGGTACCGGGGGCGCGCTGAGGTTCGCCGGCGAGATGCTCGACGAGCGCTTCTTCATGCTCAACGGCGACATCCTCACGGACATTGACCTGAGCGCGCAGCTGGCCCAGCACGACACGACCGGGGCGCGGGGCACGATCGCGCTGATCGGGGTGGAGGATCCTTCGGCCTACGGGCTGGTCCGCCGCCACCCGGACCACTCGGTGAGCGATTTCCTGGAGAAGCCGAGCCCGGATCAGATCGATACCAACCTGGTCAACGCCGGGGCCTACATCCTCGAGCGCTCGATTCTGGACGAGATGGCGCCGCCGGGCACCAACATCTCGATCGAGCGCGACGTGTTCCCCACGCTGGTGGGGCGAGGGCTGTACGGATACGCCGCCGACGGCTACTGGCTGGACATCGGCACGCCGGACCGCTACCTCCAGGGAACCTTCGACATCCTCGAGGGCAACGTGCAAAGCGAGGTGGGGGAGCTCCTGCACCACGCCGAGCGCGCCTACTCTGACGGGGCGGTCGTGCGCGGGCGACTGGTCTCGCCGGCCCTGGTTGGCTCGGACAGCGTGATCGAGGAGGGAGCCATCGTGGGCGGCCGCACCGTGCTGGGCTCCGGCGTGACCGTGGGCGAGGGGGCCCGCATCCAGGGCTCGGTTGTGTTGGACGGATCGACCATCGGCCCCGGCGCTCTGATCAGGTCGTCGATCATCGCCCGCGGGGTGAGCATCGGTGAGGGCTGCCACCTCGACGGTGGCGTCGTCCTGGGCGAGGGGGTCCGCGTGGGTGCCGGCAACGTGCTGGCCCACGGCGCGCGACTGTTCCCGGGGGTGGAGCTCCCCGACAACGCCATCAAGTTCTAGGCGAGCTACTCCTCGGGATTGACCGCCGCCGGATGGCGCTCGCGCGCCCCCAGCTCGATCGCCTCGGCCCGCGACTTGGCTCCCAGCTTGCGCATCAGGTTCTTGATGTGGCTGCGGACCGTCTCGCTGGACAGAACAAGCTCGTCCGCGATCTCGCTGGTGCTCCGGCCAAGCGACATCAGGTCAAGCACCTCCCACTCGCGCGGGGTGAGCACGCTGCGCACCGGGCGCATCCCAATGCCGCCCTGGGGCAGGCGCCGGAGCTCGTTCACCACCTCGGCCATCAGCGTCCGTGACCCGGCCACCTCGCCCTTGAGCGCGCCCTCGAGGATCGAGGCCAGAACGGCCGGACTCACCTGACCCTTGGTCAGGAACCCCGCCGCTCCGGAACGCAACGCCATCACGCCGAGCTCGGGGTCCGAGGAGACCGACAGCATGATGCAGCACGTATCGGGATGGCGCTCGTGGATGCGATGCATGGCCGCGATCCCGTCCATGCCCGGCATGAACACGTCGAGCACGACAACGTCGGGCTTGTAATGCCAGGACAACTCGACGCCCTCGCGCCCGTCCTTGGCTTCGGCGATCACCACCACTCCCGACTCCTGCAGCGCGTCGCGCACCGCCCGCCGTACCATCGCGTCGTCATCCACCACGATGGCGCGGATCCGCTGCTGGCTGGCGTCAGCCCCGTCGGGCTCGACCGGTACGCCGGCGTCGCCGCTCAAAACTGGGCAGCCGTCGCGAACCGCGTCCTTGCCGGGTTCGGCGGTTCGACCGCTGGCTGCGGGTCGGGTACCGTGAAGTGAAACTCGGAGCCGCCTCCGGGGCGCTGGTTGCACCAGATCCGTCCGCCGTGGCGCTCGACGATGCGCCGGCACACGGACAGGCCGATGCCGGCCCCCGGCGTCCCGTCGTGGCCGCCGCCTCCCCGCTCGAACAACTCGAACAGATCCTGCTCCTCGCAGTCGGGCAGCCCGATGCCCCGGTCTGAGACGGTGCACCGCCAGGCCGTGGGCTCGCGCATCGATTCGACGTTCACCATCGGCTTCTGTCCACCGTACTTGATCGCATTGGAGATCAGATTCTGGAACACCTGCACCACGCCGGTGGCGTTGCAGCTAGCAACGGGCAGCGGCCCGACCTGGATCCGCGCGCCGCTGTGGGCGATCTCGTCCTCCAGCGACTCCATGGCCTCATCGACCAGCAGCCGCACGTCGTAGCTGCCCATCGTGAGCTCCTCGCCCTCCACCCGAGCCAGGGTCATCAGACCGTCGACCTGGGCCTGCATGCGGCGGCTGGTGCTGGCCACCTTGCCCAGCAGCTCGGCGATCTGCGGGTTCACGTGCTCGTCCTGGTTGGTCAGCATCTCGGCGTAACCCACGACGACGCGCAGCGGCGCGGCCAGGTCGTGCGCGGCCACCGAGGCAAAGGCCTCGAGCTCACGGTTGGACCGCTGCAGCTCGGACAGCGAGTCCTGCACCGCCTGCTCGAGCTCCCGCTGGCGCGAGACGTCGCGGGCCTGGATGACCGCCATGTGGCCTGGCTTGTCGAGCAGCGGTAGCAGCGACACCGTGAGCTCGACCAGGGCCTGCCCGTGGTCAACCAAGCGCTCGACCTGATACGTGGCACTCCCCCCGTCCAGGAGGGCCAGGAACCGAGCCACGCCCACTTCACGGTTGTCCGGGTCGGTGACCTCCTCGATCGGGCGTCCGACCAGGCTGGCCGTGGTGGTGCGCAGCAGCGATGCGAACACCGGATCGGCCGACGCGATCACGGCGCGGCGCGAACCGTGCATCACCCAGGCATACGCCGTGCCGATGGGCGCCGGGGCCATCGAGACCGTGGGCAGCCCGGCCCCGGCCGGTGAGGCCTGCGGAGCCCGGATCAGCACCATCGCGCCGGCCGGGCGCTGGCCCGCGACCGGACCCGAGGACCGGAGCGCGGTTTCGACCAGGGTGTAGCCAACCTGCTTGTGACGCAGGCGCTGGACGGAGTGCAGGTGGTCGGTGATCCCGCTCGAGAACGCCCGCAGCGCCGAGGTCAGCGTGGCGCGGTCCTCGGGGTGGATGAGGTCTTGGGCCGGGACGCCCATCAGCTCCTCGCGGCTGAAGCCGAGGACCGACTCGCAGTTGGCGGATATCGAGACGACCACTCCGCGGTGATCCAGCACCGCCGTGACGTCACCGGGACCCGGGGTGGTACCGGTCACCGGGGGGGCGGGTACAGGCGGCGGCGCGGGCGAGTCGGGGCGGGCTCGACGCTCCGCAAACGCGGCGCCGGGCTGGCGAGTCGTTGGCGCAGTCCACAGCGTCGGCTCGGTGGGGCTGACGGCCGGCGTCGGCTCGGTTCCGGCGGCAGGCACCGACTCACTCACGGTGGCCTGGTCCGGTTCCGGGTCGCGTGCGGCGCGTACACGAGAACGAAAACCAGAAACCCGGTCCGTAGTTGCGCTCATACCACGCGACTGTAGTAATTGATCATTTGCCCGACCCCGCTGCTTCCCCTGCGATCGCCCGGTGAAGCCATAGGCAAAGATACCAGAGGATTGCGGGGATTCCTTGATATGAAAGGGAACTGTCGCAACCCGTATTTCCCGTTCGCCCCGGCGCATACTTGTGGTATCGGCCTAGCGGTTTCGCGTCTTAAGTAAGGGCGCCCCCGGGCGCCCATCCGTCCATCCCTGGACCCCGAACTTCTCCACGCGGTCCGCGGATTAGGGGAATACCCCAGATTGGGTGAAATCGCTAACCGGTCGGTCCGCCTGGCGTAGTCGATAGTGGTTGCCGTGAATCGGGACCCCATCACCCCCGAGCCTAGGCAGCGGCTCATGGATGACCGCCCCGCCCACCGGGGACCACACGACGCCGGTCCTAGGCTTACCGCCCTCCTCGAGGAGGTTTACGACGTCGAGCGCACGATGGCCCAGCTGCGGGCGCAGGTCGAGACCTCCGAGCCCGCCCCGGCGCCGCAAGCCCGGAACGGCCGGCGCAACGGCCACGGCATCGGCAACGGCGCTTCCCCCCCGTCCACCGGGAACGGCCGGCGTAACGGTCACCTCACCCCGCCGGTGGCCCGCAGCGCCGAATCCGACTGGCCGATCGCTGCGGTCGAGGCCCCCGGCAACGACGCTCCCCCGGCCACCAAAACTTCCTGGGCTGGCCTCCTGGGCGCGGCCATCGTCGGCCTGGCTGGGCTGGTGTACCTGCTCGCCGGTCCGGCGCATGTCGCCACGTCGACCGCCCAGGCCCGGCTCACGGTCTTCGATGTCGCCGCGGCGGCGCTGGTCTGCTTCGACGCGTACCTGTTCGTGCTTGCGTGCATGGGGCGCGAGCCGTCCAAGCGCATGTCCGTTCCGCCGCGCGGCAAACCATTTTTCGTACTCGCCATCCCCGCCCGCCAGGGCGCCGAGGCCGTGGCCAACTCCGTCCGCCACCTTTTGGAGCTCCAGTACGAAGGCTTCGTCGTCGTGGTCGTGGATTGCGGCGACGGCTCGGTGGCCAACGCGGCGCTGGAGGCCGGGCAGGGCAATCGCCGGGTGATGGCCGAACGGCTGCCCGGCGGCTCGCGGGCCGACGCGCTCAACCTGGCCTACGCGATCGCGTGCGGTCTGGTCGACCGGCAGGACCCGCGCCTGCGTGGCGTATCGGCGGCCGGGACCCTGTTGGGCCTCCTGAAACCCGGCGCGTGGCTCGAGCCGGAAGCCCTGAGCACCGTGGCCCGTCAGTTTGACCGGCAGCACTGCGCGGCCGTTCAGGTGCACGTGCGGATCCTGGGCGCGCGGCACAGCACCGCCGCCGCAATCGAAGACTTCGAAACCGCAGCTTTCCACGTCATCGCCCAGACCGCCCGCAATCGCGCGAGCACGGCGCAGCTCACCGAGACCGGATCGTTCTTCCGCCTCGGCGCGCTGCGCAAGGTGTCCGCGCAGCCTTGGGTTGGCTCGCTGGACGACGAACTGGACATCGCCCTGCGGATGATCGAGATGGGCCATCGGATCCGCAGCTCCCGCGACACTTGCGCATATAGCCCGGGAGCCGGATCGCTGCGTGCCCTGGCTCGCAGCCGCCGGCGTCGGGCCCGGGCGCGCCGCCAGGCCTGGCCGCACACCGCCCGGCTCTGGGAAACACGCCGGATCTCGGTGGCCAGCCGGGCCGCGACCACTCTGGACCTGGTAGGGGCTTCACCGCTGCTGGCCCCGGCCGCCACGCTGGCTTCCGTGCTGGCCGTCGGCCTGGCCGTGCTGCCCACCACCCAGAGCTGGATCGCCGCCCTGGTCCCCGGCGTGGGCACCCGAGCCGTTGTGCTCGTCCTGTTCGCTCTGCCGCTGGTCGCGATGAGCGTGGCCTACCTGGGCACCGCCGGCACCCGGCGGCGCCGAGCTCGCGAGGCCCCCGAGGTCGCGGGGATCTCCGGCTCGGCTCTGCCCGGTGTGGCCGTTGCATCCCTGCTGGCCGGGCTTCTGCGTCTGCTGCCCGGGCCGAGCAAGGCGCCAGCCGCCCGCGTCGAGACATCGCGGACGACCTTCCAGCCGATGACCGGACCGGCCGCCCACGCGGTGCCTGTGTCGGCCCCCCAGCCTGCGCGGCCGGTGCGTCCCGCCCGCGTCACGCCCCGGCCCGTGCGCCAGCCGGCCGAGCCGGTCAGTCATTCGTTCAACCCCCCGGCCCCGACGTCGAACGGAACGTACGACGTACTCAACGCGCGTGACGCCGAGACGATCCAGCAGTGGGTGCGTCAGGGATGAGAGTTAGCGGGCAATTTGGGCCAGCGGGACCGACGGGCGGATCCGTCGCGACCACTTCCGGCCTGACCGACTCCGGTTCGGCCGTGGAATTCCATGGCCTGACCAGCGCCGGGGCTGAGACAGCCGCCTTGCTGCCGGGGCCGGCCGTCATCACGCCGCCGCTGCACATCGTCGCGCCGCTTCCCCAGCACGCGCCGAGCCGCTCGCTGAGCCGGTCGCCGCGGCTCACCTGGCTGTTCGACGGCGCGGGCTGGCCTTGGCTGCGCGCCGCCGCCGACCTGCTGGCCCTGCTGGCCGCGGTTGGCGCGACGAGCCGGCTGCACCCCGGCGACGCATCCCGCATGCTCCCCCTGGTGCCTATGGTGCTCGGACTGTTCTGTGTGCGGGGCCTCTACGGCCGGCGGATCTCGCCCCAGCTGGTGAACGGGACGATGTCCGCCGCCAGCTCTCTGGCCATCGCCACCATGACGCTGGCGGTGGGCAACATGTACCTCACCGGGCACGCGCTGGGCGAGCTGCCCGCGCTGCACCTGTGGATCATCTCGGTGTTCAGCGTGGTCGGACTGCGGGCGATCCTGCTGGGAATCCGACATCTGCTGCGCGCCACGAGAATCGTCAGCGTCCCCACGCTGATCCTGGGGGCCGGTGTGGTCGGCGACCGGATCGGCCGGCGCCTGGTGCACCGGCGCGGCTACGGCCTGGATCCGATCGGCTTCCTGGATCCCGGCGAGGATGTCGACGACGACGTCCTGGAGCGGACCAGCGAGCTGCCGATCCTGGGCGTGCCCGACGACCTCAAGCGCGTGGTGGACCGCACCGGGGCCACCCACGTGATCATCTCCTTCTCCCGCGAGCGCGACCGTGACCTGATCCCGCTGATTCGCCGGTGCACCGCGCTCGGACTGGACATCTCCCTGGTGCCGCGGCTGTTCGAGTCGATCAACGACCGCCTGACCCGCGAGTCGGTCGGGCCGATGCCGCTCCACGTCATGCGGGCCACCAATCCTCGCGGCTGGCAATTCGTGTGCAAGCACGTGTTCGACCGCACCGTCGCCGCGCTGGCGCTGGTCATGCTCGCGCCGGTGCTGGCCCTGCTGGCGCTGGCCGTGAAGTTGACCTCGGCGGGGCCGGTGCTGTTCCGCCAGATGCGGATTGGACGTGATGGTCAGGTGTTCGAGATGCTCAAGTTCCGCAGCATGCGGATGGCTGCGCCGGATAGTTGGGATGGCCCGGACCTGGGGTTGGCCCCGGGCGGGATCGAAGGCATCGACCGGCGTACCGCTCTGGGCCCGTTCCTGCGCCGCAGCTCGCTGGACGAGCTGCCCCAGCTGTGGAATGTGCTGCGGGGCGAGATGAGCCTGGTTGGCCCTCGGCCAGAGCGGCCCGAGTTCGTGGCCCGGTTCGGCACCGAGTTCGATCGCTACGACGATCGCCACCGGGTCAAGTCAGGCATCACCGGGTGGGCCCAGGTCAACGGGCTGCGCGGCAAGACCGAGCTCAAGGACCGGATCGCGTGGGACAACTACTACATCGAGAACTGGGCCCTGGCGCTTGACTTCAAGATCCTGGCTCGCACCGCCGTGGCTGTGTTGCGGTCGGCTGAGTAGCCGCCGGCCGGAGAACGCCTAGTCCGACCAGCTGTCTTCGAGGCGGTGAATCCAGCCTTGGAGCAGCTGCAAGGGCTCCGAGGCGCCGCTGATCAGCGGCTTTTCGCCCTCCGGTACCTCAGCGCCGGCCAGTAGATGGATCAGGGCCCAGGCACTGCAGCGGACGGTGGCCGCCGGGCGATCGAGGGGAAGCTGGGCCGTGACCCCTGGCGGACTGCCGTCGTTGATGCGTAGATAGCACGGGCTGACCGGGGGGTCGGTCGGCTCGAAGCGAACGGTGAAGCGCTCGCCCAGGGTCCACTCGGGCACGATCGAGCTGGCCACCATGCGCAGCAGCAGCGGCACCTCGATCTGGGCCCCCACCTCGCACAGGTCGCGCAGACGCAGCGGGGTCCGGGCCAGCGCTATCAGGTCATTCACCCGGCCGCGGTCGCCTTCCACGGTCACCGGATAACGGCGCAGGCGCCGTAGGAGCCCCTGGTTGCCGCGCGCCGCCAGGTCACCGAGCTGGACCAGGCTGCCTGTGATCCAGGCGTCGCTCTCGCCCATCGGCCGGGGTCGGACCCGAGGCTCGATCCGGGTGTCCAGGCCGTTCACGTCCACGGCATAGATCCCCAGCTCACGCACGATCAGGTCGTAACGCAGGAACCGCGGGGTGGCGATCGCCTGGGCGGGGAGCAGCGACACCAGCACCCGCCCGCCAGCCTCGCGATCCTGCTCGGCCAACCGCTGCAGGGCCTCGCAGAACCAGTTGTCCCGATCGCGCTCGCGTGGCGCCACGGCGTCGCTGATGGTGGGAAAGCGCATCGCGCCATCGCCTTCGCCAGTCGCGGCCGCTTCGCCGTATGGCTCGGATCCAGGCGGGGCCTCGGGTGCCGGAGGCTCGGGTGCTGGGGCCTCGTAGGCCGTGGGCGGCGTGAGAGCCTCGGGTGCCGAGGGCAGCGGCTGGGGTGCTGGAGCCTCGGGTGGCGCCACGGCCTCCAGTGGCGGGGGCGGCGCTAGAGGCTCCGGAGCCGGGGGCGGCGGAGGGGGCGCGGATTCCACCGGCGGTGGCGGCGCCTCGTGGACCGGCAGCGGCTCGGGCTCGTAGGCCACGGGCGGCGGCTCGGGCTCATAGACCGGCGGCTCCGTAGCAGGCGGCGGCGGTGCCTCGACCCGCGCCTCCGGGGCGGGCGGCGGGGGCGGCGGCTCGACCAGCTCTTCGTCGAGTGGCGGCGCCTCGGCGGCCAGCTGAACGCGCTCCATCTGCTTGCGCACCTCGGACAGCGCGGCCGTGAGCTGCCCCTGGGCCGAGGACACCGTCCGCTGCGGATCCGTGTCGACCGTATAGGTCGGTGGGCGCGGCGGGGCCGGCGACACCGAGGCCCGGCTGCGCAAGCCGGTGATGACGTCGTCCTCCGGCTCCTGGTCCGCGAGGTCGAGATCGAGCTCCAGGCGCTCCAGCTCGGCGCGTCTGACTGCCACGTCCCGCACCACTTGCTCCAGGTCGCCACGGCGCTCCACCAGCTCCCGTTCGACGTGCTCCAGCTCGCTGGACACCGAGGCCAACCAGCGGGCGCGGGCGCGCTCCTCCCGGGCCCGGTCGCGCTCCTCCCGGGCCCGGTCGCGCTCGCGCTGAGCCTCGTCGCGCTGATCCTGAGCCTGCCGGGTCTCGGCGTGAACCCGGGCCAGCTCCGAACTGGCGCGTTCCAGCTCCTGGCGCAGTTTGGTCAGCTCTGTTTCACCCTCAAGTATCTGCCTACCGTAGCGCTCCTCCGGGGCATTGCCGAGCGTCTCAGGCTCGGCGCGGTCGGCGAGATCGGGAGCCACGCTTTTGACGGCAGCCGGCGGGAGCCCGCGTGACGCGGCCCCGGGCGCCGCCGGCAGCGGCAGTTCGAACTCCCTGCCCTCCCAGCGCAGCGCCAGGCCCTCCAGCGACCAGCGGTGAACCCGCCGCGGCAGCCGGAACTCGAACCGGTAGGTCTGCTTGGACCCCGACGCCGATGCCCCTGGCACGGTCACGCGCCCGTCGAAGCGGTAGCTGCGCCCGTGGTGATAGACGGTGAGCGCCGCGCTGGCCGCGTCTCGGAGACCGACGCTTGGTCCCCGACCCAGGACCACCAGTGTGGTCTCCTCGCCCAACTTCTTCCAGGCCGCCCCGGCGATGGTCATCTGCTCTGCGGCTGATTGGCTCACCGGCTCGACCCCGCTCCCGTCATCGCCGCCCTCCACTCGCCCATTGCCGACCGGCCCCGCAGAGCCTGGCGAGTTCTCGGCAGCGGGCAGTGACGGTTCCATAGACCCCAAAACATCATAGTGTCCAGGGATTTCTCCGGCCAGACCTACGTGGCTGGTCCCGGCCAGAATGGGCGAATCCATGCACAGGCGCACGCCGGCACTTTCGGGACGGCTGACGTGAATCCTTTATGTACGCCGGCACCGGGTGCCGGCGCGGCTAACCGTTGACCGTGCTCATGTCCGGATATCGGTCTCCCGCCGCCGATCCGCGCGGCGCGGCCTCATCTAGCCGCGCCAGATCCTGCTGGCTCAGCGCTATCTCCGTGGCCCCCACGTTCTCCTCCAGATACCGGCGCCGCTTGGTGCCGGGGATCGGCACCACATCGTCGCCCTGGTGGTGGACCCAGGCCAGCGCCAGTTGGGCCGGGGTCGCTCCCTTCTCCTCGGCCAGCTCCTTCACGCGCTTCACGATGGTCAGGTTGCGCTCGAAGTTCTCGCCCTGAAACCGTGGGCTGTAGCGCCGGAAGTCGCCCTCGGGAATGTCGGCCGGCGACTTGAAGCTGCCGGACAGAAAGCCCCGGCCGAGCGGGCTGTAGGCCACGAACCCGATGCCCAGCTCGCGAATCGTGGGCAGGATCTGCTCCTCCGGATCCCGGCTCCACAGCGAGTACTCGGTCTGTAGCGCGGAGATCGGGTGGACCTCGTACGCGCGGCGGATGGTCTCGGGCGCGGCCTCGGACAACCCCAGGTACCTCACCTTGCCCTCGGCCACCAACTCGGCCATCGCGCCCACGGTCTCCTCGATCGGCACCTTGGGATCCACCCGATGCTGGTAATAGAGATCGATGTGCTCCACCCCGAGGCGCTCGAGCGAGGCCGCACAGGCTCGCTTGACGTACTCAGGATCGCCTCGGACGCCCCGCCGCTCGCCCTCCTCGCCGCGCTCGATGCCGAACTTGGTGGCCAGCACGACCTTGTCGCGGCGGCCGGCGATGGCGCGGCCGACCAGCCGCTCGTTGGTGAACGGCCCGTACATGTCGGCCGTGTCCAGGAGGTTGACCCCCAGCTCGAGCGCCCGGTGGATCGTGGCGATCGACTCCGGCTCGTCGGTGTCGCCGTAGAACTCCGACATGCCCATACAGCCCAGGCCCTGCATCGAGACCTCGAGGCCCTGGGTGCCGAGCTTCCGCGTCTGCATCGCGCTAGAGCTTCACCAGCATCTTGCCGATGTTCTCCCCGCGCAGCAGCCCGATAAACGCGTCCGGCGCGTTGTCCAAGCCTTCGACCACGGTCTCGCGGTAGCGGATCTTGCCGTCCCGCAGCCAGCCCCCCACGTCCCGCACGAAGTCGGGCATACGGTCGAAGTGGTCAGAGATGATGAAGCCCTTGAGCGTGAGCCGCTTGGGGATCGCCATCACGATGTTTCGCGGCCCGGGCGGTATCTCGGTTGCGTTGTACAAGGAGATGGCCCCGCACATGGCGATTCGGCCGAAGTCCCGCATGGCGCCAATCGCCGCCTCCAGATGCTCGCCGCCGACGTTGTCGAAATACACGTCGACCCCGTCGGGCGCGGCCTCGGCCAGCTGCTCGGCCGGACCGTCGTGGTAGTCGAACGCGGCGTCGAAGCCCAGCTCGTCCCGGACGAACGCCACCTTCTCCGGCGAGCCGGCGCTGCCGATCACCGTGCAGCCCCGAGCCTTGGCGATCTGCCCGGCCACCGAGCCGACCGCGCCTGCCGCGCCGGACACGAACACGGTCTCGCCGTCCTTGAGCGCGGCGATATCGGTGATCCCCACATAGGCGGTCAGGCCGGGCATCCCGAGGACACCCAGATAGGCCTGGGGTGGAGCCGCGTCGGCGTCCACCGGTTGGGCCTGGCCCGCCGGGATCAGGGCGTACTCGCGCCAGCCGTGCATGTGCAGCACCGGCTGCCCCACTTCGAGCGAGCCGTCGGCGCAGGCCACCACCTCACCGATCGCGCCCCCCTGGAGCGGCTGGTCGATCTGGAACGAAGGCACGTAGGACTGCGTGTCGTTCATCCGCCCCCGCATGTACGGGTCGACGGACATCCACCGGTTGCGGACCAGCACCTCGCCCTCGCCCGGTTCGGGCAGCTCGACCTCGGCCAGCTTGAAATCGCTGGGCTTCGGCTCGCCGACCGGGCGGGCGGCCAGGTGTATCTGCCGGCAGGTGACGGTCATACGACAGCTCCTTGAGCTCGGGGGGACAAGTCAGCCGTAGATGCGGGCCAGCGTCTCAGCCACACAGGCCGGCTTTTCCTGGTCCTTGACCTCGACCGTGCACTTGGTCTTGACCTGGTAGCCGCCCGGCACCTCGGTCACCTCCACCAGCTCCCCGCCCACGCGCCACTGCGCGCCCACCGGCAGTGGGGCGGGGAAACGGACGCGATCCAGACCGTAATTGACCCCCATCTTGGCGTCTGACACGTGCATCAGCTCGCCCATCGCCCAGGCCAGCATGGACAGCGTCAGGTAGCCGTGCGCGATCGTGCCGCCGAACGGCGTCTCCTTGGCCCGCTCTGGGTCAACGTGGATGAACTGGTGGTCGTCCGTGCAGTCGGCGAACTGGTTGACCCGCTCCTGGCTCATCTCGCGCCAGTCGGTGTAGCCGAGGTCCTTGCCCACGGCGCCCGGCAGGTCGGCCAGTTCGAAGGTGGTCACGTTTGAAGTCGTCATCTACCGCTCCAAGAATGGGGAAAGAGGTTGAGGCGGACGCTATCACCGCGGCCTGGGCCCAGATTGCCCCGCCGGCGCGCGTGCTCCGGGGCGCACGAGCGCGTGCGGCGCTCGAGGCGTGGGATAAAAAGCACAGAGAGATGGGCAAATCTCCCACCCCGCCCGCTCGGGCCCCCCAACCGTGCCGCCCCCGCGCCG
>DATKRM010000321.1:0-16477 GCA_035532195.1 Solirubrobacteraceae bacterium
GAAAATTGCACGCTCGAACCCCAAAGTGGGAGATGACGTATCTGAATCGGCGTTTATTGCGGGTGTCGTCCCAATTCGGAGGCGAAATCGGACCGATTTGAGGTAATGGTGCCCACTACCTGGGCATTTTCCGACAACCTCGCGACATCTCGATCGTGTCGACATGGCCCGTCCGGCATCGCAGCGCGCGATCGCTTGCGGCCCAATTCCGAGTACACAAACGTGGCACGGATCTGGCGAATACCGGGCGCCTGACCAGCTCTCGCAAGCGGGTCCCGCTTCGCCAACGGAGAAGCCGAAGATCCGCGTCGACCGCGTGGCCGGAGGTGGTGCTCGGTAGTCGCACCTCCCGCACTGCTGGGGCGTCGGCGCCGGCGCCGACGCCCCACACCCGTCCTCGGCATCATGGCCCGGAAAATTTCCTTGCTTTGCTCGGGGCGGCGTAGGAAACTTTGTCCGACGTCGGGTGTTGTGGGGCTATAGAAATCCCGGGGAGCGATCGACCAGCCAGTTGACCGTCTTCCCGTGCTTACTGACTCCAACGAGGAGGATTGTGATGCGTAGGTTTATCGTGGCGGCCATCAGCGCGGCGCTTGCTGTCGGGCCGGCCGGACTCGCAACGGCCGGGGCGAGCGCGGCAACCAGCGGACCGGCAACGGCGCCCGCCGCGGCTGTGAACTGGCCGACCATTCGTCAGGGCGCAAAAGGCGAGCGAGTGCGAACGATTCAGTACCTGCTCACTGCGCGCGGTTTCCGCGAGCCGGCCGACGGTATCTATGGCAAGGACACCACGGCGACCGTCAAGCGTTTTCAGAAGGCAAGCAAGCTGTCCGCCGACGGCAGTGTTGGCCCCAGCACCTGGCCAAAGCTGGTCGTTGAGGTCCGGCGAGGCTCCAAGGGCAGCGCGGTCACGGCACTGCAACGTCAGCTGCGGTTCACGTTCGGCTACAAGTCGGTGGTCGTCGATGGATCGTTCGGGGCGGCCACACAGGTGGCGGTGAAGAACTTCCAGAGCAAGAAGGGGCTCAAGGCCGACGGAATCGTCGGGCAAGGCACCTGGAAGGCGCTCGTCTCCTAGGCAAACCGATCTCGAGCTGGCGGCGTTGCTCCCCGGGGGACACCGCCGCCGGTTTCGAAAAGCTTCATGCGGTGTCTTCCTTGGACTGAGCCGCTTGCCAGCTCTCAGCCTCCAAGGAGGGCCCGGGTGGAGCAACCTGCCCAGGAACTCCACCTATCCCTCCGCGACGCGCCCCGTGGCACCGAGCGGATCCAGACGCCAGGCCAATCCAGTGCACACCTCGCCACGCTTCACGGCCGTTTCCCCGGCGGCGTTGGCGAGTTTTACCCCAGCTCTGCGGTCTTCTCATCTCCCACCGGATGGGCGGGCCCGGTCGACGCCAATTCGCTCTACGACCGATCGTCGCAGGATGGACTGGTGTCTAAAGCGTTGGAGATCAGGTGACCGCGCGCACGATCAGCACCAGCCCCACGATCACCACCATCACGATCAGGAAGTAGATGAGGACGCGGAACGCGTCGGCTTCGTTGCGGAGTGGGTTGAAGCCGTCCCTCACCGGGACCTCAGAGCACGTACACCGTGGTGTACACGACGATCCACATGGCGTCGACGAAGTGCCAGTAGATGCCAGGTACCTCCATGCCCTGGTGGTGCTCTGCGCTGTAGTGGCCGCGGAACGAGCGGATCGTCACGATCAACAGCGCGCACAAGCCGATGGCCACGTGGACGCCGTGCAGTCCCGTGAGCGAATAGAAGATCGTGCCCTGCGCCGAGCTCTGCGGCGCGAAGCCGATGTGGATGTACTCGTTGACCTGAATCGCCAGGAAGCTCGCGCCCAGGAGGAACGTGGCCACCATGCCGGCCTTGAGGCCGAACCGGTTGCCCCTGCGCACAGACACCAACGCCCAGTGGATGGTGAGCGACGAGGACACCAGGATGGCGGTGTTGACTCCGGCCACGGCCTCGGGGAGCGTGGTGCCATGGGCCGGCCAGGGATCCTTGGTGACTACGCGAATGAAGAAGTAGGCGGTGAAGAACGCCCCAAAGATCATCACCTCGGAGATGATGAAAAGCAGCATCCCCAGGGTGGGGGCGTGGACCCGCGAGGACTGGTGAGCCGGCGGCGGCCCGTGGTGGTCGGCGTGGGCGATTGAGGCGGCTTCCACGGGGATCAGGCTCGCGCGGATTCGGTTTCGTCTTGTACCACGTGCTGGACGGGCTTGCCCGTGGTGCGGCGCACGCGCTCGATCAAGTCAGAGCGGAGCCAGCCGGACTTGGTCTCGGCGAAGGTCGAGACCACGATGTCGTCCACCCGGAACTGCTGGAGCGCGTGGGTTACTGCCCGATACGGGTCCGGGTCGCCGATCATGCCGGCGGCATACAGCCCGGCGGCGCGCATGCGGTCAAGCACCAGCTTGAGCCGGGTACGGGCCCGCTGTGCGGCGTGGCCGTGACCGCCCTCCTGGGGCACGACCACGATGAACAGGTGTCGCTCGCCGTCCTCGGCGGGGGTCTCGGCCTTCTCCTGGAGCGTCTTCAGCAACTCATCGCCGCTGGCCGTCCGGTTGGCCACGGCCAGCGTCACGTGGAAGGGCAGCCCCTGGCTGTCGATGTCGCTGACCAGGTGCTCCACCGGTAGGCCGGTGGCCGCGCGGACGCGCTCGATCAGATCGTGGCGCAGCCAGCCTGAACGCGTCTCGGGATAGGTGGAGATCAGGATCTCCGTGGGCTGATATTCGCGGACCGCGTCGATGGTCGCGCTGTAGGGATCGGGATCGCCCACCTCACCGATGGCGTCGATCCCCTCGCTCTGCAGAAACTCGACCGCCAGATCGACGCGTACTTGGGCCGCGTCGTGCACGGCGTAGTCGTAGACCACGAGCCCGGCTTTGGGTCGGCTCAGGGGGACGCACAGCACGAAGCGCACATCGCCCTCCGCCGCCCGCGCCTTGACCGCGTCCAGCAGCGGCCGGCCGCCGATGGTCTCGTTGGCGATGACCAGGATCGTCTTCATCAGCTCGCGCCCCCGGTCATTCGTGTCTCTCCTGGCGGGGTGGGTCCGACCCGGCGCCGACGCCGGCGGCTACCGGCTTGGCCTCGGTGGGCGGCTTGAAGATGCCGTGCACCGCGCCGGGCACGCCGTACTCGTAGGGGCCGCCCACCACGGTGGGCACGGCATCGAAGTTGAATACCGGGGGCGGCGAGGATACCTGCCACTCGAGCGTCAGGGCGCGCCACGGGTTGCCGGGCGCCCGAGGGCCGCCGCGCCAGCTGGACACGATGTTGTAGAGGAACACCAGCGTGCTGGCACCGAGGATGAACGCGGATATGGAGATGAACAGGTTCCAGGCTTCGAACTTGGCCGCGTACTCGGCCACCCGCCGGGGCATGCCCTGGATGCCGATGATGTGCATGGGCCCGAAGGTCAGGTTGAAGAAGATGAAGGTCAGCCAGAAGTGGAGCTTGCCCAGCCGGTCGTCGAGCATCCGGCCGGTCATCTTGGGGAACCAGTAGTAGACCCCGGCGAAGATCGTGAACAGCGAGCCGCCGAACAGCACGTAGTGGATGTGGGCCACGATGAAGTACGTCTGGCTGACGTGGATGTCGAACGGGATCATGGCCAGCATCACCCCGCTGATCCCGCCCAGGGTGAACATGGTCAAGAAGCCGAGGGCGAACAGCATCGGCGTGTCCAGGTGGAGCACGCCGCGCCATAGCGTGGCCAGCCAGGAGAAGATCTTGATCCCGGTCGGGATCGCGATGATCGCGGTGGTGATCATCATCGGGATGCGGATCCAGGGCTGCATGCCGGAGACGAACATGTGGTGCGCCCACACGGTGAAGCCAAGCATCACGATGGCCAGCAGCGAGAACGCCATCATCCGGTAGCCGAAGATCGGCTTTCGGGATTTGGTGGCGATGATCTCCGAGATGATCCCGAAGCCCGGCAGCATCATGATGTAAACGGCTGGGTGCGAGTAGAACCAGAAGACGTGCTGATACATCAGGACGTTGCCGTTCTTCCCGGCTCCCACGAAGGCGTCGAAGAAGTGGAAACCGAGCGCGCGGTCCAGGATCACGAAGAACTGCGAGGAGGCGATGAACGGGGTGGCGATCACCACCAGCAGCGAGGTGGAGAAGTTGGCCCACACCAGCAGGGGCATCCGGAAGAAGCTCATCCCGGGCGCACGCATGGTGATGATCGTGACCAGGAAGTTCAGCGCCGTGAAGATCGAGGAGAACCCCGCGAACTGGACCCCCACGGTGAAGAACAGCTGGCCTAACGGCATCGTGGTGGACAGGGGCGCGTAGGCTGTCCAGCCCGAGGCGAACGAGCCTCCCGGGGCCAGGAAGCTCATCAGCATCATGATCCCGCCCATCGGCAGCAGCCAGTAGGACAGCGCGTTCAGCCGCGGGAACGCCATGTCCGGAGCGCCGATCATCAGCGGGAGCACGAAGTTGGCCAGCCCGGCGAACACCGGGATCACGAACAGGAAGATGAGCAGCGTGGCGTGGACCGAGAACACGCCGTTGTACTCCTCGGGGGTCAGGAACTGCATGCCCGGCTTGGCCAGCTGGACGCGGATCAGCATGGCCAGCAGGCCGCCCACCAGCAGGAAGAAGAACGAGGTGACCGTGTACTGGATCCCGATCACCTTGTGATCGGTGTTCACCCGGAAGTAGTCGCGCCAGCTATAGGCGCCGTGGGTGGAGTGATCCTCGGGCCGAGTGCGCCGGCCGATGGCCCAGTAGGCCCAGTAGTCGCAGCACCCGATTCCCACGATGAAGAACAGGGGCACGAGGATCAGGGCCAAGGGCACGATCGCGTTGCCGCTCACCACCGGGTGGTAGTGCTGCGCGGCGCGTATCCCGACGTCGATGCCGATCGCCACGCCGAGGCCGATGACCGAGAACGGGGCGGCGCGATACCAGCCCGGAGCCCGGAGCTTAGGCGGCAGCGGGACCCGGGTCCGAGGCCGCGGGGTCAGTGGCTCTGCGACTGCCGTTGCCATCAGCCGATCTCCTCCAACTGGTTCTGCGTTGGTTGCGACATCAGCCCCCGCTCCGGGAAGAGTACCCGCTGCCCGAGCTCGAAGAAGTGCCCGATTTCGATCCTCCGCCTGCGGGCAGCCCGTTGCCGGACCCACTGTTTCCGTTGCTGTAGGCCCCGGAGTTAATGACGTTGGCCGGTGGCGTGCCGACCGGCGGCGCGGTCCCCTTCTGGGCGGCCAGCCAGGCCTGGAAGGCCGCTGGAGTCACGACCTGCACGTTGGCCCGCATAAGTCCGTGCCCGGCCCCGCACAGCTCGGTGCACTCGACCGGGTAACTGCCGGCGCGGGTCGGCGTGACCCGGACAGTGGTGGTGATGCCGGGAACGGCGTCGAGCTTCTCGGAGAATTCGGGCACGAAGAAGCTGTGGATCACATCGAGCGAGCGGAGCTTGAACACCACCGGGCGGCCGCGGGGCAGGTAGAGGACCGGCGAGACCACGGTCTTGCCGCCAACCGGCGGGTAGGTGAACTCGAAAGCGAACTGGCGGGCGGTGACCGTGACCGTCAGCGCGCTTTTTTTGTTCGCTTCGTTGGAGCGCAGAACGCCGTAGGCATAGCCGCACAGGCCGAGGATCAGCACCGCCGGTAGTGCGGTCCACATGACCTCGAGGCGGGTGTTGCCGTGGATCGGCGGCCCGTCCTTCAGCTCATCGCCAGGCCGCATCCGGAATTTCCACATCGAGTAGATCACCACCGTCTCCACCAGCACGAACATCGGGACCGAGACGATCAGCAGAACGTCATACAGCGTGTGGATATTCCCGGCCTGGGTTGACGCCTTGTCGGAAAACCACGGGATGGCCAGGAGCGAGATGGGCAGCAGGATGGCCAGCCCAATCAGGCCGATCACCAGCATCTGGACAATGGGGCGGTTTCGCACTCTTACTAGGTGCCAACGGACAGCATCGGTGTCGGCATCCTATGGCTTCCGCCAGCGCGATGACGCGGCGGCGGGACGAGGCTGGCGCACCCGGCGGAGCCCTCCGGTGCGCCCGAATGATTATGATTGATCCAATTGTTGCAATCGAACTCGGAGGGCGCCGATGCGAGTGCAGGATGGGATGTCAGAGGTCGTTTTGACCATCGGGCCGAGCCACACTCTGCGGGAAGCCGCCGCGGCCATGGCCGATCGTCGGGTGGGCGCCGCGGTGGTGCTCGACCCGGAGGCGATGGGCCCGGGGCTGATCACTGAGCGGGACATCCTGCGCTCGGTGGCGGCCGGCGAGGACCCGGACGGCGAGCGCGTGGCCGAGCATCTGACCTCGGCGCTGACGTTCGCTCACCCGGACTGGTCGCTGGAACACGCCGCCGTGACCATGGTCAGGGGCAAATTCCGCCACCTGCTGGTCGTCGATGGCGGCGAGCTGGCCGGCATGCTGTCGATGCGGGACATCGTCCGCTGCTGGACGGCCGACGGGGCCACCAGCGAGGTACCGGCGGGCGCGGCCAACGGCTAGTGGTGCTCTTCGGGGAGCGCCGCGACGTCGCGGCGGGTGTCGGAGATCCAGCGGATCACCGCCACCACCAGCACCACCGCCCCGAACCCGGAGATGATCCAGGACAGCGTGGTGCCGACCACGATCAGGGTGATCGCGAGGGCGGTGACCAGCGGGAGGATGGTCGGGCCCGGGAGGTGGATCTCCTCGCCGGCCGGCGGCGCCGGCTGCTGGACCTCGGATTCGCTACCCGTGCTCACGGGTGGACGTAGATCGCAGCGGCCAGGAACGTGATCCCGAACATGATCACGCAGGCGGCGGCGGCGATCAGGCCGGAGCGGATGTTCTTACGGGCGAGCTTGCGATCCATGGCCGGGAGAGCCTACAACTTCACGTCCGCCACCATCGCGCCGAATAGCAGCGCCAGGTAGGCCAGCGAGAACAGGTACAGCCGCAGCGCGGTGCGCCTGTCGGCGCGGCGATACAGCAACACCGCGCCGCCGATGAACGCCAGGCCCAGGACCATCGAGGCGCCCAGGTACAGAGCACCGAAGCCGCCGCCGCAGAACGGGAGCTGCGAGATGGCGTACAGCAGCAGGCTGTAGAGCACGATCTGGCGCCGGGTCTCCCGCTCGCCCCGGACCACCGGGAGCATGGGCACCGAGACCTTGGCGTACTCGTCCTTCATCAACAGGCTGAGGGCCCAGAAATGCGGCGGGGTCCAGTAGAAGACGATCGCGAACAGGTACACGGCCGTCCAGGACAGCGAGCCGCGGGTGGCCGCCCAGCCGACCAGCGGCGGGACCGCGCCGGCGGCGCCGCCGATCACGATGTTCTGCGGGGTGCGGCGCTTGAGCCACACCGTGTACACGCCCACGTAGCCCAGGAAGCCGGCCAGGGCCAGCGAAGCGGCCAGCAGGTTGAGGGTCAGCGACATCAGCGCGAAGGACAGCGCGGCCAGGCAGAGCCCGAAGGTCAACGCGGCCCGGGGTGAGATGCGACCGGCCGGGATCGGCCGGGTGGCCGTCCGCTTCATCTGGGCGTCGATGTCCCGGTCGTAGTAGTGGTTGACGGCCCCGGCGCCGCCGGCCGACAGGTAGCCGCCCACGCAGGTGAGCGCGATCTTGGCCACCGACGGGCTCCCGGCGATCTCCATCGTGGTGACCGTGGTCAGCAGCAGTAGCGACTGGACCTTGGGTTTGGTCAGCTCGACGTAATCGAGCAGCACCTGCCGCGCGCCGCTGATCGGTGCGACGCTGAGCGTGCCGGTGGAGGACACGCTCACTCTCTGGCACCCGCCCGGGCGAACTGCTCGCTACCGCCGGTCTTCTGGGTCACCCCGGTCTGGCGCTCCACCTGGCGGCGGATGTCCCGCATCGGCTCAACCGAGCGCACGCGCGGTATGGCGTCGAAGTTGTTGGCCGGGGGCGGCGAGGGCACGAGCCACTCCAGCGTGTTGCCCTTCCAGGGATCCGGTCCGGCGGCCCGGCCCACCTTGACGCTGCGCACGACGTTGAAGATGGTGAGCAGGATTCCGAGCGCGAACACGTACGAACCCACCGTGGAGATCATGTTGTAAGTCCCCCACCCGCTGGCCGACGAATAGGTGTAGATCCGGCGCGGCATGCCGTCCAGTCCCAGGGCGTGCTGGACGAAGAAGGCCACGTTGAATCCCACGAACATGAGCCAGAAAGAGATCTTGCCCATGGTCTCGTCCAGCAGCCGTCCGGTCATCTTGGGGAACCAGTAGTAGATCCCGGCGAAGATCGAGAACACGGCGCCGCCCATCAGCACGTAGTGGAAGTGGGCGACGACGAAATAGGTGTCGTTGAGCTGCCAGTCGACCGGGAACGTGGCCAGGAAGATCCCGGTGATCCCCCCGACGACGAAGATGGCGATGAAGCCCACCGCGAAGTACAGCGAGGTGGTCATCACGATCGATCCCCGCCACAGGGTGGAGATCCAGTTGAAGATCTTGACTCCGGTGGGGATGCCGATCAGGTACGAGCTCAGCATGAAGAAGCCCAGCACCACGAGCGGCACCGGCGAGGCGAACATGTGGTGCGCCCATACCAGGGTGGCCAGGAAGGCGATGAGCGCAGTGGACGCGGCGATCGCCTTGTAGCCAAAGACCGGCTTGCGGGAGAACACCGGGATGACCTCGGAGATGATGCCGAACCCGGGCAGGATCATGATGTAGACCTCGGGGTGCCCGAAGAACCAGAACAGGTGCTGCCATAAGACGGGCGAGCCGTGGGCCGTGGGGTCGAAGAAGTGAGTACCCGCGTGCCGGTCGGTGAGGAGCATGGTGACTGCGGCGGCCACCACCGGGAGCGCGATGATGAGCAGCACGGCGTAGACCAGGAGCGCCCACACGAACAGGGGGATCCGGCCCCAGCTCATCCCGGGCGCGCGCATGTTGAGGATCGTGGCGTAGAAGTTGATCGCACCTAAGAGCGATGAGATGCCGGTTAAGTGGATGAGGAATATCCACGCGTCCTGGCCGCCCGAGGGGGAGAACTGGATGCTGGACAGCGGTGGGTAGCTCCACCAGCCGGCCTCCGGCGGGTTGAAGAACAAGGTGCAGTAGAACACCACGCCGGCGGCCAGCAAGAGCCAGAACGACAGCGCATTGAGCCGCGGGAAGGCCATGTCCCGGGCCCCGATCATCAACGGGAGGAAGTAGTTGCCGAACCCGGCCATGACCGGCACCACGAACAGGAAGACCATCGTGGTGCCGTGGAGGGTCAGCAGCTCGTTGTAACGCTCCCCCGTGAGCAGCGTGTTGCCCGGCACCGCGAGCTGGGTGCGCATCAGCAGCGCCTCGACCCCACCCAGCATGAAGAACACGAAGGTGAGGACCAGATACATGATCCCGATCTTCTTGTGATCGGTGGTCAGGACCCAGTCGATCCAGCGCTTGGTCTGACGCGGTCGCACCACCTTGTCGGTGATGATCTGGGGGACTCGGCGGGCGGTTACGGGTTCGGTGATCGCAGACATGGGTCTTTCTCGTTAGGGCTGCGCGGTCAGGTTGCCGCTGGCGCTGAGGATCTGACGAAGCTGGGTCACCTGGCTGTTGGCCTTCGTGATCAGCTGCTGTTGGCTGGATAGCCATCGTGCGAACACGGAGGGCGTGAGGACCCGGACCGAGGCGGTCATATAAGCGTGCTGGCGACCGCACAGCTGCGCGCACTGGCCGTTGTAGACAACCCCGGGCCGAGGGGCTTTGAACCAGGTGTAGGTCGTGTAGCCGGGAACGGCGTCGACCTTGCCGCCCAGCTCCGGCACCCACCAGGAGTGGATCACGTCGGTGGACTGGATGTCCAGGATCACCGTGGTGTTCGCCGGGACGTACATCACCTGGTAGGAGTAAGGAAGCTTTGAGTTGAACGAGTTGTTCAGGCAGCCGTTGCCGTACGTGTAGCGCCAGATGTACTGGCGGCCCTGGATGCAGATCGTCAGCTTCTTGCCGTTGGGCGGCGAGGGCTGGGTCGTCGCCGCCGTGAGGAAGGCGGCGTTGGCGTTGGAGTTGGGCGGGTCGATGATGCTGGGCAGCTTGACGAAGGTGACCACGGTGAGCACCACCAGGACCAGCGCGGCGGCCACCGTCCAGGAGATCTCGAGCGGTGTATTGCCGTGGATCTGGGCCGCGAATCGTGACTTCTTGGCCCGGAACTTGATCACCGAGTACAGCAGCGCGCCCTCGACCACGACGAACACGAATGCCGCGACGTACAACAGGATCTTGTACAGCGAGTCGATCTGGTTGGCGTTCGGGGAGCCGCCGGACTTGGGAGTGAAGAAGGAGGCCATGGCGGCCGGTGCCAGGATCAGGGAACCGCCGACGGCCAACAGGAGAATCGCCACTAGGGTTGAGCGAGCCCGGGGTCGCAAGGCGCGGCATTGTATTGCTCCGCGGGCCAACCGGGTCCGGCGGTCTCCCGGCCCCGGCTCGCTCTTATAGTTGCCCCCTTGCGCGCGTCGAGGGGCATCCGAGTGGCCGCTTGGGGGGTGATGGCGGCCGGAGTGGCCGCCCCTCTGCTCAGGCGACGGCTGAAGCTGCCTCCAGCCGCGGTGCTGGGGCCGGCGGCGCTGGCCCCGGTGGCCGTGTGCGTGGCCAAGCCCCGGAGCCGGGGCCGCGACGTCGCCGTCTGCGCGCTGCAGATGTGGGCCTACATCGCGGCCTACGAGATGCCCCACGACGACCCCGAGGCGCTGGCCCAGCGCACCCGGGTGCGCTATCCCATAGCCATCGACCGCGTCCTGGGGCTGGGGGAGCTGCCGACGATCCGGCTTCAGCGAGCCTTCTCCAAGCCCGGCGCGGTCAACCACGTGGAGCGCGCCCTGGCCGTCAGCCACTGGGTCTGGTTCCTGACTCCGCACACCGCCCTGGCCTACATCCTGTGGCGAGATCCGGACCGGTTTCCCAGCGCCGCGGCCCGCATGTACGCGGTGTTTGACGTCGGCGCCGTGTTCTACTGGGCGCTGCCCACGGCGCCCCCGTGGTGGGCCGCCAAACACGGCTATCTAGAGGGCCGAACGCCCCAGGTGCGGCGGATGATGATCGAGTACGGCCCGATTTTCTGGGGAGACCTCTGGGAGCCCCTCTACGATTTCCTCGGAGGAAATCCCCTGGCTGCGATGCCATCGCTTCATTTCGCGACGTCTTTGATGAGCGCCCAGTTGCTCTCGGAAGTAGGACCGGGCGCCGGAGTGGCCGGCTGGTCGTATGCGCTGTGGCTCGGCCTGGCCCTGGTGTACCTGGGTGAGCACTACCTGGTCGATCTGCTGGCCGGCGCAGCCTTGACTCAGGCGGTCCGGCGGGTGGCGCCCGCCGCCGCGCCCGGAGCCCGGCGATTTGGTTGCCTTCTGGACCGACTGCGCGCGCTGTCCGCGGGGGGTT
Source organism: Solirubrobacteraceae bacterium (assembly GCA_035532195.1). GTDB lineage: Bacteria > Actinomycetota > Thermoleophilia > Solirubrobacterales > Solirubrobacteraceae > Palsa-465. Next base: position 11,413 of record DATKRM010000321.1, read on the forward strand.
AGGCCCGTGGCCAAGCATGAGGCGATCGCGGCGGGCCAGGGAGGAGCACAGACCACGAGACGGAGCCCGGCAGAGCCTGACCACTCGCACGAGATGCCGCGGATCCGGCTCACCCGGGGCCGGCTGGTGGCGTCGCTGGTGTTCGTCGTGTCGACGGTCCTGTTCCTGTACTTCGTGCTGCCCAAGCTACTGGGGCTCCAGAAGACCTGGAACCAGCTCCAGCACGGCAACCCGTGGTGGTTCGGGGTGGCGTTCGTGTTTACGCTGCTGTCGTTTGTCGCCTACGTGTGGCTATTCCGGGCGGTGTTCGTCCGCGGAACGACGCGGATCGGATGGAGCGAGAGCTACCAGATCACCATGGCCGGGCTGGCGGCCACCCGGCTGTTCGCGGCCGGCGGAGCCGGGGGGATCGTGCTCCAGGTCTGGGCGCTGCGCCGGGCCGGCCTGGGGTCGCGCACCGTGGCCTGCCGCACGGTCGCCTTCCTGGTCCTGCTCTACGGCGTCTACATGGCCGCGCTGGTGATCGACGGGATGGGGCTCTACCTGGGCGTGTTCCCCGGCTCGGCTCCGTTCGCGATCACCGTGGTCCCGGCGATCTTCGGCGCCGTGGTGATCGCCCTGGCCCTAGCCATGGCGCTGGTGCCTGGGGATCTCGAGCGGCTGGTGGCACGCTGGACCACGGGTGGGCACTTGGGCGGGCGGATCGCCCGCCGGCTGGCCGCGTTCCCGGCCACCGCTGCGACCGGGGTGCGCACGGCGCTCGACTTCGTCCGTACGGGTGATGCCGCGCTGCTGGGCACCATCGGGTGGTGGGCACTCAACATCGCGGTGCTCTGGGCGTGCTTTCACGCGTTCGGCAAGCCGCCGCCCCTGGCCGTGATCGTGATGGCCTACTTCGTGGGCATGCTGGGCAATCTGCTGCCCCTGCCCGGCGGCATCGGGGGCGTGGACGGCGGCATGATCGGCGCGTGCACCGCGTTCGGGGTGCACGTCGAGCTGGCGGTGGTGGCGGTCCTGGCCTACCGCGCGTTCTCGTTCTGGCTGCCCACCCTCCCCGGCGCGATCGCCTACCTCCAGCTGCGGCGCACCGTCCACCGGTGGCAGGCTCGGGAAGCCCCAAGCTACAGTTTGACGTAATGAACGAACGCGTCGAAAATGTGATCATCGTGGGTAGCGGGCCGGCGGGTTACACCGCCGCGCTGTACACCGCCCGGGCCAATCTCGAGCCGCTGGTCATCGAAGGCTTCGCCTGGGGTGGGTTGCTGCAGCAGACCACCGACGTGGAGAACTACCCCGGCTTCCCCGAGGGGATCATGGGCCCGGAGATGATGCAGCACTTCCGTGACCAGGCCGAGCGCTTCGGCGCCCGCCTGGAGACCGACGACGCGACCAGCGTCGAGCTGTCTCAGGACGGCGGCCTTCACAGGGTCACCTCCGGCGGGACCACCCACCTGGCCCGGTCGGTGATCCTGGCCATGGGGGCCCAGCACCGCAAGCTCGCAGTGCCCGGCGAGGAGGAGCTCGGAGGCCGGGGGGTCAGCTATTGCGCCACCTGCGACGCGGCGTTCTTCCGGGATACGCCGACCATCATCGTCGGGGGAGGGGACTCCGCCATGGAGGAGGCGATGTTCCTGGCCAAGTTCGCCTCCAAGGTGGTGATCGTCCACCGCCGGGACGAGTTCCGGGCCTCGAAGATCATGCTCGACCGCGCGCGCGAGCTGCCCAACGTCGAGTGGATGACCCCGTATGTGGTGGAGGCGCTCCTGCCCGGCGACGACGGCACGCTGACCCGCGCTCGCCTGCAGAACGCCGCCGACGGCTCCACCCAGGAGCTCAAGATTTCCGGCGCGTTCATCGCGGTCGGCCACGAGCCCCAGTCCCAGCTGGTGCAGGGGCAGGTCGAGACCGACCCCGCCGGTTACGTCGTCACCCAGGGCAAGTCGACGTTGACCAACGTGCCGGGGGTGTTAGCCGCCGGCGACCTGGTCGATCACACCTACCGCCAGGCGGTCACGGCCGCCGGCTCAGGCTGCCAGGCCGCCCTGGACGCCGAGTGGTACCTGCGGGACACGCCGTTCCCGCTGGACCGCGAGGAGTCTGACGCCGCGGCCGCCGCGGCCGCCACGGCTCAGCGGTAGGGGCAGCCGTCCATCGGGCGCAGGTTGCCCGACGGCGGCGACTGGCTCTGCAGCAGGCCGAAGTCCTCGGTCCAGGTGGCTGGGCCCCTGGCCGCGTCGCGCACCGGATGCGGGTTGACCCCGGTGCCCACGTCGCGGAACGACGGGCTGAGGATGTTGCGGCAGTGGTCCTCGCTGGCCATCCAGGCCGCAACCACCGAACGGGGAGTGGGATAGCCGGTGGCGATGTTCTCGCCCGCGGTCTGCCAGTCGTAGCCGGTGGCCGAGATCCGGTCGGCGAATGTGTTCCCGGGACCGTGGGACAAGTTGTCGTCGGCCACCATCGCGTCGGACCAGGCCTGGGCAGAGCGGTCGAGTAGTGGCGAAGCGCGTAGTGCGGGGAGCCACCGAAGGATGCGCTGCTGGTTGATCAGGCACCAGACCGCTGTTCGTAGCTGCGGGGCCGGGGTCGCCGTGGCCGGCGCTTCGGCGCCCGGGCAGCGCTGCGCGCGGGGATGGCGGTGACCCTGGCCGGCGTCGCGGGCGGAAGACGTCGCGGGTACGGCCAAGGTCAGGGCCAGCGCGATGGCGGCAGCAAACGCCATAGCCCGCTTCCCGCCCAGGCGCCGGGTGCTGGTGAGCGCCCCGCTAACCCGTGCAATTGTCGCTATAGATCTGATCGGCATCCGGCATGCGACTTGATAGCGCACACGCCGGCTGGCTTGGTCATCAGCCGGTTTTCAGCCACACGGTCTTGGTCTCAAGGTAGGCCTCGAGGCCCTCGCGACCGTGTTCGCGGCCGATCCCGGAGGCCTTGTAGCCACCGAACGGGGCGGCGGGATCGGCATCGCCCCAGGTGTTCACGTACACGCTGCCGGCCTTGAGCAGCGAGGCCAGGCGGTGGGCATTGCCTACGTCGCGGGTCCACACGCCGGCAGCGAGGCCGTACTCGGTGTCGTTGGCTCGGGCCGCCACCTCCTCGATCGACTCATAGGGCAACGCCACCAGCACTGGCCCGAAGATCTCCTCGCGGGCGATGCGGATGTCGTCCCGGGTGGAGGTGAACAGCGTAGGCGGGATGAAGTAGCCGCCTGACTCGTCTCCGTTGCCCTCGCCCCCGGTCACCAGCTCGGCGCCCTCGTCGCGCCCGGCGGCGATGTAGGAGCGCACCCGCTCCTGCTGCTCGGCCGAGACCACCGGGCCGAGCTGGGTCTGCGGGTCCAGGCCGGGTCCGACCCTGGCCTGGCCGGCCGCCTCGGCCAGCGCTCCGACCACCCGGTCGAACTGTTCCTGGGGCACGAACAGCCGGCTGCCCGCGTTGCAGGCCTGGCCGGTGTTGAAGTAGATGGCGTTGAACGAGCCGGCGATCGCCGCTTCCAGATCGGCGTCGGGCAGGATGATGTTCGGGGACTTGCCGCCCAGCTCGAGCGTGACCCGCTTCAGCGAGCGCCCGGCCTTGGCTCCGATTTCCCGGCCCACCTCCGTCGATCCGGTGAACGCGATCTTGTCCACGCCGGGGTGATCGACGAGCGACGCGCCGGTGTCGCCCTCGCCGGTGATCACGTTCAGGACCCCGGGCGGGACTCCCGCCTCCAGCGCCAGCTCGCCGATCCGCAGTGCACTCAGCGGCGTCTGCTCGGCCGGCTTGAGCACCACCGTGCAGCCGGCGGCCAGGGCGGGCGAGATCTTCCAGGCCGCCATCAGCAGGGGGAAGTTCCAGGGGATGATCTGGCCGCAGACGCCGACCGGCTCCTTGCGCGTGTAGCACTGCATGCCTCCCGGGCGGACCGGAATGACCTCACCGGTGATCCGCTCGGGCCAGCCTGCGAAGTAGCGCAGCCAGGCCACCGTCTGGCGGACGTCGACGATCTTGGCCAGCTTGACCGGCTTGCCGTTGTCCAGCGCCTCGAGCTCGGCCAGCTCATCGGCGTGGGCCTCCACCTGATCGGCCAGGCGATTCAGGCAGCGGGCCCGCTCGGCTGCCGGGGCCTTGCCCCACGGTCCGTCCTGGAGCGCCCGGCGCGCCGCCCCGACTGCCCGGTCGACGTCCTCGGGGCCGGCGTGAGCCACCGCCGCGATCGGCTGGCCGGTGGCCGGGTCGATGGTCTGGAACGTGCGGCCACCACCGGCCGGCACCCGCTCGCCATCGATCAGCAGCTGGTGCTCCTGATCGGCGAACCGCCGGGTGGCGTCGGACAGTTGGTCGGGAAGAGCGGTGGCGGACATGTCTCAGGCCTCCTGCTACGGGGTGAGCACGATCTTCAGGGCTTCCCGTCGATCGTAGACCGCGTACGCCTCCACGGCGTCGTCCAGCGGCATGTGACGGCTGACCAGAGGGGTGGGGTCAACCGTGCCGGCCTGGAGCATGGCCAGGATCCGGTCGACGTGACCGATCACGTTGGCCGGGCCGGCCTTCAGGGTCAGGCCCTTGATCCAGACCAGGCCCATGTGGACCTCGCAGCGCTCGGCGTACACCCCGATGGCCACCACGGTTCCCGCCTTGCGGGCCAGGCGGATGGCCAGCTCCAGGGCGTCCGGGTGCCCCACCGCGTCGACCGCCACGTCCACACCGCGGCCCGCGGTGGCCTCCTTGACCGCGTCGCGGGGGCTCTGCTCGGTCAGGTGGACGGGGAGTGCGCCGAACTGGCGGGCCATGTTCAGGCGGTCTTCGACCGTGTCGATCGCCACCACCGGACCGGCTCCGGTGGCGATGGCCGCCTGGACCGCGCACAGGCCGACCGGCCCCAGTCCCAGCACGGCCACGCTGTCGCCCGGCCGGACGCGGCCGTCGTCGATGGCGTGGTAGCCCGTACCCATCACGTCGCCGGCGAACAGGGCCACCTCGTCGCTGACGTTGTCCGGGACCGGCCGCAGCGTGAGGTTGGCGTTGGGCACGAGCGCCAGCTCGGCCTGGGTGCCCTGGAGCGAGCCCATGTTCGCTCCGTGGC
>DATKRM010000322.1:0-3938 GCA_035532195.1 Solirubrobacteraceae bacterium
GAATGGCTGTTGCTGCTCCACGGCGCGGTCCTCGGGCTGGCCGGCGGCTTGGTCCACCTGGCGATCTTCGGATGAGCGAGCCTTCGGAGAACCGGCTGGACACCGTGGGCGGCCTGGCCCGCCTCGCCGCGGGCGCCTGGCTGAAGACCGCTTCCTGGGGGTTTGGTGCGTCGATCCGGGCCGCGCGCGTGGCCGCCGACCCGCGGCAGGCCCTCGAGCTGGCCCAGGAGGTGGGCGGCGGTGTGCGCGGCTACGCCCGAGAGTTCTTGGGCGTCAGCGAGCTGGACCGGCTCGTGGGACAGCTGATGCCCGCGGGAGCGGGCGAGGAGAGCCCCAACGGCGACCCTCCGGACAGCGAAGCCCTGCGGGCGGCCGGCGCCGAGCTCCTACGTCAGTCAGCCGAGGTTGACCTGCCGGACATGGCCCATCCCGCGTTTGCCCGCATCCTGGAGGAGCTGGCGCCGGATGAGGCCCGGATCCTGCGGCTCTTGGCCACCGAGGGGTTGCAGCCAGCGGTCGACGTGAGAGCCACCCAGCTCATGGGACTCGGGTCGCAGGTCGTGGCCGAGGGCCTCACCATGATCGGCCAGCGGGCGGGCTGCCGGAACCTGGACCGGGTCCCGTCGTATCTGAACAACCTCAATCGCCTCGGCCTGGTCTGGTTCTCCAAGGAGCCGCTCGAGGACCCGATTGCCTACCAGGTACTCGAAGCCCAGCCCAAGGTGCTGGACGCGATCAAGCGGTCCGGGCGGACCAAAACGGTCCAGCGCAGCATCCACCTGGCCCCGTTCGGACGCGACTTCTGCGACGCGGTCCTGCCGCGGGGCACCGCCGAGATCGACGCGCTGGACACCTAACGAGCCCGGTCAGGCCTGCCACGCGCCTCATAACGGCCTGGACCGGGGTACGAATCTCCCCGCTATTAGCTACAGCGGGCTGTGCTCACCGCCGATAAGCAGGAAACAATGACCTGGAAGGACCAAGGGGCCGAGGGGCGTTACCGGTCGCTGATCGAGAACGCCTCGGACATGATCTCGGTGGTCGAGCCGGATCTGACGATCATCCTTCAGACCGGCTCGGGCACACAGCTCCTGGGGTATCCCGGGGCCGACCTGGAGGGGACCAAGTTCTCCGCCCTGGTCGATCGCGCGGGCCTGATTAAGCTCCGCGGGGCCTGCGCCAGTGCAGCCGACGGGGTGGCCATCGCCCCGGTGGAGCTGCGGCTACGCCACAGCTCGGGTGGCTGGATCGACGCGGAGACGGCGGTACGGCTGGAGCCGGACGCCCACCATCTGGTCCTCACCACGCGGGATGCGCAGGAGCGCAAGCGCGCGGAGCGCAGGCTTCGGCGCAAGGCTGCCCAACAGGAGGTGGTCGCCGCACTCGGCGCCCGGGCGCTCGAGGGTGAGGAGCTCTCCGAGCTGATGTCCGACGCAGCCATCCGGGTGGCCGAAACCCTGGATGCCGCGTTCGTGGGAGTGCACGAGTATCTCCCCGACCGGGATGCGTTCGTGCTGTTCGCCGGGGAGGGGCCGGACACGTTCCGCCGCACCGGCGGGAAGATCCCGGCCGACGGCTCGCAGCTCGGTGAGACATTGCGCTCAGGCCGCGAGCTGATCGTCGGTGACTGGACCGCGGAGTCCAAGCTGGTCGAGGCCACCTTCTTCTGCGCCCAGGGCATCGCCAGCGGGATCGCGGTGCCGTTTCCCGCCACGCCCGAGGTGTTCGGCGTGCTGAGCGTTCAGTCGACCGAGCCGCATCAGTTCAACTACGAGGACGCGGTGTTCCTGCGCGCGATCACCAGCATCCTGGCCGCGGCCATCGCCCGCCATCAGACCGAGGAGAAGATCCGCCACCAGGCCCTGCATGACTCGCTGACCACGCTTCCCAACCGTGTCCTGCTGGAGGACCGGCTGTCCCGGGCCCTGGCCACCGCGCGTCGCCACGGCCGTTCCCTGGCCGTCCTGTTCCTCGACCTCGACCACTTCAAGCGGGTCAACGACGGCCTCGGCCACACCACCGGAGACGAGGTTCTACTCGCCGTGGCCCAGCGGCTGTCCGGCTGCCTGCGTTCCGAGGACACGCTGGCTCGGTTCGGGGGCGATGAGTTTGTGGTTCTTCTGCCCGAGATCGAAGACGCCCAGGGTTGGCGGGTCGTGGTGGAGCGGATTCGCGAAGCCCTGCGAGCCCCGTTATCGCTCGATGAACGCCAGATCATGGTCAGCGTCAGCATCGGCGTGGCCCTGGGCGGAACGCACGAGCCGGGTAAGGACGCGCAGGCTCTGGTCCGCGACGCCGACCTGGCGATGTATGCCGCCAAACAGTCGGGACCCGGCCGGGAGACCGTATTCGCCGAGGAGATGTACCACGCGGCGGTCCAGCGCCTGGATCTGCTGGGCGATCTGCATCGGGCCGTGGAAGAAGAGCAGTTCGTGGCCCACTACCAGCCGATCGTGTCGCTCCAGCACGAGACCATCGTGGGCCTGGAGGCGCTGGTGCGCTGGGAGCATCCCCACCACGGCCTGCTGCCTCCCTCCGCGTTCTTGCCCCTGGCCGAAGAGACCGGGCTGATGATCGCCGTGGGCCACCGGGTCCTGCGGCAGGCGTGTCAGCACCTGCGTCGCTGGCAGGACGCCGACCCTCGCTGGCGCGAGCTGTACGTGAGCGTCAACCTCTCGACCCAGGAGGTCCACGACCCGGCCCTGGTTGAACGCGTGGCCCAGGTGCTCGACGAGACGGGTGTGGCGGCCGCAAACCTGGTCCTGGAAATCACCGAGGGGGTGTTGCTGGAGACCGACGACGAGGCCATCGACCGGCTCAAGGACCTGGGCCAGTTGGGCCTGCGGCTGGCCGTCGACGACTTCGGCACCGGCTACTCGGCGCTCAGCTACCTCCAGCGCTTCCCCATGGACATCCTCAAGATCGACAAGACCTTCATCGACCAGCTGGGCGAGCACGAGGGCCAGGAGCGACTGGTCAACGGCATCATCGAGCTGGCCCGGGGCGTGAACCTCCAGACGGTGGCCGAGGGCATCGAGACCCCCCAGCAAGCCGATGCGTTGCGCGGGATGAACGCCGGTCTGGGCCAGGGCTTCCACTTCGCCCGGCCGCTGCGGCCGGCCGACGTGGACGCGCTGCTCGCCCCGTCCTCGCTGGTTGTGGCTTAACCCACGCCCGCCGAGAACATCGAGTTCGGCTCCGAGCCGGCGAATTTCACGCTGCCGGCGAACGGCGCCGACAGATCGACGATCACGCAGTAGTCGCGCGGGCCGGACGGGGCTTGGCTGGGGACGCAGCTTCGGTACACGCTGCCAGCCTGGATGGCGAACGTGTCCACCAGCGCCAGGTGGCGGCGAAACGGCGCCGGCGCGCGGTCCCCGATCCAGGCCTGGGCCCGGGCCACGGCCTCCTGCATGGCCCGCCGCTCGGCCAGGACCGAACTTCGGTGGGCCAGCCCCGCCGAGCCCAGCGCCACGAACACCGCTATCACGACGACGGTCCCTCCGTAGTTGCGCGCCACCACATTCGGCACGCTGGGGCGCAGGCGGCGAATCAGCCAGCCGAGCGGGCGCGACAGCAGGATGACCCCGACCACGTTCAGGCACAGGCCGGCCACCGCGCCGGTGGCCACGGATTGCGTGTTGCCGGCGAACGGGAGCAGACGTCCCACCAGGGCGTCGGCCAGGGTGAGAACCACGAACGCGGGCCACAGCCAGGCTCCACGCCGGCGCCAGCGTGCACGCGCCAGCCAACCGCTGGCGCCATGACGGCGCCAGCGCGCGCGGGCGACCCACCCACCGTCCATCGGTCGAAGGGTAACCGTGCGGCCCCGCCTGACGCGCCGAGCCGTGGAGTAACCTCGCAGGTACCCATTGGGGCGCGATCGGAGATCCCGCAACGGCCCCGAAACGGTCGGATCCGGATATCCCAGATCGGCC
>DATKRM010000323.1:0-3421 GCA_035532195.1 Solirubrobacteraceae bacterium
TCAGGGTCGTCGCGGAGCTGGGCTTGCCAGGGAGCCCACCACCTGTTGAAGACGTCTCGGCTGACCACGGTGCGGAGGTTTTCAATCGTCTGCGTCACTATGCGGCCCCATACGGGCAGGTTGCGGATGCCCGCTACTCGCCCACGTCCGGGCTGGTTGATGATCTCAGCCAGTGCGCGCTCGGCCAGCGCGAGGGCGTCAGCCGCGTCGCGGAGCACGTCTGGAGCGGTCCGGTCAGCCACCCGCTACCCTGCCCCCATGCTTGGGCCTCCCAAGACCCAGAAGATCTCCAAAGGGGCCGAGAGCACGGTCCCGACCCGGATGGAACCCGGGTTCGACAGTCAGAGGCACACATTGCCCCCTGTGAGGCCTCGCCGTGAGTTCAAAACGGGCTCCTGACGTAGGTTTCGGCGCTGAAAGTGTAGATACACGAATGGCGCCACGTCCGTGATGCAGAGCGCTATACTACGTAGGTATGTACCTGCGGACGACGCGGCGCAGCAACAAGGATGGCTCGGTGGTCGAGTATCTGCAGCTGGCCCACAACGTCCGCGACCCCGGTGGCCAGTCGAAGGTGCATGTCGTGTACAACTTCGGCCGCTCCGACCAGGTGGACCCTGAAGCCCTGCGCCGCCTCGCTCGCAGCCTGCAGCGGCTCGACACTGGCGCTGCGCCCAGCCACGGCGATGAGCTCTCGGTGGTGCGCAGCCGGCCTCTCGGTGGTGCCTACGCGCTTGATGTGCTCTGGCAGCGGTTGGGCATCGCCGAGCAGCTGCGCACCCTGCTCGCCGAGCGGGAGTTCAGCACCGACATCGAGCGCACCCTCTTCGCGTTGGTGGCCAACCGCTGCCTCGACCCGGCGTCGAAGTTGGCTGCCAGCGAGTGGGTCGGCGAGGACGTGGTGATCCGCGGTATGGAGCACCTCGACGTCCAGCACGCGTACCGGGCCATGGACTTCCTGGTGGAGAACGCCGAGGCGATTCAGGAGCGGGTCTTCTTCGCGGTGGCCTCGCTGCTCAACCTGGAGGTCGACCTGCTCTTCTTCGACACCACCTCGACGTACTTCGAGGTTGAGGAGGAGGACGAGCTGCGCCGCTTCGGCCACTCCAAGGACAGCCGCGCCGATCGTCCCCAGGTGGTCATCGGCATGGCGGTCACCCGCGAGGGGATCCCGGTGCGGGTCTGGGTCTTCCCCGGCAACACCGCCGACGCTGCCACCGTGCGCCGGGTCAAGGACGACCTGCGCGGCTGGCGGCTGGGCCGGGTGGTGTTCGTCGCCGACCGGGGCCTCGCCGGGGACGAGAACGTCCGCTACCTGCAGCGCGCCGGTGGCCACTACATCGTCGGCGAGCGGATGCGCGCCGGCATCAAGGCGGTGGACGAGGCGATGGCGCGGCCCGGCCGCTACGCGGTGGTGCGTGACAACCTCGAGGTCAAGGAGGTCACCGTCGGCGACGGTGAGGCCCGGCACCGCTACGTGGTCTGGCGCAACCCCGTGGAAGCCGAGCGGGACCGCCAGCGCCGCGAGCAGATGCTCGCCGACCTTGACGTGCAGCTGGTCGAGCTCCACCAGATCAGCGGGGTGCACGCCAAGCGCGCCTGCGCGCTGCGCATCAGCAAGCGCTTCGGCCGATACGTGCGGCAATCCTCGACCGGCCGGCTGTCGGTGAACATGGCCGCCGTCCACGACGAGGAGCGGCTCGACGGCAAGTACCTGCTGCGCAGCAGCGACGACACGCTGAGCGCCGAGGACATCGCGCTCGGCTACAAGCAGCTGCTCGAGGTGGAGCGCGGCTGGCGCGACCTCAAGCACCACCTCGACCTGCGCCCGGTGTACCACCGCCGCGAGAACCGCATCGTGGCCCACGTGGTGCTCTGCTTCCTCGCCCTGCTGCTGGTGAGGGTTGTCGAGCGCTCCACCAACCAGCCCTGGCCGCGGGTGCGCCGCGAGCTCCAGCGCGTCGTCCTGGTGGACTTCGCCGGCGCCGCCGGCAGGGTCTCGCAGCGCTCCGAGCTCACCCCTGCGCAGGGGCAATTGTTTGACGCGCTCGCCATGCCCCCGCCAGCTCGAATCTGGTCCGCGTCGAGTTCAGCGCCGCCCTCGGCCGCATAGATACACGCCTCGTCGTCGCGATGCGCCCCTCGCTGAGTTCAGCTTGAACTCGCCATCCCGTGCCTACTCACCGAGCTGACTGTCGAAGCCGGGTGGAAGTCTACGAGGCATTGGAGAAGGCGGCAAAGGGCAGGCTCAGGCCCGATCCGGGAACGTAGCTGCCACGATCTCATCGCGGCCCCCGCCCGTCCCCACGTTGCGGTGATAGGCTGTGCCTGCCCGTTGGGTGGGGCCCAGCAGGCCATAGGCTAGGAGATCGTGGCCAACTTGAGTCGTGGGTGGGACGATGAGTGACGAGAGCCTGCCGGATATATACGCGGACGGACTATCGGTGTCTGCTGGCCCGACTGGCCTGACCATAACTTGGCTGCTCAGCGAGCCGACGATTATGGGCAACCCTGATCCCCCCAAGGCTGTGGGTCGCGTCAGGATGAGCTTGGAACTGGGGGATGCCCTAGTGACGTTTGTCGAGGGTTCGATTAAGAATGCGCGGCAGCTCCCGATCGCGAAATTCAGTCTTCCGTCAGCCGGGAACGGGGAGGCCAAGGCCTGATGGCTCTCACAGTTCGAAATGAGGCGGTCCGTTCGCGTCCAGAGGTGGTCGAGCCGGCCCTCGGTCCGGCCCGCCACGTTATGGCCCACAGCGGTGAACCAGCCGTAACCGTGCATCGGCACGAGGTAGTCGGTGCGGGGCCCGCCCTCGCGATCGAGATCACCTGGGACGACGATCAATGGCTGGCCGTCGAGGCAACTACCGCTGCCTTCGGCGAGGGAGACACGCCTGCCGAAGCCCAAGAGGATCTCCTGAAGTCGCTTCGCGAGTACCGAAGGGCACTCGAGGCCGAACCTGGCCTCTTGGCGGATCGGCTGACGGAGCATCTTCGGTTGCTCAACACTGCCCTGGGAGAGTGAAGACGGGCGATGCGCTCGTCGGGTTAGAGAAGTTACTCCCTGGCGTGCGCGAGTCGGGGGATCGAGTATTCGTCATTCACTGCGAGTGCGGCACCAAAATCGGGTGGACTAAATTGTCCAGAAAGGTAGCTGGTAAAGACCTGGGGCCGAACCTAGAAGGCATGATGGCCCACCAGCTTGGAATCCGCATCGACCTATGGCGGCTGATCGCTGGCTGCCAGCGTGGCCAGGCAGACTATTTGGCAGTTCACCGTGGAGATCACGACTGCCCCGGCGGTGCTCAGGCCACGTCAGTCCCGCGTAGCCGCGCGAGGAAGCAGGTTTCGGACTGAGAGCGCAGGTTCTTCCGGTGGTTGTACCGCTAGGCGTATTCGTTGAAGGGGCCTTGGAGATGCC
>DATKRM010000324.1:0-3397 GCA_035532195.1 Solirubrobacteraceae bacterium
GTAGCGCACGCCCAGGACCTCGAGCAGCTCTTGGATCGTTCCGTCCTCGCCGTCGCGACCGTGCATGGCGATGAACGCTATGTCCGGTGCGGCAGCGTCAAGCCGCTGGACCAGGTCAGCGTCCACGTCCACCGGGATCACCTCGTGCCCCAGCCGCTCGAGTGCGTCCTGGACCCGGGCCCCGGAGCGCAGCGATACCTCGCGCTCCAGCGACCGGCCCCCTTTGAGTACCGCCACGCGCATCACGCGCGCTTGCGCGGGAGCCGCAGCACGTTGGCCAGCGGCTCCTCGAGCAAAGGCGGCGGGAGCGAACTGGGCTCGGTCCGTCGCTGAGGCCGGTCCTGGTCAGGCCGCACCCCGGTCAGCGTGCCGTACAGCTCGACCTGCTCGCGCACGACCTCGCCCAGCCGCCGGACGCCCTCACGGATGTCGTTTTCCGGCACCCCGGAGAAGTTGAGCCGCATCGACGAGCCGCCGCGGCCGTCGAGGTACGCGGCTCGGCCGGGCACGAACGCGACGTGCTCATCCAGCGCGCGGGCCAGCAGGTCAGTGGTGTCGATGTAGCCGGGCAGCGTGGACCAGATGAACAGCCCGCCCTCAGGATGCGTCCACTCGGCCGAGCGGGGGAAGTGCTCGGCCAGCGAGTCGAGCATCACGTCCCGGCGGCGGCGATAGATCTCGATCAGCGAGCGCACGTAGTCCTCCCAGGGACCGGACTCGAAGTAGGCGCTGACGAAGTACTGGGTGATGGAGGAGGAGCAGAGATCAGAGGCCTGCTTGCCGATATTCATCTTCTCCAGCACGGGAGCCGGCGCGGCCGCCCAGCCCAGTCGCACCCCGGGGGACAGGATCTTCGAGAACGTGCTGGCGTAGATCACGAACCGGTCATCCAGCGCGCGCAGCGGCGGTAGCGGCGTGCCCTCGTAGCGGAGTAGACCGTAGGGGTTGTCCTCCAGGATCAGGAGCTCCCGGTCGGAGGCGATGCGCAGCAGTTCGCGGCGGCGCTCCAGCGACATGGTGATCCCGGCCGGGTTGTGGAACGTGGGCACCGTGTAGATGAACTTGGGCCGGCGCCCGGCGCGTTCCAGCTCCTGGAGCGTGGATTCCAGCTCATCGGTTCGCATGCCGTCACGGTCCATCGTGACCTGGACCACGTCGGCCTCGTAGGCGCAGAACGTGGGAACCGCACCGGGGTAGGTGGGCGCCTCGCAGACCACCACGTCTCCGGGGTCGAGCAGCGTCTTGCACACCAGGTCGATCACCTGCTGCCCGCCGCTCGTGATCAGCACCTCGTCGGGATCTATCTCGATCTGCTCGGCCGCCATCACCTCGCAGACGCAGCGTTTGACGATCGACAGCCCCTCGGTGGGCCCGTACTGCAGGGCCCGGGCACACGAATGGCTGGCCACACTGCTCATCAGCGAGGCGTAGGAGTCAGGTGGGAACGTGGAGGTGTCCGGCCATCCGCCGGCGAGCGAAATGACTTCGGGCCGCTCGGTCAGCGCCATGAGGTCACGCATGGCCGACGACTTCATTACCTTGGTCCGCCCGGCGAACAGCGCGCCGTAGCGTTCGATGTCTCGGGCTGAGGACCGCGGTCGACGCGGAGTCCCGCGTCCCCCGCCGCTCACACTGCCCTCTCCACTATCGTCACGCCTCTTCACGGTACACGACAGTGCATCTGGCCTTCGACATTTTCCAGGGGTTGGGCATTGCGCTCGCCATCGGAATCCGCCCGTTCATCCCAGCACTGGCGGTGTCCGCTCTGGCCAGTGGCGGTGTGCAGATCCACTTTCAGCACACCGACTACTCGTTCCTGCAAGGTACGCCGTTTCTCCTGGCCATGGTGATCGGCGCGATCGCCGTGTCGGTGCTCGAGCGGCAGCTGGGCCCGGACGCGGCCAACAGTGGTCCGTTCCCTTCGATCCTGTTGATGGTGGGATTTGTCCTGGCCGCGTTGCTGTTTGCCGGCGCGCTGGCCCAGCATCACCACGCGGCCTGGCCGGGCTGGATCGCCGGCGTGCTCTGCGCCGGGTTGGGGGCAGCGGCCACCCGCCCGCTGCTGGGTCGGGTGCGGGCCCGCCTCGACGAGCAGGCAGCCAGCGCAACCATCCTGTACGCCGAAGCAGCGGCACTCGTGATTGCCGTTCTGGCGGCCGTGGCTCCACCGGTGGGACCGCTGGCGGTGCTGGCCATGGCCTGGTTGCTGTGGGCCGGCCGCCGCCGCGAGGGCCAGAAGTACGCGGGACTGAGAATTCTGCGCTAGTGGGCTCTAGTGGGCGTCGCTGACCCCAAGAAGCTCGTCCTGGTCGTCATCGATGCGCTGAAGCCGTCGATGCTCGACCGGGCGCTGGAGTCAGGACGAGCTCCCGCGCTGAAGCGGATTCGCCAGGAGGGCGTCTATGTGGACGACTGCGTGGCCGCGTTCCCCTCGGTGACGCCGGTGTGCGCGGCCAGCATCACCACCGGAGTGGGGCCCGACGCGCACCACATTCCCAGCATGAACTGGTATAGCCGGGACGAAGGCCGCTACGTCGAGTACGGATCGAGCTTCTCGGCCAGCCGCCAGTTCGGAGTGCTGCGCTCGCTCACCGACACCGTGTACCGGATGAACGCCGAGCACCTGTCCCACGACGTGGAGACGGTCTACGAGACGCTGGACGACGCCGGAGTCCGCACCGCGGGCACCACGTACCTGATCTACCGAGGACGACACCCGCACGAGGTCGCGCAGGAGAGCGCGCTGGCCCGCATCGTCACCTCGACCTTGTTCCGGCGCACCATCGACGGCCCGCAGGAGCTGTTCTACGCCGACCTGTACGCCAGTCGCAAGACCGGTTGCCGCGGCCAGCTGGGGATGCCGGGGATCCGCGATCAGCACACGGGATGCGTCGGCGCGTACCTGGTCGAGCACGACCTGTTCGACTTCCTGCTGTTCTCGCTGCCGGACAACGACGCGTGGTCGCACAAGAACGGTCCTCATGCCCAGGTGACCTCGATCGCCGCCGCCGACCGCCAGATCGAGCGGCTGATGCACACCGCCGGGGGCGCGGACGCGTTCCTTGATCAGCACGCGGTCATCATGTGTTCCGATCACTCGCAGGCCGCGGTGGAGGAACGCATTCACCTGGATCGGGCGTTCGGCGACTTCGACGTGGCGGCGCAGACGGCGGCCAGCACGATCGGCGCTGAGGTGGCGCTGAGCCCCGCCCAGCGCGCGGCGATGATCTACGTACTGGACGAGGACCGGAGGGAGGCCGTGCTCGAGCGGGCGCTGGCTGCGGTCGAGCCGGTGGAGGGCGTCGACCTGGTGATGTGGCTCACCGGCCCGGACCGAAACGAGGCCACGGTGCGCTCGGCCCGGGGCGAGCTGCGCTTCGCGCCGGGAGGGGAGCTG
>DATKRM010000325.1:0-3287 GCA_035532195.1 Solirubrobacteraceae bacterium
GACCTGTTCAGCTACCAGATGTACGGGCGCCTGGGAGCCCTGAACGGTCTGAACCCATACCTGTTTGGTCCACACGCCGCGGCCGCTGACCCGCTTTACGGGTACGTCGGGTTTCGCTGGACGCACACCCCCACGGTGTACGGGCCGCTGTTCACCGCGCTGAGCTATGGCCTGGCTCCGCTGTCGATCGCGGCCAGCGCGTTCGCCTACAAGGGTCTGGCCGTCGTGGCCGTCCTGCTGACCTTGGGGCTGGTGTGGCGGATCGCCCAGGACCGCGGCACCGATCCTCGGCCGGCGGTGGCCCTGGTCGGGCTGAACCCGCTGCTGTTTCTGTACGGGGCCGGCGGCGGCCACAACGACCTGCTGATGCTGCTTCCGCTGGTGGCCGGGATCCGGCTGGCGCTCCGCCGCCGGCCGAAGCCCGGCGGCGCCATGATGGTCACCGCGGCCGCGATCAAGCTGGTCGGCGGCCTGCCGCTCCTGTTCGCGCTGGCCGATGGCGGCCGTCACGGCCGGGACGCACGCCGGGGGATGCTATGGGGCGCGGGGGTCGCCGCAGCCGGATTCGGCGCCTTCGGCGCGGTCCTGTTCGGCGGCGGAATGCTCCACCTGCCGGCCACGCTCGGGCAAGCCCAGGGCCAGACCGGCGGCCGCAGCGTTCCCGCCTTGATCGCCGGCGGACTCGGACTCTCGAGCGCACGCGGGGCGGTTGCGCTGGTGCTGGGCGTGGTAGGTGCCGCGGCCTGCGCCTGGCTCCTCAGCCGGGTCTGGCACGGCCGCCTGGAGTGGGTGACCGCGGCTGGGTGGGCCGCCGCGGTCGTTCTGCTCACCACCAGCTGGCTCGTCCCGTGGTACGTCGCCTGGCTGCTGCCGCTGGTCGGGCTGGCGGCCGACCGGCGTCTGTGGCGAGTCTCGATCGCCTTGAGCGCCCTGATCCTGGCCATCAACCTGGTCGACTACCTGCCCCACAGCGGCTTTCCCTGGAGCCTATGAGCGGGTCCTCGTACGATACGCACGTGGACCCCGCCCTCACCCGCGGTGAGCGCCGGCTCGAGTTGCTGAGCGTCGTAGCTCCGATCTACAACGAGGAAGCCACGCTGGAGAAGTTCTACACCCGGGTGTGCGACGCGCTGGAGGGCGTCCCGTTCGAGCTGGTGCTGGTCGACGACGGCTCGTCCGATTCCTCTGCCGCCCGGCTGGAAAGCCTGGCGTCCGAGGATGACCGGGTCCGCGTGGTGTTCCTGTCACGGAACTTCGGACACCAGACCGCGCTGACCGCCGGGCTCGATCATGCTCGCGGCAGCGCCGTGGTGATGCTGGACGCCGATCTCCAGGATCCGCCCGAGCTGATTCCCCGCATGCTTGACCACTGGCGCGCCGGCTGCGACGTGGTCTACGCTGTGCGCGAGCAGCGTGAGGGAGAGTCATGGTTCAAGCTCGCGACGGCGCGCTGGTTCTATCGGCTGTTCGATCGCCTGGCCCAGGTCGAGCTCCAGCACAACTCGGGTGACTTCCGGCTCCTGGACCGCCAGCCGCTGGACGCGCTGCTGTCAATGCGCGAGCGCAGCCGGTTCCTGCGGGGGATGACCGTGTGGGTGGGCTATCAGCAGGCGGCGGTTCCCTACCGTCGCGACGCCCGCTATGCCGGGGAGACCAAGTACACGCTCTCCAAGATGCTCCGGTTCTCGCTGGACGCGGTGTCGTCCTTCTCGCACCGCCCGCTCCAGCTGGCCACCCTGCTCGGCTTCCTGATCTCGACCCTGGCCTTCATCGCCATCCCGGTGGTGGTCGGGCTGCGTCTGGCCGGCTCGTACCTCCAAGGGTTCAGTACCGTGACCATCGCCGTGCTGCTGCTGGGCGGGATCCAGCTGATTGCCATCGGGATCATCGGCGAGTACGTGGGCCGGATCTACGACGAGGTCAAGGGCCGACCGCTGTACCTGGTGCGCTCGCGGTTGAACGTGGTCGAGTCCGAGACTCGCGAGCAGCCGGGCGTGGCGGCCCGCGACCGGACCGAGCTCTAGCCGCCGGCCGGGTTCGGTCCCACGCGGCGCTGCGGAACCACGTCGGCGCCGTCCTCCGGGGATGGCCGCAGCGGATGCACGTCGCCCCCCGACTCCGGCCGGTTCTCCAGCTCCTGCTCCAGCACGGAGATTCGAGAGGCCAAGCCTTTGATCGCGTCGGCGATCGGGTCCGGGAGATGGACCCAGTCCACGTCGGGGCCCTCGGGGCGGCGGCCCTCCACCCGAACCGGCTGACCGGGGTTGCCCACCACGGTGCAGTTGGGCGGCACGTCATGAATCACCACCGTGTTGGCCCCCACCTTCGAGCCGTGACCCACGGTGATCGGACCCAGCAGCTTGGCCCCCGAGCCGATCGTCACGTTGTCCTGGATCGTCGGGTGGCGCTTGCCGGTCGAGAAGCCGGTCCCGCCCAGGGTCACGCCCTGGTACAGGGTCACGTTCTGGCCGATCTCCGCGGTCTCGCCGATCACCACCCCCATGCCGTGGTCGATGAACAGGCCGCAGCCGACAACGGCGGCGGGGTGAATCTCGATCCCCGTGATCGAGCGCGAGAGGGCGGCCAAGGCGCGCGGCACCAGCGGCACTCCAGCGCGATGCAGCGCGTGCGCCACCCGATGCGCGAGCAGCGCGTGCACTCCGGGCCAGGTCAGCAGGATCTCTGTCGTGCTGACGGTTCGCGCGGCAGGATCGCGCGTCCGCGCGGCTGAGATGTCGCAGCGAATCTCCGCAAGCACGCCGGCGAGCATCGCTACAGCGTAGCTGTCGCTGGAGACCGGCTTGCAGCCTCAGGGGGCAAAGAACGGCGTGGACACGTAGCGCTCGCCCGAGTCGGGGAGGATGACCACGATCCTGGCTCCCCGGGACTCCGGGCGGCCGGCCAGGGTGAGCGCGGCCCACAGCGCGGCTCCCCCCGAGATGCCGGTGAGGATTCCCTCCTGGCGAGCCACCACCCGCGCGGTTTCGATCGCGTCCTCGTCGTCCACCGGGATCACCTCATCCAGCAGGTCGCGGTTCAGCACCTGGGGCACGAACCCGGCGCCGATGCCCTGGATCTTGTGCGGCCGGGGCTGGCCTCCGGACAGCACGGCCGACGCGGCCGGCTCAACCGCCACCACGCGGCAGCTGGGGTTGCGAGCCTTGAGCACCTCCCCCGCCCCGGTGATCGTGCCCCCGGTGCCCACGCCGGCCACGAAGACGTCGACCCGGTCCTCCAGCGCCTCCAGGATCTCCGGCCCGGTGGTGCGGCGATGGATCTCGGGGTTG
>DATKRM010000326.1:0-2402 GCA_035532195.1 Solirubrobacteraceae bacterium
GCAGTGCCCTGAGCGTCCCCGTTACCGCCCTCGTCGGGAAGTCCGGCGGCGGGTTCGCGGTGGAGGTCGTGCGCGCCGGCGGCCGGCGCGAGCTGGTAGCTGTGAAGCTGGGGCTGTTCGACACCTCGGGTGGACGAGTCCAGGTTGAGGGCAATCTGGCCCAGGGCGATCGAGTGGTGGTGCCGTCGTTATGAGTGGGGAAGCGGTTCTGGATCTGGATAGGGTGACCAAGGTCTACGGCGAGCAGCCGCCAGTGTCCGCCCTGCGCGGGGTGTCGTTTTCGGTCTCTCGCGGCGAGCTGGTGGCGATCGTCGGGCCCTCCGGGTCGGGCAAGTCCACGCTGCTGCATGTCATGGGCACCTTGGAGCGGCCCAGCAGTGGCGTGGTCCGGATAGACGGAGTCGATGCGGCGCGGCTGAGCGACCGCGAGCTGTCGCTGCTGCGGGCTCGCCAGATCGGGTTCGTCTTCCAGCAGTTCTTCCTGGCCGAACATGCCACGGTGCGGGAAAATGTCGCCTACGGGCTGCTGTACGCCGGTGTCCCCGTCGCCCAGCGGTACAGGCTTGCGGATGAGGCGCTCGAACGGGTCGGCCTCTCCCAACGCGCGAGCTTCAAGCCCACCAAGCTCTCAGGCGGGGAGCGCCAGCGGGTCGCGATCGCCCGGGCGGTCGTCGGGCACCCCGCGATCGTTCTCGCTGATGAACCCACCGGGAACCTGGACAGCGCCACTGGCGCTTCGATCATGGAGCTCATCCACGAGCTCAACGCCGCCGGCGCCACGATCATCATGATCACGCACGACGCGGGCCTCGCCGATCGGGCGCCTCGCCAGATTCGGATGCTGGACGGCCAGGTGGTCTCCGATACCGGCGGTGCTCGCGGCGTCCCCGTGGCGCCTACGGATGGCGCGGGGGCGAAGGGCCAGGCGGCATGAGTGCCAGGGGCGGACGGCTGGGGCTGAACGATTGGCTGCGAGTGGCCAGTGTCGGGCTGCGCGTCCGTCCGCTGCGCGCCGCGCTGTCCGCGCTGGGGATCGCGATCGGAACGGCGGCTATCGTGGCGGTCCTGGGGTTGTCGTCGTCCTCGCAAGCCGGGCTGATCGCGGAGCTCGACCGGCTGGGCACGAACCTGTTGACCGTCAAGGCAGGCCAGAGCCTCACCGGCGGCGCGGCGACACTGCCCCTCGAAGCGCCGGCGCGGATCACACACCTGGGAAACGTCCTAAAGCTGGCAGATACCGCCCTGGTGAAGGAAGCAAAGGTGTATCGCAACTCAATGATCCCGGCAGCCAACAGCGGGGGCCTCCAGGTGCAGGCCACCAGCTTGAACCTGCTGTCCGTGCTCGGTACCGGCGTCGCACGTGGCAACTGGCTCAACGAGGGCACTGCTCAGGAGCCAGTCGTCGTACTCGGTTCGGCCGCGGCGGGGCAGCTGGGCATCGACCGGGTCTTCCCCGATCAGCGCATCTGGTTGGGACACCAGTGGTTCACTGTCGCGGGCATTCTGGAGCCCTCGCCGCTGGCGCCCGAGATTGACGCCAGCGCCTTCATCGGTTACCCGGCCGCCCAGAAGTACCTGGGCTACGTCAGCCTGGTTGGTGGCCAGGCGAAGGCCGGCCCGCCGAGCACAATATACGTGCGCGCCGCCACCGGCCATGAGGCGGCCGTACAGTCGCTGCTCGCGCGAACCGCCAACCCCGAGGCGCCGAACGAGGTGGCCGTGAGCCAGCCGTCCGACGTGCTCATCGCCCGGGCCGCCGCGGCGGGAGCGTTCGACAGCCTCTTTCTCGGGCTCGGGGTAGTGGCACTGATCGTGGGCGCCATCGGTGTCGCCAACATCATGATCATCTCGGTTCTGGAACGCCGCTCGGAGATCGGCCTCCGTCGGGCACTGGGTGCGACGAGGGGTCAGATTCGGACGCAGTTTCTCGCGGAGTCGATCCTGCTCGCTGTCATTGGCGGCGGCGCCGGCGTGCTGGCCGGGGCGGCCGCGACGGCCGTCTACGCCAGCTCGAAAAGCTGGGCCGTCGTGATCCCCGTCGAAGCGTGGTTAGGCGGCATCGCCTCGGCCATCCTGATCGGCGCCCTCGCTGGCCTGCTGCCAGCCGTTCGAGCATCTCGCATGCCGCCTACCGTGGCCTTGCGAACGGTGTGAACAGGATGTCGAGAGCCCTTCGAGAGGCACCGGGCGGTCGCGGCGGATGGGAGAGCCAGGGTGCGTCCGCCAACAACCGCGACCAACTGGGCGGCCGCGCAGCCTATCCTGGCGGCAGGAGCCTAAGCGAGCGTCAAGTCCGTTTGGGCGAAGTCATTCCCCAGGCACAGCAGGGGCTCGCCGGAAGTGGAAGCAAGGGCATAAGTCAGGCAGTCACCAAAGTTGAGGGCAGCCGCGTGCCGGCCTTT
>DATKRM010000327.1:0-3228 GCA_035532195.1 Solirubrobacteraceae bacterium
CGGTGATCCGGTCGAACTCGCGGAACGGTTCGAATCGCATCAACATGATCTACTTCCTCTCATTGGAGAAATAGTCAAGAGTTGTGGATGAGATTTTTGGCGCGGCGTCCTTCCGTACATCAACTGCGGTTGATCACCTCCTTCTGGTCTGGGGTGAGCCGGTTGGCGACGGGCTGATCGAAGCGTTGCTGGGCGGCTTGGCGAGTGGTGCCGAGGACCGCTCCGAGGGCCGACCACGCGTGCCCGGCGCGCCGGGCCGAGCTGACCGCGCAGCGGAGGGCAAGCTCGGCTTGACGACAGGCGTCTCGCGCGGCGATGACCTCGAGCAGGGCGCCGGGGTCGGCCAGGGGCAACGGGGCCATGCCCTTGCCGACCGCGGAGCGCCGCCGATCGCAGTCGGCGCACAGCGTGATGGGCCCGTAGCGCACCAGTCCGAGGCCCTCGCAACAGGGGCGATCCTGCGGGCGCTCCGCGTAAAAGCACGCCGTGACCACCCCGGACGTCAAGAGCGCCTTGACGCCGGCGATCGTCGCCGCGTTGTCGCGCCCGCCAGTCACGCCGCCACCTCGGTTTCGTCGTGGCGCTCGACGAGCACGCCGTTGTGGAACACCGCGCCCGCCCGGACCAAGGCCACCAGATGCGGGCCGTTGACCGCCCGCCACCGGTCCTGGGCGGCCTCGATCAGCTTGAACGCCATGGCCAGCCCCGCCGCTCTGGAGCCGGGGCCTTTGGTGACCTTGGTTCGCAGGCGCACCGTGGCGAAGGTCGACTCGATCGGATTGGTGGTCTTGAGGTGGATCCAGTGCTCGGCCGGGAAATCGAAGAAGGTGAGCAGCACGTCGGCGTCGTCGACGATCTTGGCGACTGCCTTGGGCCACTTGGCCCCGAACTCGGCGGCGAAGCTGTTGATCGCCGCTTCGGCGTGGGAACGGTCCTCGGCGTCGCGGATCTCGGCCAGGGCTCGGCGGGCCGACGGATGCACCGACTTCGGCAGAGCCGACAGCACGTTCGCGACCTTGTGCACCCAGCAACGCTGATGACGGGTCTCGGGGAACACCTCGCCCAGCGCTGACCACATGCCCAGCGCCCCGTCGCCGACCATCACCACCGGCGCTCGCATTCCCCGGCGTTTGCAGTCGCGCAGCAGGTCCTCCCAAGACCCCGTGGACTCCCGGTAGCCGTCGGCGATGGCCACCAGCTCCTTGGTGCCATCGGCGCGCACGCCGACGATCACCAGACAGCACAGGCGTTCCTCCTCCAGGCGCACGTTGAAGTGCACCCCGTCCGCCCAGCAGTACACGTAGTCGACCTCGGCCAGGCTGCGCTTCGAGAAGCGTTCCCGCTCCTCCTGCCAAGCCTTGGTCAGCCGGGTGATCACCGACGGCGACAGACCGGCGGCCGAGCCGAAGAACTCGCCCAACGCGGGAGCGAAGTCGCCCGAGCTCATGCCATGCAGGTACATCAGGGGCAGCACCTCGGACACCTTCGGGCTCTTCCGGCACCACGGGGCGACGATCGAGCTCGTGAACTTGCACCGCTTGCCGGTCTCCTCGTCCACTCGCTTGTCGTCGATCCTGGGCGCCTGGACCTCGATCGGGCCAGCGCCGGTGGCGATGACCCGAGGGCGGGCGTGACCGTTGCGGACCACCAGGCGGTGCCCGTCATCATCAAGCTCCTCGGTGAAAGCGGCCGTGTAGGCGTCCGCTTCGGCCTCCAAGGCGGCGGCCAGCATCCGCCGGGCTCCCTCCCGGCAGATCGCGTCCAGGTCCACGCTCAACTCCGCGCGGACGTCGTCATTTGCAACTACTCTCAACATCGGCGTTCCTTTCTCGCCGGCGTTGCTTCGCCGGCTCTCGTGTTTGGTCAACGAGGAAGGTACGCCGCGCCCCCGATCAGGTGGTCGATCGCCGGGTGGCCGGAGGGAATCGCACCCCCCGGCTCCCACGGATCCGGACGTAACAGTCTCCCGTTATCCGGCTCTTGTCATCTTGATCCCCAAGAAGCGGTGGTCCACGCCCAGTGGGCGAACAGCCCCCGAGCCTGGCTGGTGACACGCCGCCAGGCCTCCAGGACTTTGCGGAATGGCCGCAGCCGTTCGAACTTCCGGCGGAGAAAACGCATCAAGTAGGCATTGACGCGCTGTAGGAGTGGGTGCAAGGCGCTGGGGTAGAAGGCACCGTAGTACCTCATCCAGCCTCGCACCACAGGGTTGACGACCTGTTTGGCCAGGTCGGTCAGGCTCAGGCCGGTTTGCAGGTGGATGCGCATGCGGCGCAGGTCCCCGCTCACCTTGTTGAGGGCGTCTTTGCTGATCGCGGGCAGGAATCCGGTGAAGCTTCCTCCGTTCCTGCCTTTGGCCTTGCGGGCTCGGAACGTGAACCCCAAGAACGTGAAGCCGGTGTGCTCGTAGTCGAGACGCCGGTTCGCGTCCTTGCAGTAGACGATCCGGGTCTTGGCCGGATGCAGTCGCAGCCCGACCTCGGCCATCCTGTCTGCTATGGCCACCACCAGGACCTCGGCCTGGGCTTTGGTGGCACAATGCACCACCGCGTCATCAGCGAAGCGCTCGAAGGCGACCTCCGGGAACTTCCCGGCGATCCACCGGTCGAACGCGAAGTGCATGAACAGGTTAGCCAGCACGGGCGAGACCGCGGAGCCCTGAGGGGTCCCTCGGTCCCGCTCGATCAGCGTCCCGTCGGGCTGCTGCAGCGGCGCAGCCAGCCACCGCTTGACATACAGCAGCACCCACGGTTCGGCAGAGACAGCCGCCACCGCTTTTAGCATCAGATCCCAAGGAACGCTGTCGAAGAACTTCTCCACGTCGAGGTCTATGATTCCCGGTAGGGACCGCCCTTGCGGGCGGCCCCCCGGACAGATCCCAGCGAGCGGGATTACCGCACTGGGCTCCTGCCTTGGGTGCGGGCGTCGAACCGAACGTTCGGCCAGGGATGCGTGATCCGGGCTGCAGGGAGCCATCTCGCTTCGAGCCGGCTCATCCGCTCCCAGGTCAGTCGGTGACGCTGGCTCCGGTGCCGGAGCGCCGTGAGCCAGAGTCGCGTGACCTGTTTGCGGAACGCCGACACCGCAGCGATGTTGCCTGGCACGGCGTAGTAAGCGGTATGCCCGCGAACCACGCTGCCGAGCCACTGTCCCTGCTCGGGGATGGACCAATGTCGGCGTCGCCGAAGCTCGGCTTTCACCTGCTTCAGCTTGGCCGTCATTCGCTTC
>DATKRM010000328.1:0-9831 GCA_035532195.1 Solirubrobacteraceae bacterium
GCGGGGACTGCTCGACCGCGAGCCACCGCGCCGGCCTGAGCCCGAGCGGCCGGCCGCGCCGCCCGCCGCGCGCGCCGAGGCCTGGAAATTCGCCTTCGTGGGCAGCGCCTGCCAGCAATGCGGACAGGTGCACGTGCCGCCCCGCCGGGTGTGCGTGTCCTGTGGCTCGGTCGATCACATGGAGCGCCGGCCACTGGCCGACCAGCAGGGGACGATCGCCACCTACACGGTGGATCATCTGGCCTTCTCGCCCTCGCCGCCCATGATCGACGCGGTGGTTGACTTTGAGGGCGGCGGGCGCTACACGCTCGAGGTGGCCGACGCATCACCTGACGAGGTCGACATCGGCACCCGGCTGGCGCTGACGTTTCGCAAGCTCTACACCACAGGCGGAGTCCACAACTACTTCTGGAAGGCGAGGCCGATCTAGATGGCAAGTCATGGCATCAAGGACCAAGTGGCGATCGTGGGGATGGGCTGCACCCGGTTCGGCGAGCGCTGGGACCGCTCGGCCGACGACCTGCTGGTCGATGCCACCGAGGAATGCTTCGCCTCCACGCCCTCCATCACCAAGGACGACGTCGACGCGTACTGGCTCGGGACGCTGAGTTCCGGGCAGTCGGGCCTGGTGCTCAGCCAGCCGCTGGGCATCGACTACAAGCCGGTGACCCGGGTGGAGAACTTCTGCGCCACCGGCTCGGAGGCGTTCCGCAACGCCTGCTACGCCGTGGCCTGCGGCGCTTATGACGTGGTGATGGCGGTGGGTGTGGAGAAGCTCAAGGACTCGGGCTACTCGGGTCTGGTCACCGCGGGTCGGGGCGCGGGAGACGGGACCGATCCCGGCGCCACGCAGACCGCGCCGGCCGCGTTCTCGCTGCTCGACCCCGCCTACTGCTCCAAGTACGGCGTGGATCGCGGAGACATGCGTGAGGCCATGACCCACGTGGCCTGGAAGAACCACGCCAACGGCGCGCTGAACCCCCGGGCGCAGTTCCGCTCCGAGGTGCCCAAGGAGAAGATCTCGGCCGCCGCGGGGAAGGTGGCGGGCCGCCTGGGCGTGTTCGACTGCTCGGGGGTGGCCGACGGTTCGGCCGCAGCGCTGATCGTCCGGGCCGAGGACGCGTACACCTACACCGATCGGCCCATGTTCGTGAAGGCATTGTCGATGGTGGCCGGGCCGGCCAGCGGACCGATCGACCCCTCATACGACTACACGACGTTCCACGAGGTCACGCACTGCGCCCAGGACGCGTACCGGCAGGCGGGGGTCGAGCGGCCGCGGGAGCAGATCTCACTGGCCGAGGTGCACGACTGCTTCACGCCCACCGAACTGGTCCTGATGGAGGACCTGGGTTTCTCCCAACGCGGCCAGGCCTGGCGGGACGAACTGGATGGGAAGTTCAATCTGGACGGGCAGCTCCCGGTCAACCCCGACGGCGGGCTCAAGTCGTTCGGCCACCCGATCGGGGCCAGCGGCCTGCGCATGCTGTTCGAGTGCTGGCTTCAGTTCCGGGGTGAGGCCGGAGATCGCCAGCTGGAGGATCCGCAGCTGGCTATGACCCACAACCTGGGCGGCCGGCCCGGGGGCTGCGTGTCGTTCATCGCGATCGTGGGGGCGGAGCAGGACAGCTAGGCGCCGGTGCCCCGCAGCCGGTGTCTGAGCGGCAGGGCGAACCACACCAGGGTCACGGTCAAGCCGACGACCGCCGCCACGACGATGGTCGCGGTCTGTCCCAGCAGGAAGTGGGTGATCAGGGATGCCGCGCTGGTCAGCCCGCAGGCCAGCACGGCCAGCCCGGCAATGGTCAGCTGGTTGGCCGTTCTGACCACGTAGGCCTTGGCCCCCTGGTGGAACACGATCCGGTGCAGCACGGTCGGCGCGATTAGCAGGGTTGAGGCCAGCAGGGCCAGGAGCAGGGTGGCGAAATAGAGATCACGCTCGAAGTGGCTGACCCGGGCGAACCGTTGCTGGAACGGCACCACGAGCAGGAACGCGAACAGGACCTGGACCCCAGGCAGGGCCACGCGGAGCTCGCCCATGAGCTCGACCAGGTTGCGGTCGTAACGCTCGGGTTCGGTTTCGTCACGGTGGGGATGGGCCGGAAGATCGGTCATGAAGAAAAGCTTAAATCGCACCTTCCACTAGTTCGACAACCGTCGAACTACGTGTATAATTCGACATGTATCGAACCGTCCGAATTTGGAGAAACCAAACTGAATACGTCAACGAAGGCTCGCGACGGCGCTACTCGCGTCAGAGGCGACCACGAAGCAATACAAACCGAAACCACTCGCTCCCGCCGCCGGCGGGAAGAGTCGAGTCCGCGAGAGACCGCCAAGGGCGCCAGCCGTCGGCGGAGTCAGCGGCAGACGCGGGCCAACTCGGCTACATCCGAGCATAGCCTGCCGGATTCGCTGTCCCTGTTCTTTCGCCAGGCCCGTCAGTACCCGTTGCTCACGGCGGCCGAGGAGATCGAGCTGACCAAGCGCATCGAGAAGGGCGACCTGGAGGCCAAGAACCGGATGATCAACTCCAACCTGCGGCTGGTCGTGTCACAGGCCCGGCGCTACCAGGGCCATGGCCTGGAGATGGGCGACCTCGTGCAGGAGGGAATGCTCGGGCTGATCCGCGCCGTGGAGAAGTTCGACTGGCGCCGCGGGTTCAAGTTCTCGACCTACGGGACCCTGTGGATCCGCCAGGCGATCCAGCGCGGCCTGCAGAACCACGGGCGCACGATTCGTGTGCCGGTTCACGTGGCCCAGCAGCAGGTCAAGATCCGCAAGCTGGAGAGCGAGCTGAACAACCGTCTCCAGCGTGAGCCGACCGACGAGGAGATTGCGGCTCTGGCCGAGCTCCCGCTGGAGGAGGTCGTCGAGCTGCGCGAGCTCAATCGCAGCCTGACCAGCCTCGATCAGCCGGTGGGCGACGACGGCGAGACCGCGCTGGGAGAGCTGCTGGCTTCCGACCGGCCCGAGCCCGAGGAAGAGGTGGCCGAGGCCGAGCGCGGGCGCCAGGTCAACGACGTGGTGGGCGAGCTCCCCGAGTCGGAGCGGAACGTCATCCGGCTGCGCTTCGGGCTAGCCGGCGAGGAGGCCCTGACCCTGCGCCAGACCGGCGCCGAGCTGGGGATCACCTCCGAGCAGGCTCACAAGCTCGAGGAGCGCGGGCTCAGGCGTCTGGCCGAGCGCGGCGAGCTCCAGGCTCTGCGGACAGCGGCTTAAACAGGCCGTCCCCCCGCGTCACGGCTGCGCTCCAAGCAATTGGGGCGCAGCTGCTTGGCACGCGAGTGACGCGGGCGGAGGGCGCTGCTCGCCGCCGTAACAGTGCTCGAAGCTCGACAACGTCGAGGCGCGTCCCGCAACTACTTCCCCATTGGCACAGGAGAAGGCTGATCCAGATGTTCGCACGCTCTGCTGATCGTCTCTATGAAGGAGGGAGAGTGAGATCGGCGAACGGCGTGGCCAGCGCTCACGCAGGAGAGCAGGCTCCGCGCCCTGCCCGCGCGTTGGGGGACGCCACCTGGATTGGTGCCAAGTACCGCGGCATGCGCAAAGCAGGGCCAGCCGCCTCACGGCTCTGCCACGCATGCGGTACTTCTGTCCTCGTTGCGCCGCCAGCTGGCCTGAGGCGTCCTAATCGGTGAAGGCTGGGCTTGTGACTGGGCTTGCCCGGTTTCTCAGTTGGATCGTGGTGGTAGCAGCGGTGTATCCGGGAGCGGTCGCGCGCGCGCGGATTTTCCCTCTGTGGGCGACCCGCAGAGTGATGGCGGTGCGGCCTTCTCGGTTGGTGCGGAGGCGATGTCCCGCGACCGCGATCAGTGCGCCGCGGACGGGCGAACGGGCTGCGCTCGTGACGCGGAAACGCAGCCGAACGGGTTCGCCTGCCACGGCTGTGCGTGGCGTGACGAGCAGCCGTAGCCGGCAGCGCCGCGCACTTCGGGTGGCCCATACGCCCCGCCGCGCCCGACGGCGGTTAGGGCGTAGCAAGGGCCGCCCTCAGCGCGCACATCGATTGCGTAGTCGCGCGCTCAGTAGGTTGCCGACCGTGGCGACTGCATCGCGTGTGCGAGGAGCGATCCCCGCGCTAAGTCATCTCACTCCCCGGAAGGACGACTTCCAGAAGCCAGCTCGGCGTCGGCGGTCGTTACTCCGTTCCGCGCTTGCGGATGTACCGCGTCGACAGTAGAGCGGGGCTCTTCCCCGCCCGGGGTGGGGCACCTCCTATTCGCCTCAGCAGGGCGCGGCACCTGCTTCTCCTGCGTGAGCGCCCGCCACTCCGGTCGCCGATCTCACTCTCCCTCCGGACGGCCAGGAGCAGCACAGAGACGACGGGTCGAGCTCCTGTTTTTCGATTTGGAAGCGGTCGTCGAAGGCTCGCGAGGCTCTCGGGACCGGACCGTCAGGTTCAGCCCGGCGGGGATGCGCAAAGCCCGTGATCGGCCGGCGTTGCCGTGGCCTGCGGCTAACGGCGAGCAGGGCAGTTCGACCAGCGTCACTCGGGCGCCAGGCCGCCCGCCTACGAACGGCGTCGGGCCCAGCCGTGACGCTGGTCGGACGGCCGGCTCGGCTTAACGCGATAGAACCCGCAGGTGAGCTCCTACGAAACCATCCTGTACGCCACCGACGGGCCGGTGGCCACGATCACGCTCAACCGGCCCGAGCGGCTGAACACGATCGTCCCGCCGATGCCCGACGAGGTCGAGGCCGCCGTCACAACCGCGACCCGCGATCGGCAGATCAAGGTCATCGTGCTCCGCGGCGCCGGGCGCGCGTTCTGCGCCGGCTATGACTTCAGCGGCGGCTTTCACCATTGGGACGAGGGCATCACCACGGGTGGTGAGTGGGATCCGGGCAAGGACTTCGTGGGCGCCACCGCGCCGCAGCTGGCTCCCACCCAGAAGCTGATGAGCATCTGGCGCTGCCCCAAGCCGGTCATCGCCCAGGTCCACGGCTGGTGCGTGGGCGGCGGCAGCGACTTTGCCCTGTGCGCGGACCTGGTGATCGCCTCCGAGGACGCGGTGATCGGGACGCCGTACAGCCGCATGTGGGGCTGCTACCTATCGGGCATGTGGATCTACCGGCTGGGCCTGGCCAAGGCCAAGGAGCACGCGTTGACCGGGAAGCCGCTCAGCGGTCGCCAAGCCGCGGACATCGAGCTGATCAACCACGCGGTGCCGTTCGCCGAGCTGGAGCAGACGGTGGCCGCGCAGGCCGATGAGCTGGCCCAGATTCCCGCCTCCCAGCTGGCCGCGATGAAGCTTGTGGTCAACCAGGCATACGAGCGGATGGGCATCGGATCGACCCAGGTGCTGGGCCCCATCCTGGACGGGCTGATGCGCAACACCCCGGATGCCCACGAGTTCATACAGCTGGCCGAAAGCGAGGGGGTGCGCCGGGTGGTGGAGCGCCGGGATGGCCCATTCGGCGACTACAGCCAGGCGCCGCCCGAGCGCCAGCCGGACCCGGACCACACGATCGAGTGAGCCGGTGAACGCCCCGCACGGATTCGAGCTGGTCGACCCCCCAAGTCCGTTCGGGGAGCTGGTGGGTCCGCTTTACCTCAACACCTCGGGCGAGACGCCGCAGGTCGGGGTGCGGATCATGTCCCATCACGTCAACCGCATGGGCCGAGGGCACGGCGGACTGCTGACCACCGTGGCCGACATTGCACTCAGCCGAGCCGTGGCGGGCACGCTGCCCCCCGGCGCGACCATGAGCACCGCCGACCTGCACATCGCGTTCCTGGACGGCGCGGGGGAGGGGCAGTGGCTCCAGGCCACGCCCCGCCTGGACCGGGTCGGCCGGACCCTGGTCCACGCCAGCTGCGAGCTCACCGCCGACGGGCGGCCGGTGGCCAAGGTCCTGGGCTGCTTCGCGATACGGCTGCCGTGAGGCGGCCTATTGGTCCGGACTCGACGCAAAACTAATTCGCCCCGGCTGTCGTGCCGATATGCAGCGAGATGGGGCCATCGCTCTCGCACGACCGACTGCACGTCATCATCGAGACGCAGAACCAGCTCGCTGCCTCCAGCCTCGAGGCGCGCGATGTGATCACGCTGGTCGCGTCCCGGGCCCACACGCTGACGGCCTCCGACGCCGCGGTGGTCGAGCTGCTCGAGGCCGAGGAGATCGTCTACCACTCCAGCGGCGGTCCGGCGGCTGACTTTCAGGGGTTGCGGCTGCACTCCCGCTCGGGCACGTGCGGCCGCCGGCTGCGGCGGGACGAGATTCTGCACTGCAGCGATGCCTACCGGGATCACCGAGTCGATCAGGCAGCGGCCAGCCGCGCCGGGGTCCGGTCGATCGTCAGCGTGCCGCTGGCTCACCAGGGGCAGGTCCTCGGAGCGCTGAAGCTGTATTCCCGCCGTCGGAACGCGTTCGGCGAAGAGGATGTCCGCTTCCTCCAGCTCCTGTCCGGCCTGCTCGCCCCGCACCTGGCTTACGGGCATGAGTCCCAACGCCGCCAGGCGGAAATCACGATCGACGCCCTGACCCAGCTTCCCAACCGCCGGGCATTCGTGGCTCGGCTAGGCGCCGAGGTGGCCCGCGTGCGCCGGCACGGTGGCGACCTGGCCCTGTGCCTGATCGACGTCGACCAGTTTCACGAGGTCAACGACACCCTGGGCCGAGTGGTCGGTGATGAGGTCCTGCGGGGCGTGGCCCGCAACCTGGCCCAGGTGCGAGGGGAGGACGAGGTGTTCCGGACCGGGGCCGACGAGTTCGCGCTGGTGCTCTCAGGCGTCGACGTCGCTGGGGCGCAGGCCGCCGCCAGCCGGCTGGCGGCCTCGGTGCTGTGCGATCGCGGGTGTGGTGGCGTGACCGTGTCGTGGGGCGTGGCGGGGCTGGACGGCGGGGATCCTGAGGCGCTCGAGTCCAAGGCCGAGGCCGCCCTCGAGCTGGCCAAGCGGGCGGGGAGCATATGAGCGCCCAAGCACCCGACGCTGAGGGACGCTGGATCGGGGTGGGGCGGTCGTCGGATCCCGACCCGGCCCGGGCCGGCCGTGAGGTGATGGACGCAGCCCTGCAGGGCGAGGATCCGAAGCTGCTGATCGTGTTCTGCTCCAGCTCTTACGACGCGCAGGCGCTGCTTGAGTGCGCTCCGGACGTGCCATTGGTGGGCTGCTCGACCGCGGGTGAGATCGCCACCAGCGGCCCCGGTGAGTCCGGGGTCGTGGTGACCGCCCTGGGCGGCCCGGGCTTCTCGATCGCCACGGCGGTAGCCCAGGACGCGCCCTCGGACCTGCGCCGGGCCGGGGCGGAGGCCGCCGCGTGCATCGATCAGATCGAGCCGCGCGAGCACCGAGCATTGCTGCTCCTGACCGACGGCCTGGCCGGTGATCAGACGATGATCGTGCGCGGGGCCTACAGCGTGGTTGGCGCTCAGGTGCCGCTGGTCGGCGGCTGCGCCGGCGACGACCTCAAGATGGAGCAGACCCACCAGTTCTACGGCCGTGAGGTGCTCACGGGTGCCGTGGTGGCCGCGGCGATCGGCTCCGACGCTCCGCTGGGCGTCGGCGTGCGCCACGGCTGGCAGCGGGTGGGGGACCCGATGCTGATCACTCGCAGTGCCGACAGCCGGGTGCACGAGATCGAGGGCCGCCCGGCACTGGACGTGTACTTCGAGCGACTCGACGCGCCCGCCGAGGTCCGCCAGGACCCGGCCGCGTTTGTGCGGTTCGCCCAGGTCCATCCGCTGGGCCTGGCCAGCCGCAGCGAGGAGCACGTGCGGTTCATCGGTGACGCCAACTTCGAGGATCGCTCGCTGGGCTGCATCGCCGAGGTGCCCCAGGGCTCGCTGGCCTGGCTGATGGAGGGAGACGACTCCTCGGTGCTGGAGGCCACGGACGCAGCCTGCGAGGACGCGCTGGGGGCACTTGGCGGACGGCCCCCGCTGGGCCTGCTGGCCTTCGACTGCATCGCCCGCCGCGGGGTACTCGGCGAGGAGGGCATACGTTCCGAGGTGGCGCGCGTGGCGGCGCTGGGCGGCGGCGCCCCGGTCGCCGGGTTTTACACGTACGGGGAAATCGCCCGCACCAGGGGCATAAACGGGTTTCACAACCAGACACTGGTCGTCCTGGCCCTGGCATGACCACACGGTCTGCCGAGAGCTGGTCAACCCTCCAACTGGCCGAGTTCGTCGCACTGGTCTCAGGCTCGACCGACGAGCAAGACGCGCTGCAGCGCGCGGTAGAGCGGGCGGCCGACGCACTGGAGGCCGAGGTATGCGCGCTGGTCGGGGACCACCGTGTGCTGGCCACGATCGGGTTCCCCTCCGGGGAGGTGCCTGAAGCGCGGCTGGTCGGTGCCGTGGAGGGCAAGCTGGATCGCGTGGTCGTCCAAGGCCTCGGGGAGCTGTGGACACTGGCCATGCCACTTGACGGCGACCCGCCCAGCGCGCTGCTGGTGGCCCGGCTGGGCGGCGACGCGTTCAGCCAGGAGGAGTCGGATCTGCTTCGGGGTATGGCCCGCAGCCTGGAGCTCACGCTGAGACTGGTGGGGACGCTCGACCACGAACGCGAGCTGCGGCGCAAGAGCCAGCGGGAGGTCCGCCAGCGCAAGAAGGCCGAGCGCGAGCTGGCCCACCAGGCCCTGCACGACGGCCTCACCGGCCTGCCCAACCGCAGCCTGCTCCGCGACCGGGCGATCCAGGCTCTGGACCGGGCCCGGGATTCAGCTTTGCTGGTGGCCGCGCTGCTGGTCGACCTGGATCATTTCAAGGTGGCCAACGACCTTCTGGGCCACGGGCTGGGCGACCAGCTGCTGCTGCTGCTGGCCCAGCGCCTGACCCGGGCCGTGGCCGCCCAGGATGACTCGCCACGGAGCTATACGGTGGCCCGCACCGGAGGGGACGAGTTCTTCGTCCTGTGTGAGGAGCTGGTCTCCGAGCACGAGGCGGTCGGCGTCGCCCAGCGGATCAAGCGCGCACTCGAGATGCCGTTCGTGTTCGAGGGTCAGGAGGTCAAGCTGACCGCCAGCATCGGCATCGCCATTACCCGGCCCGTGGACGGGGACGACCAGGATTCGGTGAGTGCCGATGACCTGCTGCGAGACGCCGAGCTGGCGGTGGCCCGGGCCAAGTCGCAGGGCCGTGACTGCTATGAGGTGTTCGACGAGCAGATGCGGGTGCGGCTATTCGATCGCATCCAGCTGGAGGCTGACCTTCGCGCCGCCCTGGCCGGCCAGCAGCTGCGGCTCCTGTACCAGCCGGTGGTCGCCGTCGAGGACGGGACGCTGGTCGCGGTCGAGGCCCTCGTGCGCTGGGAGCACCCGAGCCGGGGAACTCTGTCCCCAGCCGAGTTCATACCGGTGGCCGAGCAAAGCGACCTGATCATCGGTTTGGGCGAGTGGGTGATTGAAGAGGCGTGCCGCCAGCTCGTGCGCTGGCGCCAGAGCCACCGGGCCGGATCCAGCATGCGGGTGTCGGTCAACGTGTCGGCCCGGCAGCTGACGCCGGCGCTGATCGGCTTCGTCTCCCGCACCCTGACCGCGAACGCCATCCATCCCAGCCAGCTGGCGTTGGAGATCACCGAGACATTGCTGATCGAGCAGGCCGCAACCTCACGGGAGATCCTGGACGCGCTCAAGCAGCTGGGAGTGGGAATCGTGCTGGACGATTTCGGGACCGGGTACTCGTCGCTCAGCTACCTGAAGAGCTTCGCGCTGGATCAGCTCAAGGTGGATCGATCGTTCATCGCTGAGCTGTCCGACGACACGCGAAGCGCCAAGATCGTCTCGGCCACGGTGGAGATGGCTCGCGCGCTGGGTATGACGGTGGTGGCGGAGGGGGTGGAGACCGCCGCGCAACTCGAGGTGCTTCAGCGCCTGGGCTGT
>DATKRM010000329.1:0-4513 GCA_035532195.1 Solirubrobacteraceae bacterium
CGAGGGCGAGCTGATCGTGCTGACCGGCGGACGCCGGCTGAAGCTGACCAACTGGGACAAGGTCCTGTTCGCAGAGACCGGATTCACCAAGGGCGACCTGATCGCCTACTACGCGCGGATTGCGCCTTTCGTGCTGCCGCATCTGAAGGGGCGACCGCTGACGCTGAAGCGGTATCCGAACGGGGTCCAGGCCCCGTACTTCTACGAGAAGCAGTCACCGTCTCACCGTCCCGAGTGGGTACGGACGGTCCACATCGGCGAACTTGACTACACGGTGTGCCAGGACCTGCCGACCCTGATCTGGCTGGGCAACCTGGCCGACCTCGAGCTGCACACCTCGCTGTCGCTGGCCCCGGCGCCGGAGTGGCCGACCATGATGGTGTTCGATCTCGACCCGGGGGCTCCGGCCGGATTGGTGGAGTGCTGCGAGGTGGCCCAAGTGCTGCACGGACTGTTCTCCGGCGTGGGACTGCAGAGCTTCGCCAAGACGTCGGGCTCGAAGGGGCTCCAGGTGTACGTGCCGCTCAACGTTCGCCTCACCTACGAGCAGACCAAGCCGCTGGCCCGCCGCATCGCCGAGCTGCTCGAACAGCGGATGCCGGACCGGGTGGTCTCCCGCATGACCAAGCGGCTGCGCGCGGGCAAGGTCCTCGTCGACTGGAGTCAGAACGACGCGCACAAGACAACGGTCACCGTGTACTCGGTACGCGCGCGCGAGCGCCCCACCGTGTCCACGCCGGTCACGTGGGAGGAAGTGGCTGAGTGCCGGGAGGCGCAGGATCCCGAGCGGCTCAGCTTCGACACCGAACGGGTGCTGGCCCGGGCGGCCGAGCAGGGTGACCTGTTCGCGCCGGTGCTCAGCCTCAAGCAGAAGCTCCCGCCGGGTCTCTGACCCAATACCCTGTAGCCCGTCGGGCATGCCGACTCTCGATCCGATCACTCTGCGCAACCGTCTGCTGGTCGCCACCTCCATGTGGAAGGAGACGGTTCGCGAACCGCTGCCGAAAATGCCTCCCGGCGACCCGGGGGATCAGCTCCAGAGCTTCGAGCTCCAGCTGGTGGACCGGTTGTGGGAGAGCGCCACCCCGGAGAACGCGCGGGAGATCGCCGATCGCACCTGGGACCTGGTCCACGACCGACCGGATCAGGATCAGGTCAAGCTGCGCGTGGTCGAGTGCCACGAGGCGCTGGCCCGGATGACCCGGCTGGGCGACTGACCGGCCTCAGTTGACGCTGGGCACGGCCGGCTCTCGCTCCGTCTCGGAGTTGCGGGGCAGGCCGGCGGCCCGGTAGGCGTCGTCCTCGTCCAGCGTCTCATGGTCGAGCAGGGCGTCGGCCAGCGAGTCGAGATGGTGCCGGTGCTGACGGAGCAGCTGGCCGACTTCCTTGTGCGCCGAGTCGATGATCCGCCGCACCTCCTCGTCGACCAGCCGCTGCGTGGATTCCGAGGTCTCGTGTACTGAGGGACCCGCCCACCCCGCCCACCCCGCCCACCCCAGCGGTCCGGCTCCGTCCATCGGCACCACCGCCACCGGTCCGATGGCCGAGCTCATGCCCCAGCGGCCTACCATCTGCCGGGCGATCCGGGTCAGGTGCTGGATGTCGGATTCGGCGCCCGTGGTCAGCTCGCCGTACACGATCTCCTCGGCCACCCGGCCGCCCAGTGCGACCTTGATCTGGGCCAGCAGGTAACGCCGATCGAAGTTGAACCGGTCGGCGTCGGGCGCCGAAAACGTCACGCCCAGTGCCTGGCCCCGGGGGATGATCGACACCTTGCGCACGGGGTCAGCGCCGGGCGTGAGCATGCCCACGATCGCGTGGCCGCCCTCGTGGTAGGCGGTGAGCCGTCGATCCTGCTCGGTCAGCATCACCTTGCGCTCGGCGCCCAGCACGATCCGCTCCAGCGAGTCGGAGAAGTCCTGGGGCGAGACCGTCCGGTGGTTGCGCCGGGCGGCCAGCAGCGCGGCCTCATTGGCCAGGTTGGCCAGGTCGGCGCCCACCATCCCCGGGGTGGAGGCGGCGATCTGCTCGAGCTTGACATCCGAACCCAGCGGGACCGATCGGGTGTGCACCCGCAGGATCGCCTCGCGGCCCGGTCGATCGGGTGGCTGGACGCTGACGCGGCGGTCGAAGCGACCGGGCCGCAGCAGCGCCGGGTCCAGGATCTCCGGACGGTTGGTAGCCCCCAGAACGATCACTCCGGCCCGGGGATCGAAGCCGTCCATCTCGGTCAAGATCTGGTTCAGCGTCTGCTCACGCTCGTCGTGGCCGCCGCTGATGTTGCCGGCGCCGCCGGCCCGGGACCGGCCCACCGCGTCGAGTTCGTCGATGAAGATGATGGCCGGGGCGGCCGACTTGGCCTGGGCGAACAGGTCACGGACCCGGGAGGCGCCCACGCCCACGATCATCTCCACGAACTCCGAGGCCGACATCTGGAAGAACGGCACCCCGGCCTCACCGGCCACCGCCCGGGCCAGCAGCGTCTTCCCGGTGCCGGGCTGGCCGCTGAGCAGGACGCCGCGCGGGATCTTGCCGCCCAGCCGGGAGTACTTGTCCGGGTTCTTGAGGAAGTCGACGATCTCGGTCAGCTCCTCCTTGGCCTCGTCGATCCCCGCCACGTCGGCGAACGTCACCTTCTGCTCTGAGGCCTCGGCCCGGCGCGCCCGCGAGCGGCCGAAGTTCATCAACCCGCCGGTGCCGCCGGCCGCGGCCGCCCGGCGCATCAGGAACACGAACAGCAGCACCAGCAGCAGCGTGGGACCGAACCCCAGGAACAGCTCGGCCAGGAACGAGGGGCCGGTGTTGGCCGGGTGGGCGTTGATCGTCACGCCTTTGCTCTCCAGCAGGCTCGACAGCTGCTTGTTGTCGGCGAACGCCGGAACGTTGGTGGAGAACAGCGTGGTTGCCTTGGCGTTGGTGTCGTTGGGCGGGTACTTGGCCGCCGCCTTGAACGTGCCCTGGATCTGGTCCGCGGTGGAGGAGATGTCGCTTACGTTCCCCGACCGGACCTGGCTCAGGAACGTGGGGCTGTAGGGGATCTGGACTCGCGCGGCGGGCTGGAGCGCCTGCGTGGAGATGAACAGGTTCAGGGCCAGCAGGGCGACCACCAGCAGGACGATCAGCCAGCGGCCGCCCCGCGGGGTGGGCGGTCGGTTGGGGGGCCGGGTGGGGCGGGTGGGGACCTCATTCCCCGTGCGCCCGTCGGCGCTGGGGGTCACCCGCCAGCCCGGAAGCGAGGGCTTGTTCTCAGGCTGGCCGGGGGCGCGCTCACGGTCGAGCGTGCCCTGGGGGGCTTCGCGTCCCGTGTCGTCAGCCATGGAGTTGCTCCAGCCTACTGCGGAAAGTACGCGAGCTCTCGACCGTAGCTCCGGCGGCCGAGGCCCGGTCAGCCAGCCAGCGGTCGGAGGTAACCACGCGCACAGCGCCGGGATTTCCGTCGTCCTCAAGCAGGCGGACGATCTCGTCGTCGGCTGCGTCGGGCTTGGGCTTGGGGGCGTGGCGGACCTCGATTACGGTGGAGCGGACCGGGGGCCGGGGGGGCCGCTCGAACACCACCGTCACGTCCTCCCCGTCCGCCGCCGCCCATCGCTCGAGCAGGTCAACCAGCTTCAACATGGCCGCGTCGCGATCCTTCCACCACGCGTCAGGTCGGGTCCCGATCACGTTCATTCCGTCTACGAGCCAGCGCATGTTCAAAGGGTAGGCCGGGCTAGTCGTCGGCCGGAGGGCCTCTTCGCCTCCGCTTACGCTCGGCCTGCCGGCGCTTGGCCTGCAGTCGCCGCTCCACCGACGCGCGCGTGGGACGGGTGGCGTGGCGCGGGCGCTGGGGCGCCAGCGCCGAGGCCAGGCGCCGCTGGAGCCGGTCCAGCGCCAGCTCGCGGTTCCGGGCCTGGCCGCGGGCGTCCTGGGCCACCGCCACCACGCGCGGTCCCAGCCGGGCCAGCAAGCGCTGCTTCTGCTCGTCGCTCAGCGTGGGCGACGCATTGACGTCGAACACCGCCTCCACGCGAGAGGCGGTGACGTTGGCGTGCTGGCCACCGGGACCCGATGAGCGAGAGGCCCGAAACTGGACCTCGCTGACCGGCAACTCGATACCGCGTGGTAACAAGATTCGCCGCTCCATCGCCGGGCGTCATGCTACGGTGGCGACCATCAGGCCCCCGGGGATATCAGCCCGGGGGAATAAGTAACTGCGGGCCCCAGGGTGATCGGCAGAGAGTCCTCGGCGGTAGCAGGACGACCTCCAAGGAGGACATTTCATGCCAACAGGAACCGTCAAGTGGTTCAACGACGAGAAAGGCTTCGGCTTCATCGCCTCGGATGAGGGTGGGCGCGACCTGTTCGTGCACCACTCCAGCATCAACTCAGACGGCTACCGCTCGCTGGCCGAGGGGAGCAAGGTCTCCTACGAGGAGGAGCAAGGGCCCAAGGGGCCCAAGGCCATCAACGTGGAGAAGCTCTAGCCGTCTGCCGCTCCAGATGAGCCGGGCAACTCGCCCGGCTCATCTGACGA
>DATKRM010000330.1:0-2491 GCA_035532195.1 Solirubrobacteraceae bacterium
CCGACGCGCTGTCGATGCTCCCGGCGCAAGCGGTCGACCGCCAGATGGTGAGCCTGTTCGGGGGCGCGCTCAGCGTCACCGCAGACAGTCAGCGTGCAGTTCCAGGCCCGTGCCGCACCCTGGATGCGGCGGCCCCGTCCACCCTCGACACCGAGGTGAGCGGAGGCCAGGCGATCATGTTGGAGGCTGGGCAGGCGGGGGACGCCACGTTCTCGCTCGGGCTGTTCCTCCCCCCCGCGCCGGCGCCGGTGTCCCGGGTGCGGTTGGGCGCGGCGGTCCCCGAGTGGGTTCGCGTGCCCGACACCGGGAGACCGCAGGTGTGGCGCCTGAGAATCAAGACCGCGTCTGTGGGAGCGCTCGAGGTCTGTGGCGCCGGCAGCCTGCAGTTCCACACGGGCACGAGCGCGCTGAGCGCCGAGGCGGCGGGCGGCAAGCTCGATCCCGGATGGAGATTCGTGACCGACCCAGCCGCCTACGGTGGGCTGGCGGCACAAGTGCCCGCCGGCACCAGGACGGCGACCTGGAAGGACGACTTTTTCGGCACCCCGATGACGGCTCCGGCCGGCACGTTTGACGTCTGGTTCCGGATGAGGGCGGCCGGCACGACAGGACGCGCTCCCGAGATTTCCCTGGGGCTTTTCGACACCACGGCGTGGGCCTGGGTGGGCGGCTCCCGTTACAGCCCGAGCCAGGCCGGCAACACCTACCAGTGGGTCAGGGCCACAACCGGCGCCGCCCCGATTCCAGGCCACCAGCTTGCTTTCGTCTCGGAGTTCAACTCGCATAGCCCGGCGACCACCGATTGGTTCGTCGACGAGGCTGTGATGCTGCCGGCCGGGTCGCCCCCGCCTTCGGACGTCGCGCCATGAACGCTCGGACTCGATCTTGAGGCTCAAACGCTGGGTTCCTTTCGCCATTCCCGTGCTGGCCCTGGCCATGCTCGCCCTGACGCTCGTCCCCGGCCAGGCCTGGAGGGCGCCGGCCACCGATGCCCGCTACCTGGGCTTCGACTCGAACCTCATCTACACCAGCACCGGCGGCAGCGAGGGCTCGGTGCGAATAGACCCCACTTCCCTGCGGATGACGGCGCCCCCAGGCTCGCAACCGACCGCGAACCTGCTCACCACGCCTTTCCAGAAAGTCAGTGCGGCGGTGAACGTCTCAATCCTGGAAAACGATGGGGCAAGCGAGCCGTTTCGCATCGGTGTGTGGTCCCCCTGGACCAAGGCGGGCCAGTTCATCGTCTTTGGGCCCGCCCCCCAGGATTTGATCCTCGCCGAGACGATTCGAGACGGCGACCTCGGGCCGACCCTGACGGGGGGACACATCACCGACTCGACTGCGCTGGGTCAGTACTCGCTCGGAGCCACGTATCACCTGACGTTCGACATCGACAAGGCGAGCGGAGTCATACGGACGACCGTTTCGGGCGCCGGCGGTACGCAGGGTGCGGCATCCCTCGATTCGAGCGCCCTGCCCGCGATGTTCGGCAGCGTGCAGCTGTCGCTGACGGCATCGTCCTCTCCGGGTCCTGGATCGAGCCTGGTCGTGCTCAGCGGCTACAGCATGACCCTGCCGCACCAGCGAGCCTGGACGTCGAGCGTCGACGATCCGCGAGCCACCGCGCTCCTGGTCGCGCTCGTGGTGGCCGGTGGCATCGGGATCGCCATCGCGTTGGCCGTCTGGTTGTCTCGCCGCCCTTCGTGGCGTGTGCCGGGGCGGTTTCGCCTTCGGCCTGCGATCCTGGCGGCAGTCGGTCTTTACCTGGCCGGCAATGCCCTGCTCTTCCCGCTTGGATTTCACCCCTTCGACATGGGCGACGAGCAGCTGTTTGCGTACGTGGCGCGCTTCTACGGGACCGCGCAGCTCTACTTCTTGCCGAACGTCGTGTCGCTGGCCGGTGTCTGGTCGGGCGTCCCGTAT
Source organism: Solirubrobacteraceae bacterium (assembly GCA_035532195.1). Taxonomy (GTDB): domain Bacteria; phylum Actinomycetota; class Thermoleophilia; order Solirubrobacterales; family Solirubrobacteraceae; genus Palsa-465. The sequence goes on from DATKRM010000330.1 coordinate 1,924, forward strand.
GGAGAGTTCGCATTCCCATACGAACCCGTCACGGCTTACCTGTCCGCGGCGACCGGCTGGCTCACGAGTCTTCTTTTCGCGGGTGGCGGCAGCTTTCCGGTGGACAGCGTCGCGCTCGAGTACACGATCAAGGCGGTCAACGTCCTGTTCGGCCTGGCCGACGCGGCACTTATCTACCTGGTCCTGAAGCGGATCGGCACCACCGAAAGATGGAGCCTCATCCCGGCTGCGCTCTTTCTCTTCAACCCGGCCGTCTGGTACAGCATGTCGATCTGGGGCCAGACCCACGTCATCAGCCTCTTCTTCGTTCTGGCCGCGATCCTTCTAGCCGAAAGGCGGCTCCCGGTCTGGGCGTGGTTGGCGCTGGCGGCAGCCTGCCTCACGCGCCCCCAGATGCTGGTTTTCGGGCTGCTCCTGGGAGCGGTGTTCTTGCGCAAGTTCTCCTGGCGGGAAAACCTCCAAGCCATCTCCTGGACCGTGATCGGCACCTTCGTCGCGCTGTCCCCCCTAACCCTTGCGACCGGTCCCTCTCTTCCGATCGACATCATGCTTCACAACTTCAACGTCC
>DATKRM010000331.1:0-2160 GCA_035532195.1 Solirubrobacteraceae bacterium
TCTTGGCGATCCCATCGCCCGAGAGCTCATATCGAATGTCGGAGTACTCCGCGGCTGGGGTCCACTGCACGGTCACGGCGGCGGCCAAGGCTACCCTCAACCGATGGTTGTCGAGGCCTGGCTCCCGCGCGCAGCCAGCGCCCATCCCCGGCGGACGGCGATCGAGACGCCGGAGGCGCGCCTGACGTATTCGGAGCTCCACGACGCGGCCCGAGGTGCGGCGGCGACGCTGGCCGAGCAGGGCATCGGCGCCGGCCACTGGGTGGCGCTGGGCCTGCCGCCGGGGGTCCAGTTCGCCGTCGCGCTGCACGCCTGCCTGCTGCTCGGCGCGGTGTCGGTCCCGGTGGATCCCCGTCTCACCCCCGAGGAGCGGGAGCTCGTGACCGCTCGGGCCCGGCTGGTGGTGAGCCAGCCGCTCGAGGCGACCGGGCGCTCCGGGGCGGCCCTGCTCGAGACCCACGACCTGGCCGCTGCGGCGATCGTGGTTCATACCTCGGGCACCTCGGCCCGGCCGCGGCCCATCGAGCTGACGTACGGAAACTGGCTGTGGAGTGCGCTGGGCGCGGCGCTGGCCCTGGGGCTCGACCCCGAGGAGCGCTGGCTGTGCGCGCTGCCGCTGGCCCACGTGGGCGGGCTGTCGATCCTCGTGCGCTCGGTCATCTACGGCACCACGGCGGTGATCCACGAGCGCTTCGAAGCTGAGCGGGTGCTGGCCGAGCTGGTGGACCCGGCCGGGTCCACCCTGGTGTCGCTGGTCGCCACCACGCTGGCCCGATTGCTGGAGGCCGGCCTGGAGCGCCCGCCCCGATTGCGCTGCGCGCTGGTGGGTGGCATGGCGCTGCCCTCGGAGCTGAGCCGGCGGGCTCGAGCCGCCGGAGTGCCGGTGCGCCACACATACGGCCTCACCGAGGCCTGCTCGCAGGTGACCGCGCAGCCGGTGGGGGAGGACGAGGCGGCGGGCGAAGCGCAGACCACGGACGACGCCGGGACGCCGCTGTTCTGCACCCAGGTGAAGATCGCCGATGACGGCGAGATTCTGGTCCGCGGCCCCACGGTCGCGCCCCGATCCGTGGCCGCCGACGGCTGGCTGCACACGGGCGACCGCGGGTTGGTCCAGGATGGCCGACTCCGGGTCAGCGGCCGCAAGTCCAACGCGATCGTCACGGGTGGCGAGAACGTGGCCCCGGAGGAGGTGGAGGCGGTGCTGGCCGCGCACCCGGCCGTGGCCGAGGCGCTCGTGACCGGCCGTACGCATCCTGAATGGGGCGAGGCGGTGGTGGCGTCGGTGGTGCTCCGCCCCGGCCGGGAGGTCGGCCCATCCGAGCTCCGGCGCTACTGCGGGGAGCATCTGGCGGCGTTCAAGGTGCCCAAGGAGATCAGCCTGTCCGCGCAGCCGCTTCCGCGCAATCGTACCGGCAAGCTGGTGCGCTCCGGCTGACAGGGCCCGCTCCGCCGGGAGGCTTGCTAGCGGCGTATGGTTGGTCGAGAATAGGTGGCGAGGGTGGCCTTCCTGCGGCATGACAGTGATGCTGGACCCGACCGACCAGACCAGCGGCTGGCCCGGGTGCGTGGCGCCTGGTACCCGGATCCCTACGGATCGCCCGGCCAGGATCGGTTCTACGACGGCGGGAAGTGGACCGAGCAGGTCAGGGACGCCGGCGGGGGCGACGCGCCCACGCCGCCCCGGCTTCGGCTCCGGCCGGCGCGGGCCCGAGCGCCTGCCATCGAGTCACCGCCACGGGTGGGAGATGAGCCACGGGTGGGAGATAACTCGGACATGGACCGAGAAATCGCCCACACCCCGCGGGAGGAGCCGCAGCCGAACAACACCCACCCGAACGACTTTCCCGTCAGGATGGCCGACGTCGTGGGGGAGCGGCTGCGGTTCCGCCGCTGTGAACCCCGGGAGTCTCACATCCATGAGCTGATGTCGATGCGCGGCCGCGTGGGCTCGGTGAGCCTTCTCGGGTCAAGCCGGTTGGCCCTGGTTGCCTGCGCAGAGGGCTCGGTGTCCCTGACCAAGCGACGCCAGTTCGGCTGGCAGCTGCTTATCCGAAGACCTGATGGGAAGAATTTGGGCTTGTACTCGGGTCGTCGCTGGCTATCCGGAGGCACGATCATCCTGACCTCTGGAGTCGAAGTGGGGCTCGAGCACGGAGT
>DATKRM010000332.1:0-13306 GCA_035532195.1 Solirubrobacteraceae bacterium
ATCGCCCTTGGCCCGGCCGATCTCCTTGAGCTCGTCGTTGATCTGGAAGTACCAGTAGTAGTAGTAGACGCCCAGGGTGATGATGTTGAGACCCAGGCCGGCCCAGAAACTCCGGATCTTCCCCTTGGCCCCGGTCCCTAACCGGACAGTCTGCGCCATTGCCGCCCTCTTTCTCTGCGCCGCGGGGCCGGCCAGTCCGAGCCCCCTGTGCCTGGACGCATCCTCGCACGGCGGTCAACCGCACGCTCGCCCTTCCGCGAGCCTGAACCGCCTCCGTGCGGCGCCGCGCCTATTCTGGAGCCGTGAGCTCGGACCTTGAGCAACGCGTGTCGGTGCAGCTGCGGTGGCGGGACATGGACATGCTCGGACACCTCAACCAGTCCGTGTACCACGAGCTGCTGGAGGAGGGGCGCGCCGCGGTTATGTGGGAGCTCATGCGACGGGCCGGCAGCGACAACGTGCCCGGGACCTACGTCCTGGCCCACGTTGACCTCGACTACCACACCGAGGTGCGAAAGGACCACGGTCAGGTGGAGATCGTGGTCAGCGTGTCCCACGTTGGCACCTCCAGCTTCCGGCTGCGTCACGAGCTCAGACTGCCCGACGGGACGGTGGCCGCGTCCGGTGAGACGGTGATGGTGGCCTGGGATGCCCAGAGCCGCGGCAAGCGCGCGCTGACCGAGGCCGAACGCGCGGCCCTGTCTTAGACTCGCCCCCCGAGGTGCGCTGGGGCTGGGATCGGTTCCAGTGCCATTTCACCGGCCCGGACGGCAGCTACGTGGCCGACCTCGAGGATCTCCTCGCCGATCCGGAACCGCAGGCTCCAGCCAGCGAGCTCACGGCTAGAACCTCACAACTGCCCCGAAGCCCAGTCCGGACGCCCACGCGCCGGATCATATACGCGTCTTAGCCCATTGACACGCGGTTCTGCGACCCAGCCTCGAACCTGCTTCGTCGGTCGTCAACTACCGAAGGGAGCAGTCACATGACGAGCATGCGACGCGGCGTATTAGCTGTACTCGTTGCCGGGTCGATGGCCGGTGGCGCACTGGGCGCCACCGTGATCAACGCGGCCACTAGTAGTGCCGCGACCACACCAACGACCACCAACAACTCGGCACCGCCCCCGGGCGGCCCGGGCGCCGGCCCGCACAGGGGCGGCCCGGGCGCGGGCCCGCAGAGGGGCGGCAAGTTCGTGCCCAACGAGAATCCGACGCACGAGAAAACCGAGAGCGCCCAGCGTGAGGCGCAGGAGAACGCCGGGCAGGTCCCGACCGTTCCCTAGCCGCGGCTTCGTGCCGGCTCGGGGGTTGGCCGTTGGTTGGCCGGCCCCCGGGCCCTCACGCGACCGGATCCGGGGCTAGCCGGGCTGCCGGGCGCAGGCACCAGCCGCTCGGCCTGGCGTTCGGGGCTGATCTGGACTACATTCCAGGCCAGCCCGGTCCGGCGCATGGCCCGGATCATCCAGCCCGTTGGGTCTAGCGCCGCCTCCCAACCCTTCAGACCGTGGAAGGCCGACCGCGCGAACGCGTGGTGGTTGTGATGCCAGGCCTCGCCCAGGGAGGGCAGGGCGAGCCACAACACGTTGGTCGAGTGGTCATCCAGCGCAAAGCGCCGCCGCCCAAAGAAGTGGCACACGCTATTGACCGACCACGTCATGTGATGCAGGACGAACAGCCGGACCGCGCCGCCCCATAGCAATGCGGTCAGCGCACCGCGCCAGGTGCCGGTCAGCGCGAATCCCAGCAGGGCGGGCAAGCCGAAGGTGGCCAGGACGACCACGTAGTAGCGGCGATGGAGGGCTCGCATGAACCCGTCTTCAAACAGTTCAGGCGCGTACTGCCTGGTGTGGGCAGCTCCCTGGGTTCTCCACAGCCAGGCCACGTGGGCGTGCCAGAGTCCGCGGAGCGCGCCCCCAATCCCGGCGCCATGGCCCGCATGGGGGCTGTGGGGATCACCGGCCTCGTCGGTGTGTGCGTGGTGCTTGCGGTGGTCGGCCACCCAGTCTGATGGCGAGCCCTGCACTGCCAGCGCTCCCGCCAGAGCCAGGCCGCGCTCGAGCACTTTGTGGGTGGCGAACGCGCGATGGGTGAGCAACCGGTGGTAGCCGATGGTGATCCCGAAGCCCGTGATCAGGTACATGACCGCCGCGACCACGATGTCGCTCGGACCGAGCAGGTGGCCCCACAGCAGCGGCACGGCGACGGCGATGCCCAGAGGAGGCAGCAACACCGCGGTTAGGTTGACGTTCCTCTCGAGTCGTGTCATGGCCTGGACACTAGGGAATAAAACCTGGCAGTTCTTGGCCACGACTTGATCAGAGCGGGCAGATTTCTTATGCTGCTGACATAAGAGCTGCTTTGGATCCCCGGGTGGCAGCGGCGATCGAGCCGGCCCTGCCGGAGCTCGCCCGCGAGATCGTGGCGGCCATCCAGCGCGAGGTGCCCGAGTACGCCGGGCCGCTGCTCGGCGACTTCGGCCGCGGGATCCTCACCGGCGTCGAGCAGGCGCTCGGCCGATTCCTGGCCGAAGGCACCCGGGGCGAGACGGATGGCGGGCGGATCTACCACGCGCTGGGCCGGGGTGAGTACCGGTCGGGGCGAAGCCTCGATGCGCTCCAGGCGGCCTACCGGGTGGGCGCGCGGGTGGCCTGGCGGCGGGTCAGCCGGCTCGCCGAAGAGTCCGGGGTGCCGGTGGCAGCTCAGCACGACCTGGCCGAGGCGATCTTCGTCTACATCGATCAGCTGGCGGCCGAGTCGGTCGAGGGCTACGCCGACGCCCAGGCGGCGGAGGCCGGCAGCCTTCGGCGCCGGCGTGAGGAGCTGCTGCGGCTATTGCTCGCGCATCCGCCCCACCCACCCGCCGCGATTGAGGAGGCGGGAGCGCGCGCTGGCTGGAGACTCGCCCGCCAGGTGGCCATAGTCGCGGTGCCGCCCGACGCGGCGGCCCGCGTGGCTCGGCGGTTGAGCGGCGATGTGCTTCACGCCGCGGACGAGATCCACGGCTACCTGGTGGTCCCCGAGCCCGCCGGGCTGGGCGCGGAGCTGACCGCCGCTGCGCGCCGGTACGGGGTCGCGGTGGGTCTGGGTCCGACCGTGCCGCTGGCCGAGGCCGCTCGCTCCTGGCGCTGGGCCGAGCTGGCCGGCCGTCGGGCGTCTCCCGGGACGGTCAGCGAAGCCCAGAATGAGCTGGCACAGCTGGTGTTTGAAGCATCACCCGATATCGTTGCCGCACTGCGGGACCGGGCGCTCGCGGCGCTGGACGGAGAGACCGAGGCCAGCCGCGCCCGCCTCGAGGCGACCCTCCTGGCCTGGCTGCGCCACTGCGGAGCCCAAGCCGTCGTGGCGGCGGAGCTGGGCGTTCATCCCCAGACGGTCCGCTACCGGCTGCGGCGCCTGCGCGAGGCGTTCGGTAGCGCACTTGAGGATCCCGACGCCAGATTCGCGCTGGAGCTGGCGCTGCGCGCGGGCCGCTGACGGCGGTTCTGCCCCCGGTTATCGTTACTTATTTGATGCGCGCACGAATCGTCAGCTGTGCGGCGGCCGCTCTCAGCTGCGGCCTGACTCTGGCCGGACCGGCGGGAGCGGCTACCCCGCCGCCCCCACCCGGGGCGCCGGCGGTGGAATCGGCTCCGTCGAGCCTGGTGGGGCTGACCCCTGAGCTCCCATCGAGCGTGGTAGCGGCCAGCACGGCCCGGGGCAGTCGCTGGAAGCCGGGGAAGGCAGTCTACGGAACCGCCTCGATGAACGACATCGCGCTCCCCGGGGCCGACGGAACCACGATCCGGGTCAATGAGATCTACCCGACCCTGGCCTCAGGCCAGCCGGCTCCGGGTCCGTTCCCGGTGTTGCTGACCATGACCCCGTACGGCAAGGGCCAGGGCGGTTCGAGCACCCCGGGCTCCGCGGCTTCCGCGTCAGGCGGTGCCGTGACCGGCGGCGCGGACAACTACCTGGCCCAGCGCGGATACATCGAGATCGTCGAGGACGTGCGAGGCACCGGCGACTCGAACGGCAGCTGGGGGCTGTTCGACCCGGTCCAGCAGCAGGACGCGATTCGGGTCCTGAACTGGGCGGCGCACATGCCGCACTCCAACGGCCGGGTCGGCACCTATGGACCGTCCTATCTGGCGATCGACCAGATGCTGCTGGCGGGCGCGGTCGGTCCCCACTCGCCACTCAAGGCCATCTTCCCCATCGTCAGCGCCAACGACATCTATCGGGATACCTCGTTCATGGGCGGCCTGATCGATTTCGAGTTCGACGAGACCTACCTGGGGTTGACCGCGGGCACCAACACCAGCAACCCGCTCACCGACACGCTCAGCGACCCGAGCCTGCTCTCCGACCTCGCCTCGATTGAGTCCGATCACGCCAACGGCCTGGCCAGCTATCACGCTGCCCAGACCGCGGCCATCCTGAGCGGCGGCGATGAGGCGTACGACCAGTCGTACTGGCAGGCCCGCAACCCACAGAACGTGATCCGGCGGATCGCAGCCAACCACATCCCGGCCTACCTGGTCGGCGGGGAGTTCGACATCTTCCAGCGCGGCGAGCCGGTCAACTACGCCGAGCTCCAGAACGCCTGGGCTCACCGCAGCCCCACCGCCCCAATGCTTCCCCATCAGCCCACCACCGGGCGCTACCAGCTGATCGTGGGGCCGTGGGAGCACCTCAACGGTTCCAGCGTCAACGTGGACCCGCTCGAGCTCGAATGGTTCGACACCTGGCTCAAGCGCAAGCGCACCGGGATGGATCGGGCTCCCACGCCGCTTCACTACTACGACCTGGGCACGGGCCGCTTCGACGAAACGACGACATACCCGTTCACCCGAACCACGCCCGCCCGGCTCTACCTGGGGGCCGGCAACACCCTGACCCGGAGCCGGCCGCCCAAGGGGGCCGCAACCGACACCATCACCTGGAGCTCCAGTGGCTCCCCCTGCGGCCGGCCCGTCGACCAGTGGTCGATGGGTGGCATCTCCATCCCCGCCCACACCGCGGGCCTGATCGCTCCGTGCGCCGACGACAACCAGCCCTCCCAGTCCGGGCCGTGGACGATCAGCTACACCTCCGCGCCGTTCACCCGGCCCCAAGCCATAGCCGGTCCGGTCACGGCGACGATCTACGCCAGCTCGACCACCCCGGAGACTGAGCTGGTGGCCTCGCTTGAGGATGTGACCCCCAGCGGAAGCTCATATCCGCTCACCGAAGGCGCCCTGCTGGGCTCGCTGCGGGCGGTGGATAAGAAGCGCTCCTGGACGGCCCACGGCGTAATGCTGCTGCCCTACCACCCATACACGAAGGCCTCGGCCCGACCGGTCACACCCGGCGCGGTGACCGAGTACCAGATCGAGATCTTTCCCACGCTGGCCACAATCGCTAAGGGGAACAGTCTCCGTCTCACCCTGTCCACGGCCGACACCCCACACCTCACGCCACTCCCCGCCCAGCTGCCGCAGCTGGCCGGCGGGACCTACACGATCCAGCGTTCGCCCGGTGAGGCCTCCGCGCTCAGCCTCGAGCTGAGCGGTTAGCCCCAGCCGCTCCGGCGGTCCGCATGATGGTGATGCCGGTTCCCGTGTCGTCGTGCTCGATCGTGCTCCCAGCGTTGACCACAGCGGCGCCCGAGGTCGTGTGGCGCCGCGTCGCCGGTCGCTGGCGCGCCGCAATCGGACGGGATCTCGCTGGTCGCGTCGCCGTGGCTCTACGCTTGAGGAGCCCATGCCGCCTCCCGACTTGACACGGCGTAGCTTTACGGCCTGTAACGGGCCGTTTTTCAGCCGAAGGTTGAAAAATGGCTGACTCTGACAACCGTCCGCGCCTGAAACTGGTTGGGAGCGATCCGGAGGCGCTGGCCCGGGAGCCCGATCCCGCACCGCCCACGCCCGAGCAGGGCCAAGAAAGCCTGGGCGAGGAGGACCGGCCCGCACCACGGGTCGACGGGTATCGCCACGGCAGAGTGCCTCGGGCGGTCCGGGAGCGTCAGCTGCTCGACCTGGCCGAGGAGCAGCTGGCCGAGCATGGATACGACGGCCTGTCGATCGAGGAGATCGCCAGGCTGGCCGGCGTCTCACGCCCGATCGTGTACGCGCACTTCAAGGATAAGGAGAGCCTCTACCTCGCTTGCCTGCGCCGCGCGCGCGAGGAGTTGGAGCAGATGATCCTCGATGCCACAGCGGGCGCCCGGGGCGCGAGGGAGATGGTGGAGTTGGGGACGAACGCCTACTTCGAGTTCGTGGAGCGGCGCGGCCAGCGCTGGGCGGTTCTGTTCGGGGGAGCCGAGCTGAGCGGGCCAGGGGCGAGGGAGATCACGCGCTTGAGATTCGCCACCGTGGTGCAGATCGCGCAGCTGATCGCGGCCATCGCCCCGCACGCCGACCAGCAGACGCGTGAGGCCTACGCCCACGCCATCTCCGGATCGGCGGAGCAGGTGGCGAAGTGGTGGCGAGAGAACCCGGACCTGACCCGGGAGGAAGTGGTCGCGCAACAAGTCGCGTTCGCATGGGATGGGCTCGGCCGGATCGTGAACCCCAATTCGGCAGCTAGCTGACCACACGGCTCAAGTCCTGGGTGCGGGTGCCATACGGCGGGTGGTCGTCACCGTGGGGCTGGTCGGCGCGCTCATCATCGGGCACGATGTGATGCCGGCCGCGGCGGCGCCCGCGCCGTACGCCACGACCTCGGGGGTCGGGACAACGTCCGCAGCAGTGGTGTCCGACTCCGGCAACCCCGAGGGTCACTTCTATGTGCCGCCCGCCGGGCGCGCGGTCAATACCAGGCATCCCGACCACGTGATCGGCAACGGCAGCCCGGCTAGTTGCACGTCGGCCGCCGTGGTGCGCGACGTTGCCGCGGGCGGCATGATCACCTTCAACTGCGGGCCCAGCCCCGTGACGATCGTGATGACCACGACCGTCCGCGTGATCAAGACCCGGCGCTCGGTCGTGCTGGACGGCGGCGGCTTGATCAGCCTGAGTGGAGGCGGCAAGCGCCGAATCCTGTACTCGGACACGTGTGCCGGCACCTGGTCAACCGATGACTGCGTCAACCAGCCGTATCCGCGGATCGTCGTGCAGAACATCACCTTCGAGGACGGCTACAACGGCGCACATCAGGCAACCTGCACGGCCAACATCCCGAAGTGCTGGTATGGCGGGGTCGACGGCGGGGGGGCCATCTACGTCGAGGGCGGCCAATTCAGGGCGGTCAACTCGCAGTTCCTCGATAACCGCTGCTACACCTACGGTCCGGATCTCGGCGGGGGCGCGATCCGTGCCCTGGCCCAGTACGAGAACCGTCCCGTATACATCACCGACGACACGTTTCGCGGCGGCCGCTGCTCTAACGGCGGGGCGCTGAGCAGCATCAGCGTCCAGTGGGACATCCTCAACGGCGAGTTCACGAACAACAAAGCCATCGGCTGGGGGGCCAACCCGGCCTCACGCGGATCGCCGGGCGGCGGCAGCGGCGGGGCGATCTACCTCGACGGCAAGGACGACAACGCGCTGATCGCCGGCACCGTGATGGATAACAACAGCGCCAGAGAAGGCGGCGGTGGCGTCTTCGACGTTGTGGACGCTGGCTGGGGCGCGCTGACTTTCAACCGCTCGCATCTGCACAACAACATCAGCGGGAAATTCCAGACCTCCCCCGGCATCTACTACGAGATCGACGGGAAGGACAGCGCCCCGGTGATGGTCAAGTCCACGGACAGCTAACCGGTCGCCGCCTTTCGCTCAGCTGCGTCCGTCCTGGAGGGCCGCTAAGCGGTCCAGCGTGGCGCGCTTGAGCGGGTTCAGCGCGCGGAAGGCGACCCGGTACTAATCCGTGTTTGCGGCCCTGGGGATCTCGATACGATCGTTCGAGGTTGCGGAGTCGACGCCAGAGGGCAGTGATGCTGCGTCGTAAGGCGGTGATCGCGGTGGCCCTTGGGGTGGTTTGTGTTGTCGCGGGGTGTGCGGCCGGCGCGCGCGGTTTCAGCGCGGCGACGCACGTCTCGTTCACGGCGGCCGGGGTGACGGCACATCGTCCCCAGGCCGCATCGCTGTCCTCGGGGGTGGCGCGCCACTACGAGTACGTGTTCCCAGATGGAGCCATGTATGTGTATGACATCGACCACGGCCATCGGCTTGTGCAGCTGGTTCGGCTGCCAGGAGTCAAAGGCGTTCGCGGGGTCGCGGCGAGTCCGCGAACGCACATGCTGTACGTCAGCTATGGCGCGTTCGGCGGGCCGGGCACCACTGGCCGGTTGCTGGCGTACAACCTCCTTGCTGGTTCGGTGGTGTACAACCGGTCCTACTCCCGGGGCATCGACAGTATGGCCATCGATCCATCCGGGACTCGGATCTACATGCCTGATGGCGAGGGGTCACGCGATGGTGTCTGGAGTGTGATCGCTGCGCGGTCAGGGAACGTGATCGGATCGATCAACGGAGGCATGTCGCCTCACGAGACGATCGTCGGGCTGAGTGGAAAGCGGGTGTACCTCGGGGGTCGGAACTGGCCCTTTCTTGAGGTGGCGAGCACCGCGACGGATCGCGTGGTCAAGCGGATTGGGCCGCTCAAGGCGGGCGTTAGGCCACTCACGATCAACGGGCGTGAAACCATCGCCTATACGACCGCAACTGGCTTGCTCGGCTTCCAGGTGAGCAGCATCAGAGCCGGCCGTGTCCTCTTCACGATCGGCTTCGGCCCCCGGTTCTCGCTGAACTCGGCGACCTTCCCCTTCTCGGCACCGAGTCACGGGATCTCCATCACTCCGAACGAGCGCCAGCTGTGGGTGCTCGACTCCCCGAACGGCTATGTGCACGTGTTCGACGTAAGCCGAGTGCCGCTGCAGAGGCCGAGACGAATCGTGGACATCAGGCTTGCTCACTCATTGACAGGGGATGGTTGGATTCAGATCAGCCGCAGCGGATGCTTTGTCTACGTAGGCGATTCTGGAGACGTACTCAGCGCCCAGAGCTTCAGGCCCGTCGCTTACCTGCCCGCGCTCCGCAGCACCAAGGAGTCACTCGAGATCGACTGGCGCAACGGACTGCCGGTGGCGACGAGCACGCGCACTGGGCTTGGGTACGTAACGCGAGGTCATGACCCCCCGCCTCCGAAATGCAAGTGAGGCCTGGGCGGCGCAGCAGAGCGCGATGAGCATCAGCCGGCGGAGGAGGCCGCACGTCAGTCGCTCACGCCCAATGAGATCCCCGCCCCCAAGCAGGCTTCGGGTGGCTTGCTGTCGATCGATCCGCTCTGCCGCGAGCGAGGGCTGACGAACGTATTTGCCGCCGGTGACGCGACCGACTTTCCCATCAAACACGGAGGGATCGCCGCACAGCAAGCCGATGTGGCCGCGCAGACTATTGCCACCATGGCAGACGCGCCCGTTCAACCGCCGGTGGGTCTCGAACTTGTGTCGCCTATGCCGGACACTGAGCACGCGCTCGCGGAGGGACGCGCAGTCATCGTCGCGCGACGAGCTGAGATGCCATGCCCCTAGCAGCAGCGGCGCCATCGCCGGCGCCCAGCTGTTGCGGTGCGTCCGCCTCAGGCCGCCCGCGGCAGCCGGTCCGACCGCGGCGTCGGCAGCACCGCAGGCGCGTGGCACAGCTCGCAGCGTCCTCGCCGCGCGTGGGCCTCGAACTCTGACGCGAAGACCCGTAGCGCGCTTGAGACGAATCGCACCGCCCCATCCGGATGCCCGCAGGCCCCGCGCCCTGGCAGCTCCGAGCACCAACGGTTCAGGTCGGCCAACGCGCCATGTGGAGCCGTCCCGGCCTGGATGCGCGCGATCGTGTCGGCCACTGCAGCCAGCCCGTTGACGCACGGCCCGCACTGACCGGCGCCTTCCGCGGAGAAGTACTTGGCCACCCGGGCCGTCTCGGAGACCGCACAGCTGTCGGGGCCGAGGACGACGATGATCCCGGCCCCCAGCGACGCGCGGAACGCGGCCAGCGTTTCGCGGTCGAGCAGCACGCGCTCGATCTCGGTCCCGTCGATCCAGGCGCCGAAATACCCGCCGATCAGAACAGCGCGCGGCGCTGGCGCAGCACCGGCGTCCTCGAGCAGGTCGGCCAGTGGCATCCCCTGCTCGATCTCGTACACGCCCGGTGCGCGCGCCGCCCCTGAGAGCGTGATCAGCGCCGAGCCCGGATCCTCAGCGGTGCCCAGCTCGCGAAACCAGCCGGCTCCGTGGCGAGCGATCAGGGCCAGGTGAGCCAGCGTCTCGACGTTCTGGACCAGCGTGGGTCGCTGTCGCACCCCGCGCTCGAACGGCCGTGTGCCGAAAGTGGGCAGCGCGGTGCCCGTATTGACGAGATTGACCAGGGCGGTCTCCTGGCCTGAGATGTAGCGAGCGGGAACAGGGAGCACGGACAGGCGGGGTTCGGGCATCCTCGCGCGCGTCCGCTCCTCGATGGCGCGAGCGATGCCGCGCAGGCCGCGCTCGTCATCCTGCGCGACCGCCACAATCGCCTCACGGGCCCGGACCGCGCCGGCGGCCAACGAGATCCCGTCGAGCACCAGATGCGGGCGCTCGCGCAGCAGCACGCGGTCCTTCTTACTCGCGGGCTCCCCCTCGGCGCCGTTGGCCAAGACGATCTTCTGCCACCGCCGTGAGGCCACCGAGCGCAGCTTGACCGCCACGGGGAACGACGCGCCACCGCGCCCGCGAACGCCGGCCGCAGCCACCAGCTCGATCAGCTGCCCCGAGGAGATCCGTCGCAGGTCGGGCATCGAGCCGTGGAGATCGAGATGGCCCTGAAGGTCGACGGTCGAGTGATCGCCGACCCCCAGCAACAACCGTGGAAGAGCGGGCGGTGCGGCGCTCACGGCCTCGCGGTCACCGTCCCCGAGGCAGAGCCATTGCCCGGATCGATCTGGAGCTCCGCCACCAGGTTGAGCACATGGCCGCTCGGGTCCCTGACTTGGGCGGAAATATTGCTTCCCTGAAGCGAGGTCACCGCGCCGCGATAAGCGCCGGGATTCGAGCTCGTGCCGAGCGAGACCTCACTCGAGGTCATCTCGAGGCCCCCGCCGTCGAGCGGCTTGCCGCGCAGGTGGATGGCCAGCGCGTTGAGCTGGTGACCCGACAGCGACAGCGAGATGTCCACGCCGTAGACGCCATCTCCGATCGATCCCTGTTGGACGGTCCCGCTCGCGCGGGCGGTGAAGCCGCCCGGGGTGGCCGACGAGGAGCTAGACGGCGCGCTCGAGGTGGGCGAGCTGGTGGCGGCCGCGCGCAGCAGCGACGCCGGCGTCCCCGCCCGCTTGGCCCAGCCGGCGGCGAGGGGACCGCCGGGCAGCCAGATCAGTAGCCCGAGCGGCACGAGCGCGGAGGCGCCCAGAGCGGGCACGCGGCCACCCAGGTGGTCGGGCCAGCCTGCCGTTGCCCGCGCGACGACGGCGACGACCATCAGGATCACGCAACCGCCCACGATCACGAGCATCCAGCCCTGCCTGGTGTCGCTGCCGGTGCCCAGTCCGTGCAGGAGCGCCACAGGCCAGGAGGCGTACGAGGCCCAGTGGACGATCCGCCACGCGCGGTAGCCGAGACGGCGGCGGACCAGGCTCGTCACGGTGACGGCCAGCATCAGGTCGAACGCGACCGTGCCAAGGCCGAGCCACAGCGGCCGGTACACGCCGGCAAACGGGATGACCGCGTCGATCAGCCGGATCGGCGCGAAGCTGTCGAGCACCGAGAAAAGGATGTGGATGACCAGGAACGCCATCGCCAACAGCGAGACGCTGCGGTGGACCGCATCGAGCACAAAGCGCGGCACGTTCTCGGTGCGCAACCGGCGCACGTTGGCAACGCCCAGCGCCACGCTCAGCGTCAGCAGGATCAGCGTGACCGTGCCCGTCCCCCGGGTCAGGTACCAATAGGCCGACGGTCCTGCGGCGGCAACGACGCTCATCGCCCTCAGTTCAGGAGCCGCCCGACACGACCGGCGAGGATGCCGGTGCCGCCGGGGCCGAGGACGGTGCCTGGGCCGGCTGCTCGAGCGAGCCGCTGCTCGAGCTCGACCCCGTCGAGCTCGAGGACTGCGTGCCCGAGGTGGTCGCCGCGGTGGCCGTGTGACCCTGGAACGACTTGTCGGCCACGACCGAGATCACCCCCGCGAAGGCGACCGCCGTGGCGATCATCCACCGGTTGATCCGGGAGATCAGCTGGATCCCCGCGTCACGTCTACTCGTGCTCGGACTCATACCCCTAGCAACGATCGGCGATCTGCGCAAGAAGGCCATAAGCGGACGGTGAGAAACCGCTAATCGCACGTCCCGTTCCGAAGCTGCCGTGCGCACCAAGGCCCACACCTTTTCCGGCGAGGCCCAGGCACCCCACTCGTCGGCGCCCGGCCCTCCTTACCGGCGCGACCCACCAGTGGCGCCTGACGGGCGGGTGCGACGCTCGTGGATCCGTGTGATCGCGCCGCTGAGCGCGAGGGCGCTCGCGGCGGAGAGCGGAGCCAAGGCTGGTAAGGCGAACCGTGGCTGGTATGTGGCGGTAGCCACTGAGGCCACAAGAAGCGTCAGCCCGGTGGCTGCCAGCAGGACGGTCATGGCGCGTTCGCGCCCTTGGCATAACGGAACAGAAGCCAGTCCGAGGATGATAAGGATGGCGATCGTGGCGCCGGTGGAGTGGACGGCGAGTGCGTAGGCGACGGGAGCCGACGAGGCTGTGCTGGCTGCGCTTCGCTCAGAGTAATAGGAAGCCATCTCGTGGACGTTCGGCGGTACCCAAAACGAACTGTGAAGTAGCCGCAGCAGGTCACCCTGTGAGGCGCCGCGCGGTGGGGCGATAAAACGGCTGACATCTGTTGTGACCGCGGAGAGGTAGTCCCCGGGCTGATGCCAAATCGCGGCTTGGGTGAACGCGCTGAGTTTGCTGTTGGCATCGGGCGGGTCTCCGAACTGGCACACCCCTGGGTCCGACAGGCAGGCCCACACAAACGGCCCCGGCTTCCAAAGTGCAGCTGGAGGAACCCGCCGCGAGCACAGAGGTTGGGTTCCGACCGGCGGCCGCCACCCCACGCAGTGGGCAAAGCTGGCTACCCGAAGGTAAGGGTTAAACGCGTCGGCCTTCGTCAGCCCCCAGACCCCAGTGCGGGAATGATTATCCACGACGTAGATCCCCAATAAGGCCGCGCTCACGGCCAGGGCGTAGCGGCCGGAAGGAAGCGCCGGATCGCGGTAGGCCGTACCAGGGCGAGCCACACCGCGAGAACCACGATCAGCGGTAATGCCACGGCTCGGACCGCAACGGCTAGACCACACGCCGCCACCATCAGCACCGTCCATGGCAACCACCG
>DATKRM010000333.1:0-8556 GCA_035532195.1 Solirubrobacteraceae bacterium
TCGCCGGGAATCGGAGCCGTCTGAACGACTGTCCCCGAATACAGCCCCCCGATGTACCCGGCCTTGGGCTTGTGCTTGGCCGCGGCCGGGCCGGAGCTGGCGGCCACCGCGCACAGGGCTGCGGCCAAGCAGGCGGCCAGGTGTGCGCGCTTTGGGGCCACGCCCGAGGTATCGGCCAGCTAGCGCCGCGACTTGACCCGGAGCCGCAGCGTGGTTTGCAGGCCGTTTGCATCGGTCACGGTGAGCTTGAACACGACCGACACCGGACGGCGGCCGCGGGCCCGGGACGACAGTCCGCGTGAGGCGACCAGCCCGCCTGAGCCGACCACCACGCTCACCCGGGTCTGCGGCTTGGTGAGGAAGATCTGCAGCCGGCCGCCGCGGACCCGCAACCTGGCCCCGACCGGGCGACCGCCGGGTCCGCGCAGGATCACCCGCCCGCGCCCCGGCACGAATCGCAGGCCGGTGGGAGCGTTCAGGACCAGGGACTTCAATGCCACAGCCCCGCCGGCCGTGGCGACGGTGAGCTGGAGCCGGGGCCGCGAGCTCAGCCCGCGCAGCCCGCCGCCGCTGACGCCGGGGGGCCCGGTGATCTGCCAGACGAACGCCGTACCTCGAACTGCGCCCGCCCGGTCGACCGCCACCACGCCAACCGTGAACGTCCCCGCCTTCTGGGGTTTTCCGGTGATCAGGCCCGCCCTGTTCACCGACAGGCCGGGCGGGAGGCCTGAGGCTCCGTACACGACTCCCGTACCAGCGGTGGTCGAGAGCTGCAGCGCCACGCTCTGGCCGACGGCGGTCATCTGCCGGCCGGGGTTGTTGATCCGGAACGTGGCCGGGCACAACGAGGCAGCCAGCCCAGCCGCGTTCGGCGTTCCCAGGCCCGTGGCCATGTCGTATCCCGGCCCGGCCGGATAGCGCCCGCCGTTGGTGCCGGTGAAGTCGTTGTTCCCCGAGGTGATGTCGTTGAAGTTGGCGCCATAGGCCGCCCCGGCGACTTGGTAGAGCGTCGGGTTGGCAAATCCGACCGGCGAGCCGTGGCAGGCCGCCGAGCTGTTGGCCAGCGCCAGCAGCGAAGCCCACAGCGGGGCCGCGGCGCTCGTCCCTCCCACCACCTGCCAGCCCGCGGTCGAGGTGGGATCGCTCCCCGAGCCGTTCCAATAGATCACATAGCCGGTGCCGGGGTCGGCGTCGGCCGCGACGTCAGGCACCTGCCGGCACAGGCCAGCGGACGCGTTGCACACCGACCCCGACGAGTTGGCCTGGGCGACGTTGAGCGACCCGGCCGCGCCGGCCTGGTAGGGCGGCATCTTCCACATCTGCGACACGCCGCCGCCCGAGGAGCCGGACGACGTGCCGGCGAGGGCCAGCGGGTTGCCTCCGCCGTTCCACACCGTCTCCGCGGGCGGAGGCCCGAGGCCGCTCAGCGTGGTGCCGCCGACCGAGGTCACATAGGGCTGGCTGCCCGGGTCATCGACGGCCGGCGTGGGGTTGGGCGGCGTGGAGGTGAAGCAGTCCTCGGCGCCGGAGTCGCCCGATGCGGCGAGGATCGTCTGCCCCTGGGCGGCAGCCTGCTGGAACTGGTTGCTCTCGGCGTTGGCCGCGGCCGTTCCGTTGTCGGGCTCGCACGAGCCCCAGGAGGTTGAGATCACGTGGGCTCGGTTCTGGTTGATGATCGCGCTGAACGTGTCAAACGGACCCGAGCCGGCGGTGCCCGAGCTGGAGTTCGGCCCCTGGTAGACCAGGATCGTCGCCCTGGGCGCCAGTCCGATGGCCATCTCGATGTCGAGCGCCGCTTCACCACTCCCCGCACCCGAGCCCGCGCCGCCATCCACCGGGACGTAGTTGACGGGGGCGCTGGTCCGGTAGCAGGACTGGTAGGCCGCGATGTCGTTCCCGTCGTTGGGCTCCAGCTCGTACATTGCGATCGTCTGGCCTTGGCCCAGGTTGCCCGCCCCATACACGCCTGAGAAGCGGTAGGCCGAGGCGATCTGGTCGGCCGTGTAGGCGCCGCCCGACGCGGCCGAGGTGGCGTCCGCGCACGGCTGCGGGCCGCCGGTGGCCACGTGGCCGCGCGCGCGGGGAAGCGACTGCCCGGCCCGGGCGCTCGGTGTCCGGCGGGCCAGCAGGGGGCGCGGCGCGGCCACGCTACTCAGCCCGACGATCGCCTGTACGTCGCCGGCGATCGGAGCGTCCACCGCGGGCGCGGCGTTCGGCACGACGGCGGTGCGTCCGCTGAGCAGGCGCACCCGGCGCAACGACAGCGCGAACGCGCGCTGGACCGTTCCGGCGTTCGCGGTCACGGGTATCGACAGCCGGTTCACCGACACGGGGCCCGGCTCGAGTCCGTGGGTCCGCAGCGAGGCCTCCACCGCAGCCAACTGGGCCCGGGTGGCCCCGAACCGCTGGCCGAACTGGGCCGGAGTCAGGTACGCGCGGTACCGGGGCGAGGCCGGGTCGGAAACCTGCTGGACAAACGAGGCCAAGCCAGTGCGCGGCTTCAGGGCCACCGTGAAGTGAATGAGGGCGCCGGGCGACAGCCCACCCACGTCGGCCGCGTGTGCGGAGACCGGTGGCGGCCCACCCAGGCGCACCCGAGGCCCCGGACCGGCGCCCGCGGCCAGCGAGGGCGCGGCGGCGAGCCCGACGGCTCCAGCAATCCCCAGTCCCCCCAACACTGCTCGGATGCCGCTCTTCATCGCCAGCGACTCTAGCGTCCGATCCGTCAGGCGCGCGTCAGATCCTCAGCCGCATTTAGATGTGGTACATGGCCGCGCCCGACGTCCGCGCTTCGGCGTCGGCCACGTCGGCCACGGTCGAGCCGGCCAGCACGGCGCGGGCGGCTCCGGCGGCCTCGGCGAACACTCCGTCGGCTCCGTGACCCAGCGGCCCGTCGAGCAGGTCGACCACCTCCAGGACGGTGATCTCGGTGGCCGGGCGGGCGAACGCGTAGCCGCCCCGCACCCCACGCTGGGAGCGCAGGATCCCAGCCCGGCGCAGGCCGGCGAACAGCTGCTCCAGAAACTGCACCGGGATGCCCCGCCGGCGCGCCAGTTCGGAGATCGGCACCGGAGCCCGGTCGCCATAGCGGTAAAGCTCCACCAGCGCGCTCAGGGCATATGGCGACTTGGTGGTGATCGAGATCACAGATCGATCATGGCACGGGCCCCAGCGCCGGACTTTCGCCGGTGTACAGCGCGCTCCGATCGACGGCCGTGACCGAGTTCTGCCCCATCAGGGCGAGGGCCACGTCGATGTCGGCCTTCATCACCTTCAGAACGTGGCGCACTCCGGGCTCGCCCCGCGCGGCCACCGCCCAGGCCCAGGCCCGCCCGATCAGCACCGCGCGCGCCCCCAGCGCCACCAGCTTGACCACGTCCAACCCCGTGCGCACGCCGCCATCGGCCAGCACCTCGACCTGATCGCCCACCGCATCCACGATGTCCGGCAGCGCCGCCGCCGTCGACGGGACGGCGTCCAGCTGGCGTCCTCCGTGGTTTGACACCACGATCCCGTCGACTCCCACCTCCACCGCACGCCGGGCGTCCTCGGGGTCGAGCACGCCCTTGACCACGAGCTTGCCGGGCCAGTTCTGGCGGACCCAGTCGATGTCCTCCCAGGTGACGCTGGGGTCGAACTGCGCGTCCACCCACTGGCGGAAGGCGGCGGGCGAGCGGGCGCCGGGTACGGCCTGCTCCAGGTTCCCGAACGTCAGCGGCTGCCCACCTACCGGCACGTCGCGAACCCACCTGGGGTGGCTGATCAGGTCGAGTCCACGCAGAATCTTCGCCCAGGCCGGCGCCCGGCCGACCACGGCGTTACGGGTGTCGCGGTGCCGGGCCCCGGGCACCGCCAGGTCGACCGTGAGCAGCAGCACCGGCGAGCCCACGGCCTGGGCCCGGGCCATCAGGTCCTGGGCGTAGCCGCGGTCGCGCATCACGTAGAGCTGAAACCACGGCGGGGTCGAGGTCGACCGGGCTACCTCCTCGATGCTGCAGATCGACACCGTCGACTCGGTGAACGGCACGCCGGCCGCCTCGGCGGCTCGGGCGGCCTGGACCTCGGCCCGGCGGGCCATCATCCCGCCCAGCCCCACGGGGGCCAGGATCACCGGCATGGCCAGCTGCTGGCCCAGGACCTGCACCGCGGGATCGCGTTCGGACACGTCCCGCATCACTACCTGGCGCAGGCGCAGCCGCTCCAGATCGGCGCAGTTGGCCCGCATCGTGGACTCCTCGTAGGCACCGCCGTCGACGTAGTCGAACAGCTGGCGCGGCAGCCTCCGGCGCGCCAGCTCCCGGTAGTCAAGGACGGTGGCAGGTGCAAGCCCGAGCGGTCGATCTGCGCGAGAGCGCACGACGCCAGGCTAACGGACGGGCGGGTGCGCGTTCCGGAAGCGCTCGCGCGAAGCGCAGGCGCGCTTACGGAACGTGTCCCGCCCTTCTCAGATCCAGCCGCGCTCGGTGGCGATCAACACGGCCTGGGCCCGGTCACGCGCGCCCAGCTTGCCGTAGATGTTGTGCAGATGGGTCCGGATGGTGCTGGTGCTCAGCCCCAGCTCGCCGGCGATCTGCTTGTAGACCATGCCTTGAGCCAGGCGGCGAACCACTTCCAGCTCGCGAGCGGACATCGGGCAGGGGTCGATACGCCGGGGGCCGGTCGAGGCGCCAGACAGCGGCATGTCATACATGACCGCCCGCAGCTGGTTGGGGGTCACGCCGATGCCGCGTCCCACCTTCAGCATCTCGGCCGGCGAAATTGTGGTGCCCAGCGAGTAGTGGGCCAGCATGTCCGCCAGGCGGACCAGCGCCGTCTCGTCGGTCATCTCGTCGGAGTGGTGGCGCTCGATCACGCTGGCGATCGTCTTGGGCAGGTTCCAGCGCCGGGCCAGGACGCCGCCGACCAGGGCGTGATCGACGCCCAGCTCACGGCGCTCGGCCACCAACCGCTCTTCCGGGGTGCGGGCGGCGCCGTGCACCTGTCGCGGGTACCCGGGATACGCGTGGACCAGCACCAGCTTGCCGATGTCGTGAAGCAGCGAGGTGACCATCAGCCGGTCGCGTGAGGCGTAGCCCAGCTCGCGGCCCAAGCGGTCGGCGCCCCGCTGGGTGGCGATCGCGTGCAGGCGGAAGCGCTCGGGCATTCCCTTCCACAGGGTGCTGCGCTGGAAGAAATCAAACGTGCGGGCCCGGGTGGCGATCTTGCGCACGCCCTCGGGCGAGAGCACCTCGACCGCTTTGACCACGCTCTCGACGCGCCCGCGGGCCTTTGAGTCAACCTGGTTGGCCAGCCGGAGAACGGTCACGGCCAGTGCCACGTCGCTCTCCACGGCGGACACCACATCAGCCGGGGACGGCTGGCCTGACTCGAACAACCGCAGCACATGGTTGCGCGACTCGACCAGCGCCGGAAACGCCTCTAGCGCCTCAAAGGCGGCTGTCAGCCGTCGCCCATGTCCCTCGTTGTGATGGCGCTCCCGTCCCGCGTACGGGTCGGTGGGAGGCGCCGGAACAGCAGCTAGTGTTGCCATAGGTTTGTCACTCGATCCAGAGTTGGAAGCCACGTATCGGGAGAAAGAGTTCCCGCGCAATTCCCTGCGCACGTCCTCTATCGGCAGGAATCTGGTTGAGGTTTAGACCTCCGTGGTGGACGCTTATTCGAGTGCCTGATCGATGCGCCGGAGCGTCTCTTCCCGCCCCAGCAGGGCGACGCTCTCGAAGATCCCCGGGGACACCGTGGTGCCGGCGATGGCCACCCGGACGGGCTGGAACACGGCCCCCGGCTTGACCTGCCGTGCCTCCACCAAGCCCCGCAGCGCCGCCTCCACGCTCTCTACGGTGAACGGCTCCAACCCGGCCAGCGCCTCCCGGGCGGCCCGCAGCGTCTCGAGCGCCTCAGGCGAGCCAAGTACGCGGTTGAACGCCGCCGCGTCATCCGTCGGGCCCTCGAAGAAGAACCGGGCCAACGGCCAGAACTCGTTCAGCGTCTGGATCTTCTCGGCCGCGATCTCCACCGCGCCGTCCAGGTCCTGGCGTCCGGTGAACTCCTCCAGGCGCCGCACCAGCTCTGCCGGGGGCAGCTCTCGCAGCCAGCGGCCGTTCATGTGCCGGAGCTTGCGCTCGTCGAACACGGCCGGGTTCTTGGACACCCGCTCGAGGCGGAAGCGGGCCGCCAGCTCATCGAGGCTGAAGTGCTCCTCATCAGAGGCGAACCCGGCGCCCAGCAACGCGATGTAGTTGTCCACCGCCTCAGGTAGGTAGCCGGCCTCCCGTAGTTCCTGCACCGAGGCGGCGCCGTGGCGCTTGGACAGCTTGCGGCCGTCCGGCCCGAGCAGCAGCGGCAGGTGCGCGTACCGGGGAGGCTCCGCCCCCAGCGCCTCGAACACCAGCAGCTGCTTGGGGGTGTTGGACAGGTGGTCCTCGCCGCGGACCACGTGGGTGATGCCGGCGTCCAGGTCGTCGATCGCCACCGCGAAGTTGTAGAGCGCCGAGCCGTCGGCCCGGGCGATCACCGGGTCGTCCAGGCTCGCGTTGGGGAACCGGGCCTGGCCGCGGATCAAGTCGTCGACCACGGTCTCGCCCTCGTCGGGCACCCGCAGCCGCACCGCGCCCTGATCCTCAGGCTGGCCTCGGAAGCCGCGGTCGGATCCGTGGCGCTCCTTGTACGCACGGACGTCGTCCGCGGTGGCGGCGGACCGGTAGGCGTGGCCTGCCTCGAGCAGCTGGGTCAGTGCCTCGGCGTGACGCCCCGCCTGCTCGGACTGGAAGATGGGGCCCTCGTCCCAGTCGAGGTTGAGCCAGCGCAGCGCGTCGAGGATCTGGTCCACGTTCTCCGGGGTGGAGCGCTCGCGATCGGTATCTTCGATCCGCAGGATTAGGATCCCCGCCCGGTCCCCGGCCTGGCCTCCGTCCGCGGCCGGACCGTGGGCCAGCAGCCAGTTGTACAGAGCCGTGCGGGCGCCACCGATGTGCAGGGCGCCGGTGGGCGATGGAGCGAAGCGAACGCGCATGAAAAATCGACCCGGATGCTAATCGGCGCCCACGTATCCAACGCGGGCGGGCTGGACAAGGCGGTGGCCCGCGGGCGCGAGCGTGGCTGCGAGGCCATCCAGATCTTCAACCAATCTCCGCGCATGTGGCGTCCCACGGCCTACGGCGCGGACGACTTCGCCGGGTTTGCCCAGGCGCTGGAAGGCAGTGGCATCGGGGCCGTGCTGATCCACGCGGTTTACCTGGTCAACTGCGCCTCCGAGGATCGGGAGATCCGCGCCAAGTCGCGGGTCTCGCTGGTTCAGTCCCTGCGGGTGGGACAGGCGATCGGAGCGGCGGGCGTAGTGCTCCACCCCGGATCAGCCAAGACCGGCGACGTGCCCAAGGCGATCAAGCAGGCCGGTAAGACCATCCGTGAGGCCCTGTCAGCGTCCGAAGGCTGTCCGCTTCACCTGGAGAACACCGCGGGCGCCGGGGGCACTCTCGGGCGCTCGTTCGCTGAGCTGGCCGCCCTGCTGGAGGCGGCCGGGGGCGACGGGAGGCTGGGGATCTGCCTGGACTCCTGCCACCTGTACGCCTCGGGCTATGACGTCAAGACGCCCCAGGGAGTGACCGCGACCGTGGATGAATGCGACCGCGCGTTGGGGCTCGGCCGCCTGGGCTCGCTGCACCTCAACGATTCGATGGTCCCGCTGGGGGCCAACCGTGACCGCCACGCTGGGCTGGGCCAGGGCGAGCTGGGCGAATCGGGGTGCACGACGTTCCTGGCCGAGCCCCGCTTTCAGGATCTCCCGTGCGTGGTGGAGACCGGGCGCGACGCCGGGGCTCCGGCCGCCGCGGACGTGGCCCTGGCCAAGCGGCTCCGGGGCCGCGCGAGGCGCCGGAACAGCGGCGCCGGGCACCGAGGCAGTAGCGTCCCGGCCCGATGACCTCCATGCCTGAGAAGCCGGTGGCCGACGCCCTGGTCGTGTTCGGCATCACCGGCGACCTGGCCCGCAAGATGACGTTCCGGTCGCTGTACCGCCTGGAGAAGCGGAGACTCCTCAGCTGCCCGATCATCGGCGTCGCGGTCGATGACATCACGGTCGAGGACCTACGCCAGCGGGCGCGCCAGGCCATCCAGGAGTCGGGCGAGACGATCGACGATGACGTGTTCACGCGGTTTGCCGACCGGCTCCGCTACGTCAGCGGTGACTTCGCGCAGGCCGACACGTTCACTCGCGTCGTCCAGGCCCTGGAGGGTTGCGGCAACCCGACGTTCTACTTGGAGATCCCGCCGTCGCTGTTCGCCACCGTGGTGGCCGGCCTGTCCCAGGCGGGCCTGCTCTCCCAAGGCCAGCGGGTGGTGGTCGAGAAGCCGTTCGGCCACGACTTGGAGTCGGCCCGCGCCCTAGCCGCCGATCTGCACAAGTACGTGGATGAGTCGCAGATCTACCGGATCGACCATTTCCTGGGCAAGATGGGCCTGGACGAGATCCTGTACCTGCGGTTCGCCAACTCGCTGCTCGAGCCGGTGTGGAACCGTAACCACCTGGCCTGTGTGCAGATCACGATGGCCGAGGACTTC
>DATKRM010000334.1:0-3043 GCA_035532195.1 Solirubrobacteraceae bacterium
CGTGCTGGTGGTGCGCCCCGGATTCGTTACCACCCGGATGACCGCGGGCCTGGAGGTGGCGCCCATGGCCACCACCGCCGAGGCCGTGGCCGAGGCGACCGTGGCGGCGCTGGCTACCGGCGCTCACACGGTGTGGGTTCCGTCCCGCCTGCGGCTGGTGTTCTCGGTGCTGCGCCATCTCCCCCGAGCGATCTTCCGGAGGCTTCCCATATGAGTCGACGACGCGCGTTGCTGTTCGACTTCGGCGTGGCCGTGCTCGCGGCCGTCCTGGTGGTGGTCCTGAGCCCGGGCCTGGCACTGGTGGGGGTGATCGGGCTGGTGGCCTTCATCTTGATCCTCCTGAGCCTGTTCTTCGGGTGGGCGTGGGCTCGGCTCCGGCCCGGGCGCCGCGACCCGGTGGAGCAGGTCAGGCGGCTGCGCCGCAGCGAGAAGGTCCAGCCGGAGCGGCGCCGGCCGGCCCAGACGAGCCGCCGCCGGCCTCCCCGCGCGCCGCGCTAGCTCGACCGCGCCTCGAACGCGAAGAAGTCCCGGACCCACGGCGTCAGGAACTGCCCGGGGATGCCCTGCTGGTCGGGGAGGGCGGGCACGGCGTGGGGCGCGCCGTCGTGCTGATTGTGGGCGAAGACATATCCGGCGACCCATTCCGGGTTGATGTCGAGCTCCACCGCGCGCTGCACGTGGGCCGACACCAGCGCCTGCGCCAGGTGGGAGACGGTGAGGTGCTCGCCGGCGGCCCAGACCAGGGATCCGTCGCTGGTGATGCCGAGCGCGGCGCGGGCCGGATCATCCACCCCGCCCAGCGTGGCTCCCCAGCAGCTCTGGCAGTCCGCATTGCTGGCCGGCTGACCGTGATCGACCAGCAGCTGCAGGTTCTGGCGCACCGACTCGACCTGCTGCCCCGGTGCCGGGACTCCGTGGTGCCAGCTCCCGATGTCGGTGTGGCCATCGGAGTAGGTGACGATCGAGCCCAGGCCGTCCTGCAGCGGCACGGCCACCCGGCCGGACGCTTCAAAACCACCGGCGCCGACGTTCAGGCGGAAGCCGCCATTGATCGCCGCCACGGCCAGCTTGGCCTCGGTCCCCGCGATGGCCGGCCCGAACTGCCAGCCGCTGGTGCCGGGGTCGACCGTTCCGGCGTGCAGCCTCAACCTCACCCGCTGCTGGTCGAACGACAGCAGCGTGACGCTCGGGTCCGGACGGGCGACCTTGGCCGCCGGCTGGCCCTGCCACAGGACCACGGGGACGAGCTGGGACTTGGCCGAACCCAGCGCGCCGGGGACGAGGAGCGGGTACTGGGGCGGAGGCGGTGGCTTGGGCTTGGGCGGCGGCGCGGGGGTCGACGGAGCCGTGGGAGCCTGCGCCGGGCTGGGGCGCGCCAGCACCGTCGCCGCCGGGCTCGGGCCCCCGCCGCCGCCACAGCCCGAGGCCAGTAGCGCGAGCACAGCCGCGCCAGAGAGGGGGCAAACTAGGCGAATAGCTTGGGCGTGCGCAGCAGCATTCGCAGCCGCCCGCTGGGTCGAATCTTGCCGGTGAGCACGGCCCGCACCGGGTCCTTGCGCCCCGCGGTCACATCCAGCCAGTCCTGAAGCCGGCACCGGAACAACAGGTCGGGATGCTCGGCCCGTCCGGGCTGGACCGACGCGGTCCCGTGCTCCACCCTCAGCTGCCACGGCTCGGCGTCGCTGAACTCCCACTGGATGGTGGCGTCGGGGGCCAGCGCCGTGTCGAATTGACGCCGCAACCCGTCGAACAGCAGCGCGGTGATCTCGGGATCGATCCGGGCCGGTCCGTTGGGAGCGCCGAGATAGCCGGCCCGCAGCATGGCCAGGCCGCGCCGCGCCCGCTCGTCCGGCGGCAGGTCGAACGGGAGCCCGAGGCGCATGCTCAGCGGATCCAGGCCGGCGGCCCGCAGCCGTCCCTCGAGCGCGTCGGCGCCGTAGGCGAAGATCTCCTCCAGCGTGAACCCGAACGCCTCGACATAGCGTTCGTCCCAGCCGGGCGGCACGAACACGGCCGCGGTGTAGGGGAGGATCTCGCGCAGCAGCTCCTCGACCGCAGCCACGCACTCCGGGTCCTCGCGGACCAGGTCGGCGATCAGCTTCACCCCGAACGCGATGTGCCGCTGCTCGTCGCGGGACACGTTGTGAATCCCGGCGCGGAACCCCGGCAGCACGTCGCGCCGCTTCAGGGACTCCTCGATCAGATGCTGGCCGGGCTGAGCCAGCGAGGCCTCGACCACCAGGTGATACAGCGTGATCGCCTGGGCCAGCTTGGGCTTTGACCGGTCACGGCGGAGCTCGTCGGCCATCTTGTCCAGCCGACCGAACACCTGCTTGAACCCCCAGGTCAGCTCGGGCGCAGTGGCGCTGAGCGAGGACGCGGTGTCGCTGCCGGTGTCGGCCACCTCACGCATGAACCGGGCAAACAGCACCGCGTGGCGGACCTCGTCCACCTGCTGCGTGGCCAGGAAGTACTTCTGCTCCTCCTTGGGCGCGGCGTCGATATACGGCGACAGGTTGTCGGCCACCGAGTCCTCGCCGTGGAAGAACATCGCGTACGTCCACAGCGTGGCCCGGCGCTCCAGCTCGGTGAACTGCGAGCGCCACTGCTCACGGTCGGTGGCGAAGTCGATGGCCGCCGCGCTCCAGTTGCCCTGCTCCCAGCGCTCGTACAGGTCCTGATAGCTCACCTGATCGGCGGCGATCGGCTTGGGCGCGGCGGTGGCCGTCATGGCTTCAGTTTTGCATCCGTGAGGACGCTGGCCGTGAGGATTCCCATAATCGTCTGCGCAGCCACCGGTCGGAGCTTGCTCAAATCCCGCCCCTGCTCGGAGGCGCTGACGATCAGCTCACGCAAGCCGCCGACGATGATGATGGCCTGGTCCTTGGACAGCGGCCCGGCTCCCAGCTGAGGCTGATTTCGCCGTCCCGATTCGACCAGGCTGACCAGGAGGTCGGCGAACCGCTCGATCCCCCAACGCTGACGCGCGGTGCCCTCCTCGCCCAGGGCCGGGAGCTCCCGGGAGAAGCTCCACCACAGGCGG
>DATKRM010000335.1:0-2462 GCA_035532195.1 Solirubrobacteraceae bacterium
GCGCCCGTGTGGCTGAAGGCCACCAAGGCGCCGTCCGCGCCCGGAAGCGGGCCGCCGACAGCGGCATCGGCCGACTGGGCAGCGCAGGCATCGACCCCGGCCGCGCGCAGCAGCACGGCGGCCTGGCTGGCGGCATGCCAGCTCGTTCCCGTGCCGATCGCCAGCACGCGGCGGCCGCGCAGCCGCTCGGCCACGGCCAGGACGGGGGCGTCATCATCCAGGATCCCCGCCAGCGCCTCAGCCTGGCGGTCCATCGTCTGCCGCATCACGCTGATCCCGGCCGCTGCCACTGCCATCAGGTCCCTCCATTTCCGGTGACCAGGAACTGCCCTCCGATGCTAGCCCAGCGCGTCTGATAACCCCGCTGGCGAATCGCACGGAAGGGCCCGACCCAGAGTCGCTTCCCGGCGCCTTCAGCTAACTGCCGACCCGTCCTCGCACGCAAGCGGGCTCAGCGACACGCGGCTGAATGTCGCCGGTCTTGGTGTCCATCTCGATCGGCTCACCGCGTTCCACGAGGTGGTTCTTCGGCGAAAGCGCACCACATGGTACGAGGCGGTGGTCCTCGCCGCGGCAGAGGCGCCCTGGAGCCTAGTCCGGCCGATGTAGCGGCGGCGAGGCGCGGGCGCGATAGTGGCGATGCATGGCGTGGTCCGGGGCCAGACCAGCAGGACCGGCTAGGCCGGGTGGTGGCTCACCGTGGAAGGCCCAGGCACCCGCCAGGTGGTCCCGCCAGCCGGACACGTCCCCGGGCACCACCGAGGAGAGCCGATCGTGGCCGTAGACGGCGGTGAGGTACTCGACGAATCGCCCCCAGGTGGAGCACTGCCCGGGTGGTGACCTCCTGCGGGCGAACCCTCGCCAGGGCAGGCCCCGGTAGATCGCGGCCCCGTCGGAGGCGCGCCAGCGAACGCAGAACGCCCCGGGAGCGGCTGCTAACCGCTGCGCTACCCGCCGTTGGCCAAGCGCCCGTCAGCCCCGCAGGCGGCCAGCTTGGTCTCGCTCGCGATCTCGGCGGGCGGCGTCTCGGGCACCTGGCCGGGCTTGGGCACCCCCTTGAACGCGAACTTCACTGCTGGGCCGGGCGCCCACCACATCGACCATCACGATCTGGCCGGCCGTCAGCTCGCCGAACAGAATCTTCTCTGACAGGCGTCCTCGATTTCGCGCTGGATCGCACGGCGCAGCGGACGCGCCCCGAGCACCGGATCGTAGCCCGCTCGGACAGCAGATCTTGGCGGCGGGCCGCAGCTCCAGACCCATGTCGCGGCACCTGCGCTCGGTCCTGGGCGAGTACGCCGGCCACTACAACGGGCACCGCCCGCACCAGTGCCGCCAGCAACGACCACCCGACCACGAGGACCAAGCCAGCCCGCCGCTGGACCGGCAGGTCCAGCGGCGCAAGGTGCTCGGCGGCGCGCGGCTGGACGCTGATCGAGGATGCTGGCCGGCCGAGGGTGAGCCAGTTGTTCATCGACGCGCTGACCGCTGCCGAGAGGCCATATCAAACACCTGCGCACCTGAGCGCGCGAGCGAGCGTCAGGAGCGGCGGCTAGGCGTGGGCGGGCAGTTCGCCGGCTTTCTCGGCCGTGATGGCCCAGCTGGCGAGCATCCTGAGGCTGTCGGCCGTCGGTGTCCCGGCGGGCGCGGTGTAGGCCAGCATCGTCAGTCCGGGATGGGCGGGGAATTCCATCACCTCGAAGTCGAGGTCGAGGGTGCCGGCGACTGGATGCACGAGGCGCTTGCGGCCGGTGCGGTGGAAGCGCACGTCGTGGGCGGCCCAGCGGCAGCGGAATTCCTCGCTCTGCGTGGACAGCTCGCCGATCAGGCTGATGAGCTCGACTTCCGACCACCCCACCAGCCCACGTGGCGCGCGTGTCTGCCAGTGCAGAAAACGATCGCCAGGCTGTACCTGGCTCACGAGGTCATAATCCCTTGTCAGATGCATGAGCTTCGGGCTTGCAGCATCCCGGCCAGGTGATCACGGTCTGTGATCTGCATCCAGTACCGCTGCGCCGGGTCGTCCTCCCACCACGTGTTGATTGCCACACGCAGAAACCTCTCCACGGCCCGGTGCTGGCTACCGGCTCGGGAGTGATCGCGGTAGCCCGAACGACGGCAGCACGCTGTTGTCGAAGCGGGTCATGCCGCAGAAGTCGCAGGCAACTTCGGTCTCGGCAGCGGCGCGACGGTCGCGGGCTTCATCGTCGCTTCCGCAAATGACCTCCGCGCGTTCCAGGCGCTCTACCTCTTCGACGGCCTCACCTTCGCTGTCTTCGCGCTGGTTGTGCTCGCGGGGATCCCGAATCCTCGCCTCGCGAACGCCGCGCCGGCGAGCGACAGGGGAACAGGCTTCCGGGCAGTTGCTCACGATCGGCTCTTCCTCATCCTGATCGCCGCCAACATCGTGCTCGTGATGACCGGCGGCGCGCTCTTTTCCAACATCCTCGCGCCGTTTGCGA
>DATKRM010000336.1:0-3763 GCA_035532195.1 Solirubrobacteraceae bacterium
AGGCGTTCCGCGGCAAGAGCCCCCAGCGGACTGCTTGCCCGAGCGCCCGATGCAACAGCCGATGGGTGTTGACGACGCTGCGGGGCGCCAGCCCATCCGCAGCCAGGGCCGCGTACAGGCCCTGGAGCACCAGGGGCGTCACCTGCGACAGCTTCAAGCCGCCGATGCGCGGGATGACTCGCACGCGGATGATGGACTCGTACGAGTCCCACACCCGCGGCTTGACGGTCCCGGCAACCGCGGTCAGCCACTGCATCAGGTACGCGCCGAGCGTCGGATTGCCGGCTGTCAGGTCAACGCCAGCCTCTTGCTGACGCTGGAGCTCACGCAGCGCCGCCCGTGCCCTCGTCCGCGTGTCGGCGTAGCGGCTCACGCGGTTCGCCCGCCCGGCGAGATCCTTCACCGTCAGGACCGCAACCCACCGACCGTCTTTACGCTGATAGATCGATCCCTCGTTGTGCCCGCGCTTCGCCACGTCCCGGTCCTTTCCTCGGCTCTACCTGCGTCGCCCGCTGTGATGGCCACTATGGCGAGTCAACCGGGCAGACAGTCCCCCGAGCTGGCCGATCAGGAGCGGTTGCGGCAACCCGAGCGCAGCTCGACGATCTCCCGTACCCGTTCAAACGCCTGCGGAGCACGGAAGTTGACCATCCTTGTCCATCCGCCGATCACCAGACCTCGTGCTCGGCGGCCCTGGGAGCCCCTCGGACCCGGCACGCGGGTCCGTCGCGTCCTTGGCATCCGACGTTGCCTCAGCTCGGCTGCGGACATCGAACCGCGAGGAGGCACGTGCTGCGTCAACGGACCGTTGATGGCGGACCATCGCCCCACCCCCAGGGCCGACGGCGCTCGCCACCGCCTCGTGTTTCTCGCCAGATCCGCCCGACGAGCTCGTCCCGGTTCCGCGGATCCTCGATCCGCGCCCGACAGGTCAGCAGGATCGGCAGCTGTCCCCACCGCCCCACGGCCGCCGCCCAGGCCCCCCACGCGATGAGCTCTTCCGCCGCCCCGTCCCGCGTGACCACCAGGATCGTCGGGAACCCGTCGTAGTCCCGCACCCAGCGCTCGCTCACCAGGTAGTCGAAGTACGCCCCGAACTTGGCGCAGTAGTCGGTGCCGTCCATGGTGCCCCGATCGTACTCCAGGAAGAAGCCGTAGCGGCGCCCGTGGTACCGGTAGATCCCGTAGCCGTCCGGCCGCACCCAGCCGTGGGCACAGGCGGTCGCGTTCTGCCAGGATTCCAGCGCGTCATCCGCGCCCGCCGCCGCCCGACGCCGGGCCGTGACGACCAGGGCGACGAAGACGGCGTCGGTCTCCAGGGTGTGCGCCAGCCGCCGCACCAGCGCCGGGCGCGTCCCGAGTGGAGCGTCTGGACCACCGCCCGCCAGCCCGTTGGCCCGCACCGCCTCCCCCAGCGTCAGCCCCTGCTGGGCCGCGACCACGCGCAGCCCGTCCACGGTCAGCTCCGGCAGCTCCAGGGCCGCGAGCCTGCCGACCTCTTCCTCCGCCAGCAGCCGCACCAGGCCCAGATGGATCAGGCGGTTACGTCGCCGGCGCACGGTGGCCCCCGACCAGCCGAACACCGCGGCCAGCCGCTCGCGGGGCAGGAAGGGGTGCCGGCCGATGAGGTCGAGCAGGACGCGGTCGGACGGGGTCAGGGTCAGCGCCAGCCTCCCGAGCCGGGCGCGTCGCGGCTCCGCGGTGGGTCCCGGCGACTCCAACTGCCGCACCAGTTGCGGGATGCACCGCTGGAGATCCACCGGCGTGGCCGCACGGACCCCGAGGGACTGCCGGACGTCAGCTGACGGCTCGGTGTGATGCGCCGCCGCGAGGTCCACCGGGTCCACGCCGTCGCCCAGGGCCGCCCAGGTCGTCACCCAGCTGGCCAGCGGCGCATCACTCCGGTACTGGGCCGCCTCCGCGATCAGGCGCCGCCACGCCGCTGCCCGGCCGTCCTGCGTCGTCCCGATGACCAGCGCGGGGAGGTCGCCCCAGACGGCCCGCAGCTGGAAGAGCTGGCCGACGAGCGATCGGTAGTTCCCCAGCGGGACAGTCCCGAGGTCGGGCAGCAGCAGCGTGCGCATGGGGGCGCTGTCGTACCCGGCCAGGGCGGCGTAGGCCGGCAGCGTGATCGTGACCGGGTCCTTGCGGGTGTACGGCAGGAAGCGGCAGCGCCAGGGCCGCTCCCAGGCGAGCAGCCGCGGTCGGCCCGGCTGGGCGTCGGCGAGCGCGGCCAGGAGCGTGTAGGTCGCTACGAGCTGATCCAGGCCGGGCAGCAGCGCCAGCAGGTCGGCCTGGCGCAGCCGAGCGCGCCGGGCCAGGTCGGTGACGTCGATGCGCTGGTCGAGGGCCACGACCGCCAGCCCGAGGTCAGTCAGGTGGTAGAGGCGCGGGGCGTGGCCGATCTCGAACGCGGGCTGGATGGCGGCCACCAGGCCGGCCGTGCGGAGCCGCTCAAGGGAGCGGTAGACGCCCGCCGGCCCAGCGAGGCCTTCGAGTCGCTGGATGGCGGCGGGCCAGAGGAGTGGGAGGTGGGTCAGCAGCAGCAGGCGCCAGCGCTCAGCCGGCGTCAGACGCTCACATGCGTCCTTAGCGTCACGCCAGCGGTAAGCATCGCTCACGGTGCGACCTCCGTCCGGTGCGGGGGCGCGGAGGGTCTCCAGAAAGGATCCGGGCTCTTGTCAGCTCGTCGCCGCCGCACTCATGGCACTACTCTCGAGGGGACGAAGCGGTGCGCGCGACGGGAAGTGGCGACGTCGACGGTCAACCCCGCCTGGGCCGAGCGTCACGGTAGCCGGGCTCAGTTACTTTTCGATTACTTCTCGATTACTTGACCGCCGCTCGCGCTTGGCAGGGGCGCGCTCAGCGCGGCAGGAACAACACTCTCGAACTCCTGGCCATCGTGGGGTGCCCGGCCAGCGTCGGGATCACCCCGTGACCACCGGCGCCGACGGCGCCGAGCACCGGCGAGCGGTCCGCGCGGGCGCTGAAACTTGGCCAGGGGGCCACGGCCGGGTTCCGGCGTCCGGCTAACCGTCGCGGTTCGGCTACCCGGAGCCGGACTCCTGCTCGTTCGGCAGCCGCAGGAGAGCGTTACCCCGTCGAACGCGCCGCAGTGCTGCCCTGGAGGTCAGGCGGTGCAGGCGGTGTTTGAGGAACGCGAGAGTTACCCGAGCAGGGCTGGGTCACGACGGTCCTGGAGATCCCGCGGCATCCCGGTCGAAAACCACGGACCAGGTTGACGCCGAGCCCGGGACGATGTTCCGCATCGGGACGGGCGAAACGGAGCTCCACGTTCCGCGGCTCTATAGAGATAGAGTAAAGATGGTAATTGAGACCTTCCATCAGGCTGGATCAAGACTGTCTCCTAGAGCGCACGAGGCGCTCCTCGATATCGGGTGCTCGGACCACGTCTGGACGTGGTTCACCGCTCTCGCTGCTCGTAGCCTCGCGGACTGACACGCCATGGATGTCCGGCCAGCTGTGGGCGATCACGGAAGCTGGCCGATGCGGATCGCGAAAAGTAGCCAGGTCGATGCGGCCGCTCAGCGGACTGTAGCACCTCCTTCCGGCTTTGGCTCCTGATAGGCCCGCATGCGGTAGCTTCGACCGCGGATGTTGAGTAATGGTGATCAATCCACTGCACCGAACGGTCTACCAGCGCCGCGCGTAGCGAGGGGCTTCGTCACCCTGCCCGGCCATCCCTTCTACGGTCGGCCGGTCGCGATCCTCTCCTACCAGCGCACCAGCACCAGCGTCTACT
>DATKRM010000337.1:0-10353 GCA_035532195.1 Solirubrobacteraceae bacterium
GAGACGTAGGGAAACTGCCAACCCATCCGTTGTTTATAGGCGGTGAGGCGGTCGATCGGCGCGCGCAAGAAGCAGATCAGAGTCACGTCGCGGTGGGCTAGATGGACGCGCGTCGCGTCGAGCCCGTCCCCCAGGTTGGTACACCCGGGGCAGGCGCCGAGCTCGTAATCGGGCCCGTACATGATGTTGTAGGCCAGGAGTTGCGAGCGACCCTCGAACAGCTCGGCCAGGGTCTGCTTGCCGCTCTCGGCGTCGAACTCGTAGTGTTTCTCTACCGGGACCCAGGGCAGCTGACGGCGCTGCTCGGTCACCTTCTCGCCTAGCGCCGCATATTCGGCTTCGACCTTCGCAAGCTCGTCGCGTGCGGCTTGCCAATCCTCGCGGGTTCCGATCGTGTAATCGTGCATCGTGACCTCCTGCTGGCGGACGGCGACCGGCGCCCGGACGTCAAGACCCACGGACGATGCCGAACTCATCGGTCCGCGTTGATCACGATGGCGAAGCCGTTGCCTCGCTTGTCGTCCGGGTCTTGGACGTCGAGCACCTCCAGCCTGAGGGATTCGCACAAAGCGACGAACGACGAACTCGTCCAGGAGGACCAGTGGCCGCTCCACTGGTCCCAATCGGGGCTGGTGAACAATCCGCTGCGGTGCCGGTACAGCAGCTCGTCGATGCCGGCGAGATCCCGGCCATCGTCGAACTCGTTGTCGGGCTGCGGGAGAATCACGAACACGTAGCGGCTGGCGACCCGTAGCCACTCGTAGAGGGTGCCGATCGGATCGGGGAGATGCTCCAGCACATGGGAGGACAGGACAAAGTCATGCGACCGGTCGGGAAAGGGCAGATCGTCGGCCGGAGCAACGAAGTCGATCGACATCCGGTGGCCGGCGTAGGTCAGCTGCGCATCAGAGGTTGAAGGAGCCTGAGAGAGGTCCACGTTGACCGTCTCCAGGAAGAACGAGTTGTGGGCAGCTCCGCCTATCTCGACACCCCTGAGACCGCGCAGATAGCGATCGGCGAACTGAGAAGGGTGATTGCCCACCGCGTTCCTGGCCGCTCGCACCGGATGGGTCGCCACGAATCGCAGCGGATATCGCGCCCGTCTGATCACGCACCGAATGATCGCGCCCCAGCGTCTCACGCTCCAGTCGG
Source organism: Solirubrobacteraceae bacterium (assembly GCA_035532195.1). Classification (GTDB taxonomy): domain Bacteria; phylum Actinomycetota; class Thermoleophilia; order Solirubrobacterales; family Solirubrobacteraceae; genus Palsa-465. The sequence goes on from DATKRM010000337.1 coordinate 1,153, forward strand.
CCAGATCGTCAAGCCAACCACCATCGACCAGTCGTCGCGGCGCTTCGAGGTCGTGTGGGCAGCCGCGGGCCCCCCTCACGACGTGTTCCCGGTGGGCACCGAAGCGCTCATCCGGGCCATCCCGGGCGCGCAGGTCACTGGCGCCAGCTGAGCCCAGCTTTGGCAGCCCGCGTCAGCCCTGCTTCTGGTGCCTCACCCGCTCAGGCTCGACCAGGAACTTGATCCGCTGCTCGCCGGGCTGACGGAACGGGTACGTGTCCTGGCCCAGGTACTTCTTGGCCAGCCGGTCGATGTGGTCCTCGGCGCCGTCCAAGGTGGCCGTGGCCCGCCCGCGGATCTCCACGTAGTCGTACGGGTTATCGGCCGGGTACACGACCACGGTGATCCGGGGGTCGCGCTCCAGGTTTGACGGCCAGCGGCGACCCACCGCGCTGTTCACCGCGATCTTGCCGTCCTCGGTATCGAACCAGACGACGGTGCCATGGATCGTCTGATCCGGGTTATGGGTTGAGACGACTGCGTAGTTCGGCTGCTCGAGCAGCTCTCGGACTTGGGGATCGTTCAGATGATTCGTTGTTTCGCTCATAGCCACCAACATACCCCGCTGCTACGGTTCTACAAGCAGATGGCCAGCGTCCATTCAGAGCCCCTATCCCAGCGCCTGGCCGCGATCCGCGAGCAGTTAAAGCTGCTGGCGGACTATCTTTGACCCGGATGCACTGAGCCAGCGCGTCTCGGCGCTCGAAGTTCAGATGGGGGAGCCCGGGTTCTGGGATGACCAGGAGCGGGCCGCCCAGGTGGGGTCCGAGCACGCCCGGGCCGGCCGGCGGCTGACGCTGTACCGCGGTCTGGAGTCCGACGTGGCCGATCTGGAGCCGCTGGCCGAGCTGGCCGAGGAGGATCCGGACCTGGCCGGCGAGCTCGAGGAACAGGTGCGCTCGGTGCAGGACCGGCTCGACGAGCTGGAGGAGCAGCGGCTGTTCTCCGGCCGCTACGACTCGGGCGACGCGCTGGTCACGGTCAACGCCGGTACGGGTGGCACCGACGCGCAGGACTGGGCCGAGATGGTGCTGCGGATGGAGATGCGCTGGGCCGAGAAGCGCGGCTTTGAGGCCGAGCTGCTGGAGGTGTCACCGGGCGAGGAGGCGGGCGTCAAATCGGCCACGTTCCTGGTCCGGGGCGAGAACGCCTACGGCCTGTACGCCAGCGAGAAGGGGGTGCACCGGCTGGTGCGCCTGTCCCCATTCGACGCCGCCCACCGGCGGCACACGAGCTTCGCCGGGGTGGAGGTCTCGCCGGTGGTGGATGAGATCGCCGATCTAGATATTGACGAGGACGACCTCCAGATCGACACCTACCGGGCCAGTGGGGCGGGCGGCCAGCACGTCAACAAGACCGACTCGGCGGTCCGGATCACGCACAGGCCGACTGGCATCGTGGTGCAGTGCCAGAACGAGCGCTCACAGTCCTCCAACAAGGCCGAAGCGATGACCATGCTGCGCTCGAAGCTGCTGGAGCTGGAGGAACGAAAGCGCCGCGAGGAGATCGCCCGGGAGAAGGGTGAGGCCCAGGACGTGAACTTCGGCTCCCAGATCCGCTCCTATGTCCTGCACCCGTACACGATGGTCAAGGACCACCGGACCGGGTTCGAGATGGGTGACGCCTCACGCGTGCTGGACGGGGATCTCGACGGGTTCGCGCGGGCCTACCTGCACCAGTCGGCGAGCTAGCGCCCGATTCCGGCAATTAGGCCCACGCCGGTTATTCTCGCCGCCGTGCGGCCCGACGACACTCGTGAGCTGGTACGGCGAGCCCTCCAGGAGGACGTGGGTTCGGGCGACGTGACGACCGCGGCCACCGTGCCGCCCGACGCGCGGGCCCGGGCCCGGGTCGCCCAGAAGGCTCCGGGCGTCATCTTCGGACTTCAGGTGGCCGAGCTGGTGTTCGCCGAGCTCGATCCCAGGCTCAGTTTCAAGCCCCAGGTAGCCGAGGGGGTGTGGCGCGGGAGTGGGGAGGTGCTGGAGCTCGAGGGGCCGGCCCGGCCGATCCTGACCGGGGAGCGCACGGCGCTGAACTTCCTCCAGCGCCTGTCCGGCGTGGCCACGCTGGCCGGCCGCTATGTGCGGGCGGTCGAGGGCACGGGGGCGCAGGTGCTGGACACGCGGAAGACCACGCCGGGCCTGCGGGCGCTGGAGAAGGCGGCCGTGGCGGCGGGCGGCGCCACCAATCACCGGGCCGGGCTGTACGACGCCGTGCTGATCAAGGAGAACCACGCCGCGCTGGCCGGTGGGGTGGGCGAGGCGGTGCGGCGAGCGGCGGCGGCGGCGGGGGCAGGCCTCCCGATCGAGGTCGAGTGCCGTGACCTGGCCGAGGTGGACGAGGCTCTGGCGGCCGGCGCCGGGAGGATCCTGCTGGACAACTTCGCCCCGGACCAGCTGCGTCAGGCGGTCGACCGCGTGGGTGGACGGGCCCAGCTGGAGGCCAGCGGCGGAGTCACGTTGGAAACGATCCGGGAGATTGCGATGACCGGCGTAGAATTTGTGTCAGTGGGAGCGCTGACCCACAGCGCACCTGCGCTGGACCTATCTCTCACCCTGGAGCCGCTGCCATGAACCTCCCGATCGCCGGGCAAACGGATGCACCGCTGATGCTGGAGAACATTCCCGCACTGAAGGACGAGGTGCGGGAACTGGCCCGCCAGCAGAACGCGGTCATCCTGGCCCACAACTACCAGCTGCCCGAGATTCAGGACGTAGCCGACTACGTCGGTGACTCGCTCGGCCTGTCCCAGCAAGCCGCCCGGGCCGAAGCGGACACCGTCGTGTTCTGCGGCGTGCATTTCATGGCCGAGACGGCCTCGATCCTGTGCCCGGAGAAGCAGGTGCTGATCCCCGACCCGGACGCGGGCTGCTCGCTGGCCGACTCAATCACCGCCGACCAGCTGCGCGAGTGGAAGGCCAAGCACCCGGGTGCCCTGGTCATCATGTACGTCAACACCAGTGCCGAGGTGAAGGCGGAGACCGACTACTGCTGCACGTCGGCCAACGCGGTCGCGGTGGCCCGGCACATCCTGCGCGAGCACGGCCCGGACACCGAGATTCTGTTTGGGCCGGACATGTTCCTCGGGGCCTACGTAGAGAAGCGGCTAGGCCGCTCGCTGCACGTGTGGGACGGGGAGTGCCACGTCCACGCGGGCATCCGTCCCGCCGACATCGCGGCCGTGCGCGCGGCCAATCCGGGGTCAGATTTCCTGATCCATCCCGAGTGCGGCTGTTCGACCAGCGTGATGGAGTACGTGGCCGCGGGCGATCTTGACCCCGAGGGCATACACATGCTGTCCACCGGCGGCATGCTGCGTTACGCCCAAGAGCGGGCGGGCGGGCCGGCGGGCGGGCAGCCATTCAAGGCCGTGGTCGCCACCGAGACGGGAATGCTCTACCCGTTGCGCCAGGCCGCGCCGGACGCCCAGTTCGTGGCCGCCAACGAGGCGGCGCACTGCCGGTTCATGAAGATGATCACGCTGCCCAAGCTCCGGGACAGCCTGCGCGACGGCGTGCACGAGATCAAGGTCCCAGCTCCGGTGGCCGATCGCGCCCGGGTGGCGATCGAGCGGATGGTGTCGATCAGCTGACGGCGTCCGGGCTGGGGGATGCTAGGCCGCGGCCCCGCTGGTGATCACCCAGTTGCCCCCGGACTGGATGAGGTTGACCGTGCGGGTCTTCCCACTGATGCTCAGGGTGACCTTGGCCGTGTTTCCGCTGGTGCTCGATCCGGTCACCTGAGCGCTCTGCAGGGCCTGCTTCTGGCTGGCCGGCAGCAGCTTGTCGATTTGGCTGAGCAGCGTGGCGCAGGACTGCCCCTGAGGTGCGCTGCCCAGCAGCTTGTTGATCGCCTTTGGGTCGAGCTGTTTGCAGGCCGTTTTCCCGTCGCCGCTGGTCAGCGCTTTGAGATAGGTCTGGACCACCGACTTGGGGTCGGCGCTCCCGCCGCAGGCGCTCAGCGCCACGCTGCCGAGCAGGATCGCGCCGGTTGACCTCAAGGTGGCGCGGCGGCTGCCCATGTGCGGCGGCACGCTATACGTTCTCGCCCAGCAGGTCCAGTCCGGCCTCGGCGGCCCGCCGCACCACCGGCAGACTCTTCCGCTTGCGCTCGAACTCCTGGGGCGTGTAGCAATGCACCTCGGCGTTCGCCCCCATCTCCAGGCCATCCCACAGCGAACCGGCCTGATAGACCCGCTCCAGCCAGGGCATCCCGTCGTAGGCCGCTGACACTAGGACCACGACGAACTCCGGACCCCGCTCGCGCTGCGGCGGCGCCCCGTGCTCATCGTCCACGCGCGCTCCACCCAGCCGGGCGTACTCGATGGGCCACCGATCGGCGATCCGTTGCATGTACAGACCGAGTTGGCGGCGGTTTACGGCGCCGGCCTCCACAGTCGCGATTCTCCCGCGCGGGCGCGGTCGGGCGCAAGCCATTGCGCGGAGTCAGTAGCGGACCATGGCCGCCACCATCTGGCTGAGCAGCGCGATCCCGCGGCGGTTGTCCGGTCCGTCGAGGAACAGCGCAAAGGCCAGCACGTGGTGGCTGGTGGTGTGGCAGTACCCGGCCAGATTGGTCACGTTGTTCAGCGTGCCGGTCTTGGCCACGCAGCGGCCCTGAGCCGGCGTGCCCACGCCGATGTTCCGGGTCGTCCCATTTACCCCGACCCGCGGCAGCGCCGCGTCGAGGACTTGCCCCGACGGGGTGCCCCACACGGCCTTCAGCAGATCGGCCACCTCCCGCGGCGAGGAGGAGTCATCGCGGCTGAGCCCCGAGCCGTCGACGACCCGGGGATGAATCCCGTAGGCGTGCATCGCGGATGCGATCACGCGGGTGCCGGCGGCCGTGCTGCCGTCGTGGGCGAACCGCACACCCAGCTGCTTGGTCAGCATCTCGGCATAGAAGTCGTCCGAGGGGACGTCCATCAGCTGGAGCAGAACCGATATCGGAGCGGAGGTCACGGCGGCCAGTGCGTGGGCCTCGGGCGGGGTCGCTCCGGTGGACGGCCCGGCCGTGGTCTCGACGTGGGCGCCGCGCAGGGTCAGCGCGACCTCGTGGGCGGCAAACGCTCCGGGCGACAGCGAGCCCGCGGTGGCGCCGTGATCGAAGGTGAGCCCGGCCAGCTGCCCGCCGATGTCCGAGATGTCAGGAGCGAAGCCCGATGAAGGCCCGCCCGGGTGCGAGTCGAACAGCGACGGATCACCGATCAGTGACCCAGTGACCTGATGGATCCCCTGCCCGGCCAGCTGGTGCACAAGTTCCTCGGCATTGGTGCCCGCCCCGCCATTCCAGACCAGGTTGAAGTGGCTGTCCCCGAACGTGGGATCGCCGCCCCCGCGCAGATAGAGATCCCCGTGCCACACTCCGCCCGGGCCCAGGTGACCCGCGCCGAGCAACCGGGTCTTCAGGCGGGCGTCAGCCCCCAGCTTGTCGAGCAGCGCCACGCTGGTGAACAGCTTCTCAACCGAGGCCGGCGCGCGCTTGGTGTCCGGGGCGAGCGTGAACAGCGACTGACCAGCGGTCAGGTCAGCGACCATCGCGCCGGTGCTGGGGCCCGCCGCGTGCAGCTGGCTACTCAGCGCCCGACGCAGCCGGGCCAGCTGGGGGGAGACGGTGGCGGGTGCCCGCCGGGGCGAGGTTTGGCTGGCGGTCCCCGCTTGCGGAGTCGACGCACCGCCGCCCCCGCACGCCGCGAGCGCCCCCGCCAACAGCGCGCCCGCGGCCATCCGGCCGCCTAGACGGATGCCAGTTCCTCCTCGGTCTGCGGGCCGACGCAGGCCAGGGAGAACTGCTCGCTGACCGCTGCGGCCACCGCGGCCACCTCGTCGTAGGTGACCTCGTCGAGCAGCTCAATCGCGCGATCCGGGTCCGGATCCTCCCGGTAGACGATGGCCTGCTGGGCGCAGAAGCGGGCCACGGCGCCCGAGTTCTCGAACGCGATGGCCCGGGCACCTGCCGCGAACACCCGCGCGCGCTCGACCTCCTCCCGAGTCGGGCCGTCGCGGCGCAGCTCGGCCACGATCTCCTTCATCCGGGCCAGCGCCTCCAGGGTCTTCGTGCTGTCCAGGCCAGCGGACAGCTGGAGCACGGGCACATCAGCGTACGCATGGGCCGCGGAATGGACCGAGTAAGCCAGCCCCCGCTGCTCGCGGATCTCGTCGAACAGCCGGGAAGCCATCGAGCCTCCGAGCAGAGTCGAGTAGATCTGGAGGGCCGCCCGGCCACGCTGGTCGGTGGCATCGACCACGGGCCGGTAGGACATCCGCAGGTGCGACTGATTGGAATCTCGCTCGCGGACCAGCACCCGCGGGGTGAGCGGCGGTGCCGGGTCGTAGGGCTCGGGATCCGGAGCCTCAGGAAACCGGCCGAACAGCTCCGTGGTCTCGCCGTTCAGGGCGGACAGGTTGCCGACGAGGAAGGCGGCGCCGGCGCTAGGCGCCCAGCGGCGCGACCGGAAGGCCACCATGCCCGGCCGGTCGAAGCTCTCCCGGATGTGCTCGGCGGGGCCGAGTACCGGCCGCCCCAGGGGATGCTCACCGAACGCGGCCTGGTCGATCAGGTGTTCGGCCATCGCGGCCGGCTGGTCGTTGGCCCGGGCGATCTCCTGCACCACCACGCCGCGCTCGCGCTCCAGCTCGTCGGCGTCGATCCGGGGCCGGCCCACGAAGTCGGTCAGCAGGTCGGCGGCCTCCGGCGCTCGCTCGGCCCGGGCGGTGATGTGAAACGCGACCAGGTCGTGGCTGGTGTAGGCGTTGAGCACCGCACCGATGCTCTCCGCGGCCTGGTTGACATCGCGGTAGGTGGGGAACTTCTCCCCGCCCTTGAACACCAGGTGCTCCAGGAAATGAGCCATCCCGTTCTCCTCCGGGCGCTCGGTCCGGGCGCCCGCGTCGAAGGCCACCAGGATGGTGGTGGCACGGGTGCCCTCGAGCGGGGCCCGGTACACCGGCAAGCCGTTGGCCGCGGTGGTCTGAGTGATGGAGGCCACGCTTGAAAAGTAGCGACGCCGATGCAAGTCCCGTTGCAAGGCCCCTTTTCGGGGTCGTCTGGCCAGGACCCTTCGCTACTGTGCGGCTCGCTCATGGCTACCTCTGATCCAGGACAAAGCACTCGCGGCCGCCAGCGCGCCGCCCGCAGCACCACCCCCCCGGCGGCTCCCGCCCGGGCCAAGCGCCGGGTCCGTCCGCCCTCCGACACCCCACCGGTAATCGAATTCCGCGGGGTGTCCAAGCGCTACGACAGCGGCGACACCGGACTTGACCGGACCACGTTCGCCGTGGGGCCCGGCGAATTCGTGTTTCTGGTTGGCGCCACGGGCTCGGGCAAGTCCACGGTGATGCGGCTGCTGATCAAGGAGCTCGACCCGACCGAGGGCGTCATCCGGGTGGCCGGCCGCGATCTGGGCGACATCGTCCGCAAACGGATCCCGTTCTACCGCCGCAACCTGGGCGTCGTGTTCCAGGACTTCAAACTTCTGCCCAACCGCACGGTGTACGAGAACGTGGCCTACGCCCTGAAGGTCACCGGCGGTGGGCGCAAGGAGATCCGGGCCAAGGTCCCGGACATCCTGCGGCTCACTGGGCTCTCCACCAAGCTCCACAACTACCCGGACCAGCTGTCCGGCGGCGAGCAGCAGCGCGTGTCGATCGCCCGCGCATTCGTCAACCACCCGCCGTTGCTGCTGGCCGATGAGCCGACCGGCAACCTCGACCCGTCGACCAGCATCGACATCATGCGGCTGCTGTACCGCATCAACCTGACCGGTAGCACGGTGGTGGTGGCCACCCACGACCACGCGATGGTGGACAAGATGCGCCGCCGCGTGATCGAGCTCTCCCAGGGCCGCATCATCCGGGACGAGGCGGCGGGCCTGTACACCAACGACGAGACGACTCGCGAGTTCGCCCAGCGGCTGCGCTCGCCGGCCGCCCGGCCTCCGGGCATCGACGATGCCCTCGGCTTCGATGAGGAATCGCACTAGATGAAGCTCGGATTCTTCGTGCGCGAGGCGATGCGCGCGATGCGGCGCAACGCTGCTCCGAGCTTCGCCGCCCTGGCCACGATCCTGGTCACCATGCTGGTGGTCGGCGTGTTCATCCCGGCCATTCAGGTGACCAACAACGCGGCCAACAGCGTCCGCAGCCGGTTGATCGTCGACGTTTACATGAAGACCAATGCCACCAGCCGTGACGCCGCCCGGGTGCAGAGCAAGCTCCAGGCCGTACCCCACGTGAAGAGCGTCCAGTTCGTGTCCAAGACCCAGGCGTACGCCCAGCAGTCCAAGCAGAACCCGGCCGCCTACGCGCTGCTGGGGACCAACCCGCTGCCCGACACCTTCCACGTGGTGCCGGACAACCCGGCCAACGTGCTGGCCATCCGTGCCGCGCTGACTACCGGCGGCGGCGTGCTGGATCAGTCGATCCAGAGCGTCTCCAACAAGAAGTCCTACACCAGGAAGGCCCTCGAGCTGACCTCGGCCGTGAAGTGGGGCGGCCTGGCCTTCGCGCTGCTGCTGACCATCGCCTCGATCCTGCTGATCGCCAACACGATCCGGCTTTCGCTCTACGCCCGCCGCCGCGAAGTCGAGGTGATGAAGCTGGTCGGGGCCACCGACTGGTTCATCCGCTGGCCGTTTGTGATCGAAGGCATCATCCTGGGCGCCACCGGCGGGGTGATCGCGATCGTGACGCTGGGGGTCGTCAAGGTGTCCCTGCTTGACCCGCTGTTCTCCGGCTGGTCGCTCGTGTCGGAGGTCCGCACGATCGCCTTCCCGGCCCTGATCGCCATCCTCCTGGCGGCCAGCGTGCTGGTCTCCGCGCTGGGCTCCGGCCTGTCGCTGCGTCGCTTCCTGCGGGTCTGATCCGCCGCGGGCCACGGCCTGACCCGGCGGACCGGCGGGGCGGCCTGGCTACTCTCAGCGCATGCCCTCGCGTCCTCAACGCCGCGGCTCCCGCATCGCGGCGCAGATTGTCGCTGCGCTGGTGCTGCTGGTGCTGGGCATCTGGCTGGGTGGGCATCCCAGCTGGCTGCCGAACGGGCTTCAAGATGCGCTGACCGACAACTCGCAGGGCCGGCTAGTCAATCAGGTGCTCAACACCCTGCGCCAGGACTACTACCGGCCGGTCAACCCGAACCAGCTGCTGAACAAGGGACTGGGCGGGA
>DATKRM010000338.1:0-2639 GCA_035532195.1 Solirubrobacteraceae bacterium
GACGCCCGCGCTTGCCGGCCGCAAGCGCATGCTTCACGATCCTGGCGATGCGCCCTGAACCACCGCCCGACTGCCTGGCCGGCCACCCCCAACAACCCCGCCACCTCGACCCGCGAGCGACCCTCGCCCACCAGCGTCATCGTGCGCCGATGAAGGCCCTCCTGGGCGGCCCGCCGCCGCGAGCGCGCGTCCCTTCGGTCAGCACGCCGAACAATGCCACAAGTGACCCCGATTCACTGGCCCGCATTCACCGTTACCGGATCCAAGCGAGAGGGTGGTCGGGTCGGCGGGAGGCGCCCGCACCGCGCGGCGTAGCCGACTGGTGCTGGTTTCCTCCCGCCGCCACTTCGATCCGTGGTGGAGTCGGACCGGGGCGCGGTGCCGGCGTTACTGCCGGTCCGTTTCCCCGGGCCGCTCCCCGAACCGGACGTGCGCCTTCCAACGCATCCGGCTCTCCACGAGCCCCATGGTCATTGTTCAGCCGTGGTCGTTTTGGTCCGCTCGGTCCATGGTGTGGCGATCTTCGTTCCGCGGTAGTGGTAGCGGGTGACCGCCACCGATGCGGGGTTGAAGAGCGTCACTCCGTCGTCGTGGGGCACCAGCGTGTTGGCCGTGATGGCCAGCAGGTAGCGCCCTCGGATCGACCTCCAGCTGGCACGGCGGTGCTTTCGGCGTAACCATCGGATCACTCGCTGCCACGTGTAGTGGCCGAGGTAGCCAAAGGTTTGCTTTGACACGCCGTGACGGAAGTAGACCGTCCAGCCCCGCAGCGCCGCGTTGATCTGGCGCAGCAGGGTGGACAGCGGGTTGTTCGTTCCCTGTCTGGTGATCGCCTTGATCTTGGCCATGATCGACGCGAGCGCCTGCTTGCATGGCCAGCTGTAGACGAACTCCTTGTTCGATCCTCGCTTGACTTGCCGCTGGATGCGGAAGCCGAGAAAGTCGAACCCCTCGTCGATGTGGCAGACCCCGGTCTTCTCCGCTGAGAGGCGCAAGCCCATCGTGGAGAGGACTGCCGCGATGTCGACCTTGAGCGCCTCGGCCTGGGCCTTGGTGCCCGACACCAGCACCACGAAGTCGTCCGCGTAGCGCACGAGGCGATACATCGGTTCTCCGCGGCGGCGGCGCCGTTTGCGGTCGTGATCGCTGGCCATGCTCGTCCTCCAGGTTTCGGCGTAGTGCTCGTCGAGGGCCGAGAGAGCGATGTTGGCCAGCAGCGGCGAGAGGATGCCACCCTGCGGGGTGCCGCTCTTGGAGCCCCTGAGCGCACCGTCCTCAGAGAGGATTCCGGCGATCAGGAACGCCTTGACCAAGCCCACCACGCGGGGATCTCCGACTCGCCTGCGCACGCGGTCCATCAAGGCCGGATGCGAGATCTCGTCGAAGCACGAGGCGATATCGCACTCCAGAATCCACTCATAGGAGCGGGCGCTGAAGTGGCGGATCTCCTCGATCGCGTCTTGGGCTCGGCGCTTCGGGCGGAAGCCGTAGCTGCACGGCTCAAAGTCCGCCTCGAAGATCGGCTCGAGGACCAGCTTGAGGCTGGCCTGCACAACACGGTCGCGTGCAGTCGGGATGCCAAGACGCCGCAGCTTGCCCGACGTTTTGGGGATCATCCGCTCGCGCACCGGCAGCGGGGCGAACCTGCGGGCCTTGAGATCATCTCGCAGCTCGCGCAGGAACTCTCCACCGTCGCGGTCAATGGAGCGTGGTTTGACTCCGTCGACGCCGGCCGTTCGTGCTCCTCGATTGCCCCGCACGCGGTCCCAGCCGACCATCAGGAACGCGGGATCGCAGACGAGGTTTGACAGGTCACAGAACCGACGATCAGGGCTGTCGGTCGCCCATTGGTGCAGCTTGGCCTGGATCTTCAGTACCCGCGCGCGGGCCTCGTCGAGGCTCGGCCACGGAGCGTCGGTATTCACCGGCGACCTCCTGGCATTCCAGTCTCCGCACTACTGGCTCGCTGGGTCCCTTCGCCATGTGGCCGGCTTTCCCGGCCCCCGACTACTACGGACCCTCCGCCCCGCCCCGGGGCCATCAGCCGACAGCGGGCCTGCCCGCCACCACCCCCACGGGGCGGCAGGAAGGACGACTCCGGGGCGGTTCCCACGTTCACCACGTCTCGATCGACGGGATTGGCGCCCAGCTCTTCCCCTTGCAACATCGCCACGAGTACGCCGCAGACCTTCCTCGTGGCCTCACCACCGACAGCATTGGGCCGGCTTCGGAGTCGCCGCCCGCAACCGGCACGGACGGCGTGCGCTGCGAACCGGCCCACATCCACCAGGTTGGAGCCGGCGTCAGACTTAAGGGGGTTCAACCACTGGTTCACTCTCGTTACGCCTCTCCGTCTCGCTGAGCAAGCACTGAGCCGTCTGGTGGTGCCGGCCCGCCTCGCCTTCGTCGGGGCTGCTCCCGCCCTCCCTGCGCTTCCAAGATCAGGCTGCCCCCAGCTTCAATCAGGCTGCTGCGACAGCCCGACGGCGGAGTCCTTTCATCTCCGCTCGATTACGTGGCGCCTCGTGGCGCACAATGCGGTTCTCCCGCACACGGCTCCCCGACGTCCTGCACCGAGTGGCATTCGGCTGCAGTCGCCACGGCTTGTTGGGCCGGGGCGCAACGACGCGTCCGCGGTG
>DATKRM010000339.1:0-2530 GCA_035532195.1 Solirubrobacteraceae bacterium
TGTGGGACAGGGAGCTCGGGATGACGATGGCGTCAGGAGTCGCTCGCCGCGATGAGTTTCCGCTTGTGGTTCTCGTCGCCTGTGCCGTGGTGATGCTCGAGCCGTCGGTGACCGGAGTGCCGAGCGCCGCCGGAACCGGGCGCGCCGCCCCAATAACTGGCACCGGACCGGTTGGCCCGGATAGCATCGGCCAATGAACGACCCCACCCGCCAGTCCATTCTCAGCCTCGCCGCCGCACTGCGCGCCCGCGAGGTGTCCTCGGTCGAGCTGCTCGACTCCTGTCTGTCGGAGGTTGACCGCCTCAACGACTCGCTGAACGCAATCGTGTGGCGAGACGACGAAGCCGCCCGCGCGGGGGCCAAGGCCGCTGACGAGCGGCTGGCCTCCGGCGACGAGGCGCCATTCCTGGGTGTGCCCCTGCCGATCAAGGACCTGACCGAGGTTCAGGGCCAGCCGGTGAGCTACGGGTCGCGGGGCCGGTCGGCGGCCCCGTGGGAGGGGGCGAGCGAGAAGGTGGTGGACGCGTTCCGCGACGCGGGGTTTGTCTTGGCCTGCCGGACCAACACGCCGGAGTTCGGGCACATCACAGCCACGGAAAACCTCCGCTGGGGCATCACCCGGAACCCGTGGGACGTCTCACGCACGCCGGGCGGGTCTAGCGGGGGCGCCGCGTCCGCCACCGCCGGCGGGATGTTCCCCGCGGCCCACGCCAACGACGGCGGCGGCTCAATCCGCATCCCGGCCTCGTGCTGCGGGCTGGTCGGCCTCAAGCCCAGCCGGGGGCGGGTGCCGCGAATCAGCCAGAGCTGGCTGGGCGCGGTGGTGGAAGGTGCAGTGACCCGGACGGTGGCCGACAGCGCGGCCATCCTCGACGCGATCGCCGGATTCGATCGCTATGCCTGGTACAACGCGCCGGCGCCCGAGCGACCGTTCGCTGACGAGGTGGGCGCCGACAGCGGCAGCCTGAGGATCGGCCTGATGACCGGGGGCCCCAGCGGGATGCCGATCGAGCCCGTGTGCAGCGAAGCGGCCCGCCGGGTGGGAGAGGCCCTGGAGCAGCTGGGCCACGTGGTCGAGCCGGCCGAGGTGGCCACCGTCTCCGAGGAGCTGATCGGGCCGTTCATTGCGCTGGTCGAGGCGTCGCTGGGCGAGTACCTGGGCGACACCGACTTCGACCAGGCCGAGCCGCACATCGCCGCCCAGGTGGCCAACGCGCAGGGCCGCTCGTCGCTGGAGTACGCGCGCGCGGCCAAGGACATCGAGCAGCTCTCCCGGGAGCTAATGGCCCCGTGGGGCCGCGACTTCGACGTGCTGGTCACGCCGACGCTGGGAATCGCCCCGCCCCCGGCCGGGTTGATCATGGAGGTGTCACACAGCGCGCCGGGCGAGCCGGCCGAAGTTGTGGTGGGCACGGTGGCGTTCACCGCGTTCGCCAACGTGACCGGTCAGCCCGCTATCTCGCTGCCGGTGCACCAGACCGAGGATGGTGTCCCGGTGGGCGCGCAGCTGGTCGGCAGCCCATTCGACGAGGCCACGGTGCTGCGGCTGGCTGGGGCCCTGGAGCAGGCGCTGCCCTGGGCCGATCGCCAGCCGGCCATCATCGCGGCGGCTTAGCCGCGCAGCTCGGCCAGTCCGTCGGCCCGCGACTTGACCGGCTCGTAGCCGAGCTCGGAGCGGGCCTTGTCGATCCGGATGGTGCACTCCTGCGAGGACACCCAGTAGGCGAAGCGGGTCAGAGGCGGCCGGCCGCGGAGGGGCAGCACTCGCCACGCCGCCTCACCGGTCGTGGCCAGGGCAGCCGCCACGCCCCGGGGGACCGACCGCGTGGGCGGCTCCACGCCCTGGCTGCTCAGCAGCTGGGACACGAACTCCCGGAACACCACCGGATCCCCATCGGTCACGAAGTACGCATTCCCCGGCCTGCCCCGGGTGATCCCGAGCATCAGCCCCTCGACGGTGTTGTCCACGTGGGTGGTGGCGGTCTTCTGACCCCCGCCTCCGATCCAGGCGAAGCGACCCGACCGCACCATCTCGACCATCGTCGGGAGCAGGGTGGTGTCGCCGTGGCCCCACACGAACCGGGGACGGACGATCACCGTCTCAAACGAGCCGTCGCGGTTGGCCCGGCCCACGAGCTGCTCAGCCTGGGCCTTGGTGGAGCTGTAGAGCACGGGCGAGTCAGGCCGTAGCGGGGCGGTCTCGTCGACCTGGACCAGCGGCTGGCCGGCCAGGAGCGCGGCCTCGGTACCCACGTGGACGAAGCGCTTCACCCCGGCCTCGGCGCAGGCCCGCAGGACATTTCCGGTCCCGACGACGTTTCCCTGCTCGAAGTCTTCCCGCCTGCCCCAGTCGCCCAGCGTGGCCGCGGCGTGAAACGCCCACTCGCAGCTCGCGGCGCCCGCACGGAGCGCGTCCAGGTCGGCCAAATCACCGGACACCGGGGTGCCGCCGCGGGAGCCGATCCGCTCCGCCGCGGCGTCCGAGCGGGCCAGGGCCCGAACCTCGTGGCCGTCCCCGCGCAGCCGCTCG
>DATKRM010000340.1:0-2287 GCA_035532195.1 Solirubrobacteraceae bacterium
CGAGATGATCTCCGGTGAGCTCGACGGGGCGCAGCGAGTCGAGCCACATGCGGAATGTGGGCTCGTCCACCACCAGGGCCAACTGGCCCTGCACCCGCGACCATATGTGCTCCAGCTCGAGGCTCACGGCAGCGCCTGTCCGCCCCTCCCGGGGAGTATCGAGGACTATTCGAAAGGGGGCCCGAGGGCCCGGTCGGGCGACTATACCCAACGCTGAAAAGCGCTCATCGGAGGTACTCGCATTTGGCGGAAAAAATCAGCGGTGGGCTCACGGGTCCTATACTTCGGAGCCGGCACGCTGCGCGATCGTCGCGGGCCGCTGCTGTCCGCGTAGAGGAAGTTGCCGGCGACTGGAGAACTGACATGAAGCGCACCTATCAGCCAAAGAAGCGCAAGCGTGCGCGGACCCACGGGTTCCGCGAGCGGATGAGCACGCGCGCAGGGCGTCTGACGCTCAAGCGCCGGCGCGACAAGGGCCGCAAGCGCCTGTCCACCTGAGCGGTGGGAGCCTCTGGAGTGGCTGGCCGCAGATGAGCCCGGTCCGGAGCGCCCGCGGCAGACGGTTGTCCCGCAGCGCCGAGTTCGAGCGTGTCTATCGCCACGGGCGTTCGACCGCGAACCGCCACCTGGTCCTCTACTCGTTCCCGAACCCATCGGTGGAGCAGCCGCGCATCGGGCTGTCCGTGTCGCGGAAGGTCGGCGGGGCCGTCCAGCGCAACAAGGTCAAGCGCCTGCTGCGGGAGGCCTTCGCCGAGCTCGAGCCGACGCTGACGCCCGGCCACGACGTGGTGGTGGTCGCCCGGCCCGAGGCGCTCGAGCTCGCCGAGCGCGAGGGCCTGGCCGGCATCGGCTCGTCCCTGGGCGAGCTGCTGGCGAAGGCCGGGCTGCACGGCCGGGGCACCGGCGAGGCGGAGGCGGAGCAGCCGTGAGTCCCCCTCCGCCCACCGCGGGCCCGCTCCGCGGGGTGCTGCGGAGCATCGCCGTGGCACCCGTCGTCTTCTACAGCCGCTTCATCTCGCCGGCAATTCCCCGTCGCTGCAAGTACGAGCCCACCTGCTCGCACTACGCAGTCGACGCGATTCGGGAGTACGGCATACTTAGGGGCGTGGTGCTCGCCGGGTGGCGGCTGCTCAGATGCAACCCATGGAGCTACGGCGGATACGATCCCGTCGAGGCCCAGCGAGTCTTCAGGATCCATGCCGAATCCGGCCAGTGAGGCGGCGGCAGGCAATCGCCCCTGAACGGGCCTTGCCGGACCGCCTCGCCCATCTCTGAACGACAACACAAACGCCAAAGCCACCTAGATGATCCCTCTCGCAAACGTGATCCAGGACGCGTTCTCGCCCCTGATCACGCTGTTCGAACACATCATGGTGTTCATCCACAGCAATCTTGTGGGTGGCAGCTGGGGCTTCGCGATCGTCGGCCTGACCGTGTTGATCCGGGCCGTCCTGGTCCCGCTGACGTTCCGTCAGCTGAAGTCGATGCAGGAGATGCAACGGCTCGCACCCCAGATCAACGTGCTGAAAGAGAAGTACAAGGAGGACAAACAGCGCCAGCAGCAGGAGCTGATGAGGTTTTACCAGGAGAACAAAATCAACCCGCTGGCATCCTGCCTGCCGCTGCTGATGCAGCTGCCCGTCTTCATCTCGTTGTTCTACATGCTGCGGACCGACCTGAAGAAGCACATCTGCGGCAACCAGCTGGTCGAATACTTCAACGGCCACCCGGCCGAAGCCCTGAAGTACAAGGTCGCGGGGCACGTCGGCACGGTCGCCCATCTGCCGTCGAAGTTCATCGAATCGACCTCCTGCGAGAAGGTCGCGCCGCATTCGGCGAAATTCCTGTTCCTGCCCGACATCACCGACAAGGCGACCGGGGCCGCGCTGATCGTCCTGATCGTCCTCTACGTCGGCTCGCAGCTCGCCTCGACGCTGATCGCCACCGCCACGGCCGACCCCAACCAGCGCCGCCTGATGCTGCTGCTGCCGGTGGTCTTCGTCGTGATCCTCTACCGCTACCCGGCCGGGCTGCTCGTCTACTGGATCACCACGAACATCTGGACGATCGCCCAGCAGTACCTGATCAAACGCCACATGGGGCCTCCGGTGAAACCAGAGGCGGCGCCCGCGGGCGAGACCAATGGAAAGCCCCGTCGCTCGCTGCTGCCCGCGCTGAGCGGTGCTCTCGCCGGCGGCGGCGCGGCGACTCCCCCTAGCGCAGGACCCCCGGCGGCTCCGCCCCCCAAACCTCCACGCAAGCGGAAGAAGCGGTCGGGGAGGAGACG
>DATKRM010000341.1:0-9734 GCA_035532195.1 Solirubrobacteraceae bacterium
GGGTGGTGGCGGTGGCGGTGGCGGTGGCGCCTCGGGCGGTGGCGCCCCGGCGGGCGGCGGGACCTCGGGCGGCGGCACTTCGGGCGGTGGTGGCTCCTCCGGCGGCGGCGGCCTCAGCTCAGCCTTCTGCCAGCAGAACCCGGGCGCCTGCTAACGCTGATTGCTTAGTGGACCGGGTTGGTGGCCGGCGGATTCGTGATCTCGGTGGCCGAGTACTCAGGCCGGGTGCCCGCGTAGTTGCAGGAGTAGGTCCCGGTCTGGTGGCCGCTCTGAGCCTGGCTGGTGGCCGGCGGGTTGTTGCAGTTTGTGCTCCGGCTCTGCCGGTAGGCGAACTGCTTGCTTGGCTGCTGGATCGAGAGCACCGGCGCCCAGGTGGGCGTGGTCAGCGCTATCACCTGTCCCGGCTTGACCTCAATCGAGGTGTTCAGGGCAAACTGCGCCACCGAGCCCATGTACGGCTGGACGTGGTAGTACGGGCTGGAGGCCACTACCTGCCACTTCCACTGCGTCTTGCGACCCACGGGCTGCAGCACGGTGATCCCGACCTGGGTCGTGCCGCCATACGTCGAATCCAGGAAGGTGATGAACGACCGGCGGGTGTTGGTGTTGGACGACAGCGCCGACAGCCCCACGCTGAACGCGACGATCCGTCCCGCCTTGGTGACCTTCGTCGGGTAGGAGATCCCGTCACGGAGGGTCTCCAGCGCGGTCACCCGGGTCAGGATGATCGTGCAGCTGGACGCGGCGGTGTTCGCCGGACACACCGGTGCCTTGAGCGCGGTCTTGGTCGCCCCCAGCTCGATGACGCTCGCGGCTGCACTGCCCGCGCTGATGCTGGCGAGGAGCCCGCAGGCCGTGGCGGCGAGGAGAAAGGTTCGTCTCATGTCGAACATTGAACACCACGCGTCGGTTGCAGTTGCGCTCGGCAACGGGCCCGACACGATGATCTAAGGGCGTCTAGAGCTTGCTGACGTTTATGGCCTTGGGGCCCTTAGGGCCCTCTTCGGCTTCGTAGGAGACCTTGGATCCCTCCGCAAGCGACCGGTAACCGTCGCCGGAGATGCCCGAAAAATGGACGAATAGGTCCCGACCGCCGTCGTCAGGCGTGATGAATCCGAACCCCTTGTCGTCACTGAACCACTTGACGGTACCCGTTGCCATCTACTTCCCCTTCGACTGCTTTCGGACGCTACGGGACACCCGCACGCCCCGATCAACGCGGGAACGCTATCACCGCCGCAGCTGGTCTGCCGTGGCGGCGATTTGGTCCGGATCGCCCGGGCTGGGCGTCCACGGCAAGCGCAGCGGATCCCCGGCGTAGCGGGGGATCACGTGGATATGAAAGTGAAACACGGTCTGCCAAGCCGCCGAGCCACAGGAGTTGAGCAGGTTGATGCCGTCGGGCTCCAGACGGTCACTTATCTGCCGGGCCAGCCGCTGCGCGGCCACCACCGTGGCCTGCAGATCATCTGCGTCGATCTCCATGAGATCCGTCCAGTGGCGCCGCGGGATGACGAGCGCGTGCCCGCGCGTGGCCGGGTTGATGTCCATGAAGGCGATCGTCCGCTCGTCCTCATCCACGCGCTGGGCGGGTAGCTCGCCGGCCACGATCTTGCAGAAGATGCAGTCGTTGTCTTGGGTGATGAGCGGCACACTACCCGTCCGCTCCGAGCAGCTGCCGAGCCCGGTCGATGGCCTCCTGGGCCGAGCCGATCTCCTCGGCAAAGCTCGCCTCTTCCAGCTCGGCCAGGATGTGCCCCAGCTGCGGACCGGGCTTGACCCCGAGCGCCCGCGCGATCTGATCCCCGCGCACGGGCGGGCGCGGGGGAGCGGCGGCCCAGCTCAGCGCCTCCCCGGCCATCTGGCGCGCCACCTCCAGGTGCCTGGCGATCGCCTCGTCCGAGCGATCTCCGCGCGTGGCCAGCCGGTCGGCCACGCTCAGCACGGTGACGTCCACCCCCACCGGCGCGCACGCGCTCAGGTATCGGTAGATGGTCCGCCGGGACAGCGGGCGCTGGGCGACCAGGAAGCCCAGACGGAGATGGTTGATGACCAGCCCGGCCACGTGCTCGATCAGGCGGCTGCTGGCCCGCAGCCGACTCAGCACCGCGCGGGCCGTTTCGGCACCCGCCGCGTCGTGGCCCATGAACGTGACCCGGCCCTCCGGCGTGATTGCTCGGGTCTGCGGCTTGGCGACGTCGTGTAGGAGCGCACCCCAGCGGAGCGCTTGCCAGCGCGTGAGATCGTCGGCCAGGGGGGCCGACAGGTAGCGGTCGATCTCAGCCGCGTCCGCGCCCAGTGCCGCTTCCGGGTCGCGCTCCAAGTCGATCGCCTCCTGGAGCACCGCCAGCGTGTGCAAGTGCACGTCGAGGTGGTGGAAGCGGCTCTGCTCGACTCCCCGCAGTTTCACCAGCTCGGGCAGCACCACGTCGGTCACCTCGAGCTCATCCATCAGCCTGATTCCCGAAACCGCGTCCGCGGCGCCCAAGGTGCGCTTGAGCTCCGAGAACACCCGCTCGGGGGCCACCGACGCCAGACCCCGAGCTTGACCCCGCGCGGCAGCGGCCGTCTCGCGCTCCACCGAGAACCTGAGCTCGCAGGCCAGCCGGGCCACGCGCAGCACGCGCAGGGGATCGCTGGCGAAAGCCCCGGCGGAGACCATCCGCAGGCGGCGCCGGCGCAAGTCCTCGAGCCCCCCGAATGGATCGATCAGGTCGCCCTGGAGCAATGGCTCGGCCAGCGCGTTTACCGTCAGGTCGCGCAGCGCCAAGTCGGCTTCGATCGAGTCGCCCAGAACCCGCAGCAGGTCGACCTGCCACGAGTGGTCCCGCGCCACGACCCGCCAGGCGCCAAACCCCTCAGACAGCGCAAACGCGTGGCCGCTCGCGCTGCGGGCCAGCTTTCGGGCCAGCGTCCGCGGTTCCCCGATGATCGCCACGTCGTAGTCAGTGGTCGGCCGCCCGAGCAGCCGATCGCGCACCGCGCCGCCCACCAGCCAGCCCGGCGTGTCCATGGCGGCCAGAACGGCGAGCGGCTGCGGAAGATCAGTCAACCGGGGCTCCGTCCCGGTGGTACTGGCGGGGAACGCGTTTCGAGATGCCGCACACGATCTCGTAGTTGATCGTGTCAATCCGCCGCGCCAGCTCCTCGGCGGTCTGGCGCTGCTCGCTGTCGGTGCCGATGATCGTGACGACGTCTCCCAGCTGCGCGCTCGGCTCCGGCCCCAGATCGAGAGCGATGTTGTCCATGCTCACGGTTCCCACCAGCGGGTAGCGCGCTCCGCGGACCAGCGCCTCCAGGTTGTTGGTGAATGCCCGGCGGATCCCGTCCGCGTAGCCGATCGGCGCGGTGGCGATCCAGGTCGGACGCTCGGGCGTGAAGCGACGGCCGTAGCCCACGCTGTCTCCCGGTTCGGCGGGTTTGACCGCCGCGATGTACGAAGTCAGCTCGAGCGCCGGGTCGAGCCCGCGAGCGCGCGGATCGGCGTTCGCGGGATCGCAGCCGTAGATCGCGATCCCGCAGCGGACCAGGTCGAAATGACTCCGCGCGGTGCGCAGGGTGGCCGCGCTGTTGGCCGCGTGGACGACGAGTCCCGGGTAGCGCCGTCGCATCTGTTCGACAAACGGCTCAAACGCGCGCAGCTGCTCGGCCAGGAACTCTGGATCGTCGTCGGCGGTGGCGAAGTGGGTCATGGCGCCGGACAGACGGACCGCCGGGGCGGCGGCCGCCACCCGCTCCGCCACCTGGAGCGCCTGCGCGCTGTCCCGGGTCCCCAGCCGTCCCATGCCCGTATCGAGCTTGACGTGGATCGGCGTCCCGTGCCCCCCCGCCCGGGCCACCTCGTCGACGAACTCGTCGGTCCAGGCGACGAGCTCGGCCCGGGCAGCCAGCGCCCACGGCAGCTCCTCGGCGCTGACCGCGCCCATGATCAGGATCGGCGACTCGATCCCGGCCTCGCGGAGCTCGACCGCCTCCCCGGCGGTGGCCACAGCCAGCCAGCCGGCGCCGCCCGCCAGCGCGGCCCGCGCGGCGGGCACCGCGCCGTGTCCGTAGCCGTCGGCTTTCACCACCGCGCACAGCACGCAGCCCCCAGCCAGGCCGGACCGCACGTGCGACACGTTGCGTTCGATCGCCGCGAGGTTGACTCGCGCCAGGGCACGCGCCGGCACGGCCGCGACCCCGCTACTCGGCGGCGACCAGCGCGGCCAGCACGTCCACCCGGGTGACCATCCCGAGCAGCCGGCCCTCTGAATCGACCACGGGCAGACGGTTGTGCTTCCGCTCGGCGATGATCCGCCCCGCATCGTGGGCCGAGGTCTCAGGCGAGACGGTGATCGGGTCCGCGGTCATCATGTCGGCCACGGTCGAGGCCAGGCCCCGCCGCAGCCGCTCCTCGTAGTGCTTCATCGACTCGAGGAAGATGACCCCGCCCAGGAGATCGATGTGATGCGGCAGGTGCAGGTCAGCCTCCTCGTCGCGCATCACCAGGTCAGACTCGGTCACGATCCCGACCAGTCGATTGCCGTCCTCCACCACCGGCACTCCGGGCAGCTCGTGCTCGCGCATCAGCTTCAGGAGTGTCTGCACATCCTGTTGGGGTCCGACCGACACGATGTCGGTCTCCATGATGTCGGCCACTGAGGCGATGCTCCCAGCGTATTAGAGCCGGCTTCCCGGCGCGCGCAACACGCCCGGCAGCTCTTCGATCACGTCGCGCGCGATCACCCCTTCCGGTCCGATCCGCTCGGCCGTCCGCTGCCCCGCCCGAGCGTGGACCAGGACGCCGGCACAGGCAGCGTGAAATGGGTCCAGCCGCTTGGCCAGCAACGCCCCGATCACCCCGGACAGGACGTCGCCCGTACCCGCAGTGGCCAGCGCCGAGGCACCGCCCCGGCTCACCCCGCACCTACCGTCGGGGGCCGCCACGATCGTGTCATCGCCTTTCAGAACCACCACCGCGGCTGCCTGGCTGGCCGCCTCCCGGGCGCTATGCAGCCGCTGGGCACCCACGGCGCCGCTGTCGGTGCCCAGCAGCCGCGCCAGCTCGCCCGCGTGCGGCGTGAGCACCGTTCCCGCGCCGCGGGCGGCCAGCGAGCCCAGCGCCCCAGCGTGCGCGTTCAGGCCGTCGGCATCGAGCAGCAGGGGAATCTCCGCCCGGGCCGCCAACACCCGGGCCAGCTCACTGGCTTCCGGCTGTCGCCCCAGCCCCGGGCCCAGGACCAGCGCGTCGGAGCGGCCAGCCCGTTCCAGCACGGTGTCGGCGCCCTGGGTGTTCAGCGAACCATCCGAGTCGGAAAGCGGGACGGTCATCACCTCGAGCAGCCGCGTCTCGAACACCAGGTTGAGCGACGCCGGCACACAGGCCGTGACGTAGCCCGCGCCGGTGCGCATCGCGGCCTCGGCCGCCATGGACGGGGCCCCCGTGAGCCCGATGCTGCCGCCGCACACCAGCACGCTGCCGGCCGCGAACTTGGTGGATTCACGGCCGCGTCGCGGGATCGTGTCGGCGACGCGGTCGGCGATCAGGCCCACGGTCGGATCGGCCGGTCCGCCACGCGGGATCCCGATGTCAACCACCCGTACCTCACCCGCGCAGCCCTTGCCGGGGGCGATCCACAGGCCTGGCTTGTCGGCGTGGAAGGTCGCGGTGGCCGTGGCCTGTGCGGCGTCTCCGACCACCTGGCCGGTCGAGGCATCGACGCCACTGGGCACGTCGCAGGCGATCACGTGGGCCGGCGCCTGGTTGATCGCGGCGATGGCGCTGGCCGCCGGATCACGCGGCTGGCCGCGGAAGCCGGTGCCCAGAATGGCGTCCACGATGGCCGCCAGCCCGCTGAGAGCGTCGGACGTGAACGGACGCGAGCCGCCAGGCAGCCTCTGGAACATGGTCAGCGCGTCGCCGGAGAGATCCTCCGACAGCGTCAGCACCTCCACGTCCCGGCCGTGTTCGCGCAGGAACCGGGCGCACACGAATCCGTCGCCGCCGTTGTTGCCCTTGCCGCACACCACCCCCACCCGGCCGGTCGGCGCCACGTCCATAACCAGCTCGGCCAGGCCGGTGCCCGCGCGCTCCATGAGCTCGATTCCGGCAATCCCCAGCTCCTGAATGGCCCACGCGTCGAGCGCCCGCTGCTGCTGGGAGTCGTAGAGCGGATCCAGCCAGTCGGGAAGCGGCACGGAAGCTGAGCCTATCGGCGCAGATCGATCACGCCGCGATGGCGACTGCGGCGGCCTCTCGCCTGGTGTGGGTCAGCGACACGGAGACGCTGACGCCCAGCGCCGCGGCCCGGTCGGCCACGGCGCCGGACAGGTGGACCGCCGGCGCGCCGCCGCTCGTCACCTCCACCTCGCGGAAGCTCCAGGCCTCCATGCCCAGCGCCTTGGCTACCGCCTCCTTGGCGCAGAACCGGGCGGCCAGGTGCTGGCCGGGCCGAGCCCGCTCGGCGGCGTAGGCTCGCTCGGCGTCGGTAAACAGCCGCTGAGCCAGCCGGGGCCGGCGCTCCAGCGCGCGCTCGAGCCGCTCGATGTCCAGCAGGTCGATACCGACCGACGCCGTCGCGCTCACTCCACCGTGACGGTCTTGGCCAGGTTGCGCGGCTGGTCCACGTTCAGCCCTCGGGCCCGCGCGATGTGGTAGGCCAGCAGCTGGAGCGGGATCACGGCCAGGGTGGGCGCCAGCAGCCAGTTGGTCTGCGGTACCCGGATCAGCTCATCGGCGTGCTGGGCGATCTCCTCATCGCCCTCGCTGGCCACGGCAATCACCCGGGCGCCCCGCGCCTTGACCTCCTGGATGTTCGAGACCAGCTTCTCCAGCACGGGCGAATCGGTGGCCACCACGACCACCGGGGTGCTCTCGTCCAGCAGCGCGATCGGGCCGTGCTTCATCTCGCCGGCCGCGTATGCGTCGGTGGCGATGTAGGAGATCTCCTTGAGCTTGAGCGCTCCCTCGAGGGCCGCGGGCAGGCCGGCGTGCCTACCCAGGTACAGGAAGAACTCAGACCCGTGATACCGCTCGGCGATCTGCTTGATCGGACCCAGGTCACGCTCGAACAGCTCACTGATCCGGTGCGGCAGCCGCTTCAGCTCGGAGATCGTCTCCTTCAGTACCGGCTGCTCCAAGGTGTCCCGGAGCTCGGCGATCCGCAGCGCCAGCAGATACAGGGCCACGACCTGCGTCACGAACGTCTTGGTCGCGGCCACGCCGATCTCCAGCCCAGCGCGCGTGTACAGGACACCGTCCGCCTCCCGGGTGGCCTGGGAGCCCATGATGTTGGTCAGCGCCAGCACCACGGCACCCTTCTGGCCGGCCGTGCGCATGGCCGCCAACGTGTCCGCGGTCTCGCCGGACTGGGAGATCCCGATCACCAGATCGCCCGGCCCGACGACCGGGTTGCGGTAGCGGTACTCCGAGGCGATCTCCACCTCGACCGGGACGCGCGACCACTCCTCGATCGCGTAGCGCCCGATCAACCCGGCGTGGTACGAGGTCCCGCAGGCCACGACCACGATCCGCTTCAGCGTCCGCAACAGCTCGTCGTCGATTGCTCCCATGTCGCCCAGGTCGATGCCGATCCCCCGGGCCGCGCGCTCGCCAATTGTCTCGGCCACCGCGCCCGCCTGCTCGTAGATCTCCTTGAGCATGAACGTCTCGAAGCCCTGCTTCTCGGCGGTCTCGGCGTCCCAGTCGATTTCGACGATGTCTCGCTCCAGCGGCCGACCGTCTGCGCTCAGGAACTGCACGTCGTCCGGCGTCAGCACCACCAGCTCGTCGTCGCCCATGTACTGGACGTGGCGGGTGTGCTTGAGAAACGCCGGAATCGCCGAGGCCACGAACTGCTCCCCCTGGCCGCGGCCCACGATCAACGGGCACTCCTTGCGCGCGCCCACGAGAAGCCCCGGTTGCTCTGCGCTCATGGCCACAAACGCGTAGTGGCCTCGGAGGTCAGCATAGGCCAGCCTCACCGCTTCGATCAGGTCCCCTCGGTTGTGGTGGGCGATCAGGTGCGCAATCACCTCGGCGTCGGTCTCGGAGGTGAACACGGCGCCTTCCTCCATCAGCTTGTACTTGAGCGCCACGTAGTTCTCGACGATCCCGTTGACCACCACATGCACTCGGTCGGTGGTGTCGAAGTGGGGATGAGCATTCTCCTGGCTCACCCGGCCGTGGGTGGCCCAGCGGGTATGACCGATCCCGGTCTGGGGGCCGGGCCGCTCAGCCAGCGCCACCGGTCCGCCCCGGGCCGCCTGGGCGTCGATCGCGTTGCGCAGATGCTCAAGGTTGCCCACCGACCGGACCGCGTCAATCCGGTCTCCGGCCAGGATCGAGATGCCGGCGCTGTCGTAGCCCCGGTACTCCAGCTTCTCGAGGCCCTCCAACAGCACGGAGCGGATGTCCTTGGGCCCGACGTAGCCGACGATTCCACACATTTCGTGATTCCTTGGATCCGGGTGGTCGAGCCGCCTCGCGACTCGCGCACGGCCTTAACTGCCGCCGCGCGAACGCCTCATGTTAGAGGCCGCTCCGGCCTACGTCGGGTGGGAGGACGCGACGAGCTGTCCCTCGACCAACTCCACCAGCCGCACGCAGACCTGGCCCGTTTCCTCCTCGCTGGGAGCCTCGACCATCACTCGGATCAGCGGCTCGGTCCCTGACGCCCGCACCAGAACCCGACCGCGACCTTCGAGCGCCGACTGTTCGCGGTCGATCGCCTCCTTGACCGCTGCGCCCTCCATCACCGCGGTCAGCGTCTGGCGGCTGGACGCGCGGACGTTGACCAGCCGCTGCGGCAGCTTCTGCATCGCGTCGCGCTCGGCCAGGTCGCGACCGCCCAGCGCCTCCAGCGCCAGCAATGCACTCGCGGTGCCGTCGCCGCAGGGTCCGAGGCCCAGATCGATGATGTGGCCGGACTGCTCGCCGCCCAGCGCCCAGCCCCGCCGCCGCAGCTCATCCAGCACGTAGCGGTCACCCACCGCGGTGGTGGCCACCTCGACCCCGGCCGACTCCATCGCCCGGTGAAAGCCAAAGTTGGTCATCACCGTGACCACCACCCCGCCACCGGACAGCCGCTCACGCTCGCGCAGGTGCAGCGCGGCCAGCGCGATCAGCTCATCCCCGTCCACCACCTCACCGGTGCGGTCGACGGCCAGCACCCGGTCGCCGTCGCCGTCGAAGGCAAAGCCGGCGTCGTGGTCACCCTCGGCCATCGCCGTCTGCAGCGACTCGAGATGGGTCGAGCCGCAGCCGGCGTTGATGTTGCGCCCATCGGGCTCGTCGGCCAGCACGTCGACGTGCGCGCCCAGGCGGCGGAACATCTCCGGCGCGGCCCGATACGTGGCGCCGTTGGCCGTGTCGAGCAGGATCCGCTGGCCGGTCAGGTCCAGTTCGGCGAAGCGGGTGTGGAGCTCACGCAGGTAGTCCTCGAGCGCCCCGTGAAACCGCCTGACCCGACCCGGCCGCGCACCAACCACCGGCGGTTCCTGGACCGCCGCCTCGATCTGGTGCTCCGTCTCGTCGTCGAGCTTGAACCCATCGGGGCCGAACAGCTTGATGCCGTTGTCGTCGAACGGATTGTGCGAGGCCGAGATCATGACGCCGAGGTCGGCGCGCATCGAGCGCGCCAGCATGCCGATCGCCGGCGTCGGGATGGGGCCGGTGAGCAGCACGTCCATGCCGACCGAGGTGAAGCCGGCGACGAGCGCGTTCTCGATCATGTAGCCGGAGAGGCGGGTATCCT
>DATKRM010000342.1:0-6826 GCA_035532195.1 Solirubrobacteraceae bacterium
GAACAGGAAGGGCAGCGGCTTCCACGACGGCGCGGCGTTGGTGTCCAGCGCGCCGAGCAGCGTCTGGTGACCCCAGACCAACCAGCCGTATGGATCGAACCCGGGTCGGGTGCGGGCCCACAGGACGATGATCAGCGCCAGCACGAGCAGTCCGGCGGCGCCGATTACCACGCGCAGGTCGAGCCAGCTGGGGAGTTCGCGCCGCGGTGGCCGGGCAGTCGGCGGGGGAGCGGGCGGGGAGGTGGTGGCGGTCACCGGTGCAGCAGCACGCCGGCGGGGTGACCGCGGGTGACTACGTAGCTCGCCCTAAGGCTGCGGCAGCGTGCGATCTGGGTCGCGCGGGTGTGCAACGGACGCACCTTCCAGCCGCCATGGGTGACCGGGTAGAACAGCACCTTGGCCAGGCGGGGGTTGCGCAGCTCCGCCTTCTGGACTCCCTGTTGGAAGCCGCCCACGTGGCCCACGTTGCGGTGGAACAGATAGGCCAGGGCGCTGACGTAGCCCACGTCCGTAACCGGCTGACCGCAATTCTGGATGTGACTGATGCCGCCCAGGCGGCTGGCCGTGGTCTGAAGCAGCGCGATCTGATGGGCCCGCCCACGCTCGTGCTTCAGGTCCTTGCGCTCGACGTGCAGCCGGTGGATGGCCCCGGGGATCAGGGCAATCACCAGCACCGCGGCGACCGGAACGCCGATCCACTGGGGCACCCCGGCGCGCAGCCGTGGTAGCTCGGCCAGCGCCCACCCGACGCCGACTCCGGCCAGCACGGCGCACACCGCGGCCGGCTCGAACATGTACCGAGGCAGGGCCGGCCAACCGTGATAGGCGAACGCGATCTCGACGATCACCCACACGACGGCGCCCGCGGCCATACCCAGGACGACCCAGTTACGGCGCGCCGCGGCCAGGACGATCGCGAACGCGGCGGCGATCCACACCGGGAGGTAGTGGAGCTCGCCGAAGCGCCCGATGGTCCCGAATAGCTGATTACGGCGCAGTGCCCGGGGGGATTTCTGGGCCAGCTCGCCGGCGATGTTGGGCCGGTGGTTGGTGATCGTGGGAATGCCAAACCACATGAAGGCGATGACCAGCACTCCGCCGATGAGCCACCAGCGCATCGACGGGACCTTGAACCAGGCCCAGATCATGAACACGCCCACGAACGGGAAGAACTCGGGGCGGCCGATGGCCGCCAGCACGCCAAGTACCAGGGTCCACCGGAATCGGCCAAGCAGAAACATGTCGAGGGCAGCCAAGCCAAAGGTGACCAGCATGGGGTCGCTCTGGACCGACAGGATGTAATGCATGTAGTCCTCGAGCCCCAGGACCGCCCCCCCGGCGAAGATCGCGGCCACGATCGGTGCGTAGCGCCGGATCGGGTCGGGGTCGGCGCCGGCGGCGGCGCCACCGGTCAGCCTGAACGCGATCCGGCCGGCGAACACGGCACCGGCCAGGGCCACGGTCACGGCGGTGATCATCCACAGCCACAGCTCGTAGTGGCCAAAGATGGCGAACGGGGCGGTGAACAGAAGGGGAAGCGGTTTCCACGACGGTGCGCCACCCAGGTCAAGGGTCCCATGGATCGTCTGATAGCCCCAGGCCAGCCAGCCGTAGGCGTCGAAGCTGGGCCGCGTCCCGGCCCAGGCCACGAGCGCGATGGCGATCGCAACCAGGATCATCGCGGTGGTCCACCAGGGATGGCGCCGAACGAACCCGCGCAGGGTCCAAGGCACGGGCTCGTGCGCCCGCTGCTCTTCGTGGACCTCCGGGGCCGCGGAGATCGGCGGTGCTTCTAGCGTGCTCTCGGACACGGAGACGGCCGGACGGTAGCACGGGCAAAAGTGAGGATCGGGTTAATCAGCCCGAATCTCGGTCGGCCGGCGGCGAGCGCCCCCGGCAGGAATCGAACCTGCATCCCGCGCTTAGGAGGCGCGTGCTCTATCCATTGAGCTACGAGGGCGTGTGGTCATTCCTCAACGTAGAGAGACTCCCGCGCCAGCTCGTCCCCATTCTTGCTCCACAGCTTGATCTCCAGGAAGTCCGAGCGGTAGTTGTCGGGGCCCAGCAAGGTGAACCGCTGTTCGATGAGCTCGCATTGGTCCACGGCCAGGTTGGCCAGCTCGGCGGTCACCAGCACCCCGCCCGGGATCAGCGGCACGCCCCACACCAGCGTCATGTCGGCGGCGTTGCCTTGCTCGCCGCGCCACTTCCCGGTCACTTCGTCGTTCAGGTCAAGCTTCCAGTCCGGGTTGGCCTCAGCCAGCTCGGAGGTGAAGTCGGCGCTGGCCTCGAAGTCGCCGGCCCCGCCTGCGCCTTCGGTGAATGACACGTAACCGAACAGCTCGAAACCGGCAGTGGTTCGGGCCACGGCCGGGACGTAGGTGCGACCGGCGTACGTGCGATCGGGAAACCACACGATCTCCCCCGGGTCGCCGAGCTCCTCCCCCTCGGTGTCGATCTCGGCGCACGCGGCGAGGAAGTGCCCCTTGAGCGTCTCGGCCCAGCGCCCGTAGGGCGGGCCCTCCTGCGGCGGCTCGGCCGCGAAGCTGATGACGAAGCGATCGGTCGGGGGCATCTGCCGTGGCAGCGTACCCGCGGGCGCCCGCCGGCATCGCCCCGGTCAGGTGGCGCTCAGCGCAGCGTCGATCGTTGCGGTCAGCGTCTGGGTGAGCAGGGTGGCCACCTGGGCCCGGGGCAGCGCTTGGCTGCGCGCCTGCTCGAGCACCGTCTCCGTGAATGCCACGAACCCATCCAGGGCCAGCCGGACCAGCGGGGGCGGGTCTGGGGTCCCCAGGTGATTGAGCGCGATGCTGGAGATCACGACGTCGACGAACCGCTCCACCACCTGATCCAGCTCCGGGTCGAGCGCCGCCCGGGCCATCCGATGGATCCGCCAGGCGTGGGTTGGCGCCAGCGCGTGGTCCATGATCCGGGCGAAGTTGGCGGACAGGCGGCCGCTGAGCGGCTGGAATTCATCGGTCACCCAGCCCCGGGTCAGCTGCCCGCCGGCCCGCTCGGCCACAGCCAGGACGATGTCCGCGCGCCCGCGCGGGAAGTAGTGGTAGAGCAGGTTGCGGGTCACCTCCGCTCGGGCCGCGATGGCATCCAGCGAGAAGCCGCCCAACCCCTGGCGGGCCACCACTGGCAGGGCCGCGGCCACGAGCTGCTCCCGGCGCTCGCCTCGGGACAGCCGGCGGGCACTGCGTGGTTCCGGCCGGGCCACGGCGGTCATCTCCATAGCCTAAGGAGCAATTGGCAAACTGTCAACTGGCTTGACAAAATGTAAACAATGCGTATTCTGCCTACTGCCCGGGAGGCGTCGGCTCAGTCCGAGGAGGTCTCATGTCCCGTATCGCACGCATCGGCGCTGTTCTCAGTGCTCTGGCGGCCGGCTGCCTGGCCACCGCGGCGCTGGCCAGCGCTGCCGCGCCGGTCAGCCAGGCCGACGCCCAGCGGATTGCCACGGACGCCTACGTGTACGGAATCCCGCTGATGGAGTTCATGCGCCAGGCCCGCACGCAGACCAGCGTCACCGTGCCCACCACCCTGTCTGACGCGCCGGTCAACCGGCTGGGCAACGCCCGCCATCTGGCCAACGTCAAGCATCAGGTGATCGTGCAGCCCAACAACGACACGCTGTACTCGAATGCGCACATCGACCTGAGCACCGAGCCGCTGGTCCTGCAGGTGCCCAGCGTGCCCCGCCACCGCTACTACGCGTTCGAGTTCCTCGATCCGTACACCAACGTATTTGCCTACGTCGGCACCCGCACCACCGGTGACGGCGCGGGGACGTTCCTGATCACCGGACCCGGATGGCACGGGACCGTGCCCCATGGCATGCGGCGCATCCGGTCGCCGTATCGGCTGGCCTGGATGGTCGGCCGCACCCTGGTGTTCGGCCCCAGCGATCTCCCTGCGGTGCACCGGGTCCAGGACGGCTACCGGTTGCTGCCGCTGTCCAAGTACCTGAGGTATGGCCCGCGCTGGCAGGCGCCCCGGCCCAAGCGGATCATCACCCGCCACCACACCTACACCGAGCCCACCGGCCTGGCGTTCTTTGATCGGCTGGGGCGGTACCTGGCCCAGAACCCACCGCCGCGCCGCGATGCGGCGATTCTGGCCGAGCTCAAGCGGGTGGGCATCGGTCCCGGTCTTGAGCCTTCGCACGAGCATCTGAGCCAGCAGGTGCTGGCCGGCTTGAGGGCGGCGGTGGCCGGAGGACACGACCACGTCTACGCGCTGCGGGTCTCGATCGCCACGCCTAGCGTCCTGAGCACCGGCGGGTGGTTCGTTCCCCCCAACGACACGGGCTACTACGGCACCGATTACAAGTTCCGAGCCGTCGTGGCCATCTACGGCATCGCCGCCAACCGACCGGCCGAGGCCATGTACATCGTGGGCGCGGCCGATCAGCAGCACGAGCTGCTGGATGGTTCGCGGCGGTACCTCATCCACTTCACCGCGGGCCAGCTGCCACCCCCGGCCCGATATTTCTGGTCGCTCACCGTCTACGACCAGAACTTCTTCCTGGTTCCCAACCCGATCAATCGCTACGAGGTCTCAAGCCACACCGCAGGCCTGAGACACAATGCTGACGGCAGCCTGGACATCTACGTCCAACGGGACCGTCCGGCGGGGCACGTCTCGAACTGGCTTCCCGCCCCGGCCAGCGGTCAGTTCCAGATCACGTTCCGGCTCTACGGGCCCAAGCCGCCGGCGCTGAACCGGACCTACGTGTACCCGCCGATCGCGCGGACGGGCTAGAACGCACCCCGGCGGGTCAGTACCGCCGGGATCGTCTTGAGCAGGATCGACAGGTCGAGCATCATCGACCACCGCTCCAGATACAGGAAGTCCAGGCGCACCAGATCGTCGAAGTCGAGATCGGACCGGCCCGACACCTGCCATAGGCCGGTGATGCCGGGCAGCACGAGGTAGCGCTTCTTGTGCCAGTCCTCCAGCCGATTGAAATCGCGCATGGGGAGTGGCCGCGGGCCGACCAGGGACATCTCGCTCCGGATCACGTTGACCAGCTGGGGAAGCTCGTCCAGTGAGAACCGGCGCAGGACCCGCCCCACCCGGGTCAGCCGCGGGTCCTGACGGATCTTGAACAGGGCGCCGGTCTGCTCGTTGAGCGGCTCCAGGTCGGCCTGGATCTGCTCCGCGTGCTCACGCATGGTGCGGAACTTGAAGCAGTAGAACGGCTTGCCGGCCATCCCCGGCCGGACCGAGCGGTAGATCACCGGACCACTCGAGCTCAGCTTCACCGCGATGGCGATTATCAGCAGGATGGGGGAGATGAGGATCAGGCCGAAAGTCGAGACCACGAGGTCGAACGTGCGCTTGACCGCGTAGTCGATCCCCTGGAACACCGGCGGGCGGAGCTTGAACAGCGGTACGGTCTGACCGGGCACGAACTCGGCGCGGTCGATCAGGATCTCCATCGTCGAGGGTGCGAAGTGGACTGTGACCCCCCGCTGGTTGCACAGGTCGACCAGCTCCACCGCCCGCTCCTGGGGGAAGTCAGGATCGGCGATGATCACTTCCTGGATGCGTTCTCGTCCCAGGATCTCCGGTAGATCCGCCAGCTCACCCAGGGAGCGCAGCCCGTTCTGGGGCCGCGGGGTGAGCGAGATGTAGCCCGCGATATCGACCCGCGTGCGGGTGCTGCCGGCCAGCGCGTGGGCCACCGCCTCGATGTGCTTACCCGACCCCACGAGGACGGCCCGGCGCCAGTAACCGGCCTGCTCGAGCATCCAGCCGGTGACTCGCAGGTGCAGCGCACGCAGTCCCGAGATGTAGACCGTCGCGAAGAACAGCGAGCCGTAGAAGATGAAGTAGCTGGAGAAGTGCTGGCCGTCGGCCAGCGCGAACACCAACGAGATCACGGTGGCCTGGAACAGCGCCGTGGCGATCTGGGGCCAGCCGGGGCGGCGCGGGCGGTCGGCGTACAGGTCCGCACGGGCGAACATCAGCACCACCACCAGATAGGCGAAGGCCAGCCAGTGCCGCGTCTGGGTCCAGGTCTCGGCGGGGTAGTAGTTGCCGTTGATGGCGGACTTGAGCGTGAGCGCGGTGAACAGCGCGCCGGCCACGCCCGCGAAGTCGATGGCCAGCAGCGACACCACGCGGGCGATCCGCCGCGCCGTCTCCAGCCGGAGCAGGAACGAGAGCAGCGGGGGCCGCTTCCGCCGGACGTCGCGCGCCCGCATCGGGACCGGGTGCGCGGTCACGGCGCGACTCTTCGCTTGAGAGGTGTGGCCGTCCTTGGCGCTGGTCTGCTCGGTTGTCACGGTTTGACTCGAGCCGTCATCAGGATTCCCCGCTTGCTTTGTAACGGTATCTGTCGGGCGAAGTTTCGCCGCAGCGTCGGTCGCTCTGCTTCCGGCTGGCGGGCTCAGCTGGGAGCCCCGACCAACGCCTCGGCCCCGGCCTCCTCGATGGTCCGCCGGAGCCCCTCTCTGAGGTCCACCTTGGGCTCCCATCTTAGGATCTCTCGGGCCAGGGTGATGTCGGGCCGGCGGACTTGCGGATCGTCGGTCGGTAGCGCCTCATACACGATCTCTGACCGCGATCCGGTCACTTCAATCACGGCCTTGGCCAGCTCGAGCAATGTGAACTCGTTGGGGTTCCCGATGTTCACCGGGTTGTGATGCCCCGATTCGGCCAGCGCGATGATCCCCCGGACCTCGTCGGCGACATAGCAGAACGAGCGGGTCTGCGAGCCGTCGCCGAACACCGTGATCGGCCGGTCCTGCAGGGCCTGGCGCAGGAAGGTCGGGATCGCCCGCCCGTCGTGAGGCCTCATTCTCGCCCCGTATGT
>DATKRM010000343.1:0-6901 GCA_035532195.1 Solirubrobacteraceae bacterium
CGACGGCGGTGCCGACGAGCGCCAGCACCAGCATCCAGAACCGAAATGAGCCCATCTTCTTCTGGCGCTCGATGTTCCGGTTGCGGGAACGGATTCGGACGTGACGCTGGAGCCGCTGACTCTTGCGGTTTTCGTGCTCCATGTCACGGCGGAACTTCTCCTCAAAGTCCTGCAGGCTCTGGCGCATTCGGGTGGCCATGGCTACCGCGCCACCGCCTGACCCTCGTACACCTTGACGAAGTGCAGATAGTTATCTGCGATCTGCGAGGCGGCGTTCGAGCGCTCCACACTGCCGGACAGGAAGCCCTTGAGCGAGTCCCACCAGATCGAGCGCCCGATGGCAAACCCGATGAAGCCCTCGACCGGCGCCGCCTGCTGGAGCCAGTGCTCCACCTTCTCGGTGGAGGCGCCGCGACCCAGCAGCACGCACGTCACGCCCTCCCGGCCAGGGCCTGACCGGGCCTGCTCGGCCAGTCGCTCGGCGTCCCGCCGCTCGTCCACCCCCTCGATCTTCCACACGTCGACCTCGACCCCGGCGTCCTGGATCTCCGCGATCGTCCGGCACATCAGGTCGGGCCGGAGCTCGGCGTCATAGCGGTTGGTGTCCCCGCCCACGCTGGCCAGCTGCTGTTCAGTGGCCGGCACCAGGAGCTCGAACAGGAACCTTCGATCACGCTCGTGCAGCCAGTCAGCAAGGCGCTTGAGCCGGCCGAGCTGCTGACGGTTCATCTCAGCGTCGCCCTCGGGGTTGTAGCGGACGAGGACCTTGGAGAAGTCGGGATCGAAGCGCTCGATGTGGGCGCCGAACTCGTCGCCGTACTGGAAGTCGAACTCGTCCTGGCCGGATTTCTCAACCGGCATGGCCAGCTTCAGCCCCTTCTCCTTGGCCTGAATGGGGATGTCGCCGCCGAACTGCTCGTCCACCAGGACGCCGGTGGCGCCGGCCTCGGCGCCGCGGCTGACCGCCTGAAGCATGCCCTCGAAGATCAGGTGCTTGGCGTCGGCGATGGTCTGTGTCTGCTCCGGAGAAGGATCGCCCTCGATTCCGAACATCTTCTTCTGGAACGAGCCGCGGTGGTCGAACGCGAGGATGTACAGCTTTCCGTCGTATCCCAGAGCCATCTGACCTCTCCCCGTTACTTGGTGGACGCCGGCTCCTGAGTCTACGGCGCTCGCCCTCGTTAGGCTGCCTCGCCGTGGAGCACCGTTTCACCGGTCCGCCCTACACGATCGGGATCGAAGAGGAGCTGATGATCGTGGACGAGCAGACCCTCGATCTGGTCAACGCGATCGAGTCGATGCTCGAGCCGGCCCCGGCCGGCGAGGTCAAGCCCGAGCTGATGGAGTCGGTGCTGGAGATCGCCACCGAGCCCTGCCCCGACACCGTCCGGGCCGGCGAACAGCTGCGGGCACTGCGCAACCAGGTGATCGAGACCGCTCAGAGCAAGGGGCTGGCCATCGGTGCGGCGGGGACCCATCCGTTCGCCCGCTGGGAGGACCAGCGGATCGTGGCCCGGTCGCGGTACCGAGACCTGGTGTCCGACCTGCGCTTCGTGGCCCGCCAGGAGCTGATCTTCGGCGTCCACGTCCACGTGGGGGTCGACGATCCCGACAAGGCGATCCACGTGGCCAACGGGATGCGGGTCCACGTGCCGGTGCTGCTGGGGCTGTCGGCCAACTCGCCGTTCTGGCGGGCCGACGCTACCGGGCTGGCCTCCACCCGCACCCCGATCTTTCGGGCATTTCCCCGGGTCGGGATCCCGCCCACCTATAAGCACTGGGCCGACTATGAGCGCCGGATCGAGTTCATGGTCCGGACACGGGTCATCGAGGACTACACCTACCTGTGGCACGACGTCCGGCCGCACCCCAACTTCGGGACCGTGGAAATCCGGGTGATGGACTCCCAGACCCGGGTGGAGCACACTGTGGGCCTGGCCGCGCTGGTCCACGGCCTGGTCAAGGAGCTGAGCGAGCACTACGACTCGGGTGGGAAGCTGTCCCGCTATCCGTTCGAGATGCTGGACGAGAACAAGTGGCTGGCCGCCCGCCACGGTCTGGACGGCGAGCTGGTCGACCTGCCCAAGGACGAGCGGGTGCCCACCAGGGCCCTGGCTCGGCGGGTGCTTGACCGGGTACGCGAGCACTGCCAGGAGCTGGGCTCGGCGGCCGAGCTGGAAGCGGTGGAGGATCTCCTGGAGCGGGGAAACGGTGCCGCCCGCCAGCAGGTGGTCTATGAGGCCAATCACGATTTCAAGGAGCTGATGGCCGAAATCGTGGCCGCGTCCAGGGTGTAAGGGGCCGATAAGGCCGGGACTACAATCGGTCCACCCATGTCCACCGGGAACCCGGACCTGTTCGTCATCTGCAAGAGCTGCGGGGCCGAGGTGAGCCCGTACATCACCGAGTGCCCGTACTGCGGCAACCGCCTGCGCAAGCGCGCCCCCAAGCTGGACCGGGACGGCAAGGTGGCCGACCGCCGCCGCCGCCGGCGGTCCCCGGCTCCCTCTCTGCCGCGGCTGCGGCCGGGGGAGATCCCGGGGATCCGCCCCGAGCTGAGGCCCTACGTCTCGATCCTGCTGGTCACTCTGGGTCTGGTCGGGTGCCTGATCTGGCGGACCTCGGCGGTGAGCATCGTCGACATCGGGGTCATCCACGTACCGCCGGGCTCGCACTGGTGGCGCTTGCTCACCGCGCCGTTCGTGTACAACAACACCGGCTACGCCTTGGCTGCGCTGGGCTCGATCGCGCTGTACGGGTGGCTCGTGGAGCGCCGACACGGGCCGCTGGCCGTGATCGCGCTGTTTGCGCTGGGAGGGATCGGGGGCACCGCGGCCACCGCCGCCGTCTACCCGGCCCCCTACGTCCTGGGCGGCAACGGAGCGGCGCTGGCGCTGATCTGCGCTTGGGCCATCCCCGACGTTATGAGCCTGCGCCGGGGGGAAGAGATCGATGGCGATCTGCTGGGCACCGCGGCGATTGCGCTGGTGGTGGCGCTGATGCCGCTGGCCGTGCCCACCGCCAGCTGGGTCTCGGACGGCGTCGGCGTGCTGGGCGGGATCGCGGTGGGGATCCCGATCGCGCTCACCGAACGCTGATCATTCCCGCCGGGCCCTCGGTCAGCCGCCCGATCACCGGCCCGGGCATGCCGCCCGCCGCCTCCGGTGGGACCGCGGCCAGCAGTCCGCCCGAGGTCATGGCATCGCATACCAGCCAGCGTTGGGCCTCGGGCACCGAGGCGGCAAAGCTCGAGAACTCCTCGGCGTGGGCCCGGTTGCGGCGCGTCCCACCCGAGACCGCCGAGCCCTGAGGATCTGACAGCAGCTCCAGGGCGCCCTCGATCGCGGGGACCGCGGCGGCGTCCACCTCCGCCGCCACCCCACTGGCCAGCGTCAGTTCGCGCAGGTGCCCCAGCAGCCCGAAGCCGGTGACGTCGGTCAGCGCGCGCGCGCTGACCTGGCGCGCGGCGGTGGCGGCCTCGGCGTTCAGGGTCGTCATCACGGCCACCGCCGCCGGGATCGGCGCGCCGGCGATGCCCCGCTGGGCCGCGGTGGAGATGGCCCCGGAGCCCAGCGGCTTGGTCAGCACCAGCGCGTCGCCCGGCTCGCCGCCGGCGTTGGTGATCAGCTCCCAGGGGTGGACGATCCCGGTGACCGAGAGCCCGTACTTGGGCTCGGAGTCCTCGATCGAGTGCCCGCCCAGGATGGCCACCCCGGCCTGGGCGGCGACCTCCGCTCCGCCGCGCAGGATCTCCAGCAGCACGTCCGGTCCCAGATCCTGCAGCGAGAACGCCACCAGGTTGACCGCGGTGACCGGGGTCGCGCCCATGGCGTACACGTCCGACAGGGCGTTGGTGGCCGCGATGCGCCCGAAGTCGAACGGGTCGTCGACGATCGGGGTGAAGAAGTCCGCCGTGTGGACCAGGGCCAGGTCCTCACGCAGCTGGTACACGCCGGCGTCGTCGGCCGTGTCGTAGCCCACCAGCACGCGAGCGTCCGAGCTCTGCGGCAGCTGGGCCAGCAGCGGCCCGATGGCGGCGGCCGGGAGCTTGCAGCCGCAGCCCGCTCCGTGGGACAGGGAAGTCAGCGCCACCGCCACGAACGTATGATCCTCCAAAGCTTGGAGGACCGCGCCTACACCGATGCCGAGCTCGATGCCGCGGTCGCCGCGATCAGCGATCCGGCGCGCCTGCAGGCGGCCCAAGACGTGGTGATGCGGACCGCGCCGACCCTCCAGCGCCTGCTGGCCGCGGCGCTGTCGGAGGGCGGCTGGTTCGACGCCGGGCACGACCAGGCGGTACGAGAGGCGGCCGGCACGGCGGACGCCTCCGAGCGATTGGCCCGCCTGAGGACGCTCATGGCCGAAGAGACCCGGCTGGGCCTGCTGGTCGGAGTTGCCGTGGGGTTTGAACTGGCCCGCGAATTGAGACATACCACCGAAACGACACAGGAGGACTAAGCGACATGGACATCCGTTTTCTCGGCCACGCCTGCTTCGAGCTCTCAGACGGTGAGAACCGGGTGCTGATCGACCCATTCCTGACCGGCAACCCGAAGGGCGCGGTGGCCGCCGACGAGCTCAACCCGACCACGATCCTGCTGACCCACGGGCACGCCGACCACATCGGCGACACGGTGGACATCGCCCAGCGGTCCGGCGCTCCGGTGGTGGCGATCGTCGAGCTGGCGGGCGAGGTCGGTCAGGAAGGGGTGCAGACGTTTGATCCCAACCTGGGCGGCACGGTGGAGTTCGACTGGGGCTCGGTCAAGCTCGTCCCGGCCTGGCACACCTCGACCACGCCCAAGGGAACGGTCAACACCCCGGCCGGGCTGGTGGTGACGATCGGCGACACGGTGGTCTACCACCTGGGGGACACCTGCCTGTTCTCCGATCTCCAGCTGGTGGGCCAGCGCACCCCGATCGACGTGGCCCTGATGTGCATCGGCGGCCACTACACGATGGACCGCCACGACGGGGTGGACGCGGCGCAGCTGGTGGGGGCGGGGACCGTGATCCCCTGCCACTACGACACGTTCCCGGCGATCGAGACCGACGCCCAGGCGTTCAAGGCCGATGTCGAGTCGCGGACCGACTCCAAGGTCGTGGTGCTGGAGCCCGGGGAGACGCACTCCGCGTGACCCACGCGATCGTCCTGATACACGCCGAGCGGTCGGCGCTAGGCACGCTGGGCGGCGAGCTGGCCGACGTCGACGGCGTGGCCGAGGCGTACTCCATCACCGGAGACTGGGACTTCGCCGCCATCCTCCGGCTGCGGGAAGCCGACCAGCTGGCAGATGTGGTGACTGGGCGGATCGCGGCGCTGCCCGGTGTCGCCCGGACGCAGACGATGGTCGCGTTCGAGGTGTTCTCGCGCCACGATCTGGAGGCTTTGTTCTCGGTCGGCGAGTGACAGGTTGGCCGCGGCTCCCGCCCTCCGAGGATTGCGGCGCGCTTCGCGCGAGCAATCCTCGGAGGGCTAAGCCGCGCCCGCCGCAGCCAGTGCTCGGTCAAAAGCCTCGGCCATGGCGTCGTACGTGTACGTGCTGACGGCCTGGTGGCCGGCTTCGCCCAGCCGCGTGGCCAGCGCCTGGTCGGTCAGCAGCCGGTCGATGGCTCCGGCCAGCGCTCCGGCATCCCCCGCCCGCGCTACCAGGCCGGTCTCGTCGTTCCGTACCAATCCCCCCGCCGCGGCGCCCACGGCGTCGCTCACCACCACTGGGCGCGCTTGGTGCATCGCTTCGTTGACCGTCAGGCCCCAGGGCTCCAGGAACCGCGGGGTGGGGATGGAGGGGAGGACCGTCAGCCCCGACGCCG
Source organism: Solirubrobacteraceae bacterium (assembly GCA_035532195.1). Taxonomy (GTDB): domain Bacteria; phylum Actinomycetota; class Thermoleophilia; order Solirubrobacterales; family Solirubrobacteraceae; genus Palsa-465. The sequence goes on from DATKRM010000343.1 coordinate 5,815, forward strand.
CGTAGGCGACCGGCAGCTCGCTCCGCGGCAGGGAGCCGAGGTGGCGGGTCCGGGGGGCCGCGGTGACAGCGCCGACGAGCGGGCCGTCGCCGATCGTGACTAGCGTGGCCGGAGTCCTGACCCGGGGCCAGGCTGCCGCCAGCACCTCGATCCCCTTGGCCGCGTCGAGCCGTCCCACGTAGAGCACCACCGGGTCTGGGCCGAGCTGATGCGCCGCGCGGAACGCGGAGACCTCCTCGGCGGACACCGGCCGGCCGAACACGTCCGCCTCGACGGCCTGCGGGGCCACGAACACGTCGTCGTCGCGGCCCCGGATCGAGGCCACGAACCGCCGCACGTGCTCGCCGTAGGCGATCACCGCGTCCGCGCGGCGGTAGATGCGCCGGATCAGGGGCAGCGTCAGCTGGTGCCCCGGCGAGCGCGGCTGGGCCCACACCGACGCCCACAGGATGAAGCGGCGCGCGCCCTGGTAAGCGGCGGGCAGGATCGCGCCCCCGGCAAACGGCGCGATGATCGTCTCGTAGCGCCGACCCAGTCCGAACACCTCCCGCACTCCGTCCAGGCGGCGGGCCGGAAACGGGGCCGACAGCAGCTGCTGATCGAGATCGGCGAACCAGGGCGGGACGTAGCGCGCGTCGCCGCCGTAGCACAGCACCTCCAGGTCGTAGCGCTGGGCCAGACGCTCATACAGCGGCACCCGGTAGGGGGCCAGGTAGTTGGTGATCAGCGCGATGGGCACGGGCTGGGCTGGCACGTTGGCACAATCGGGCGCTGCCGAGCCTCGGCCTGCCTATGCGCGTACTCCTGTTGCACAACCGATATCGCGCGCAGGGTGGCGAGGAGCGTGCGGTGTCGGACATCGCGGACCTGCTGCGGCGCCGGGGCCATGAGGTTGGCCTGCTGGAGCGCTCGAGCCTGGCCACGAGCCACTGGCGGGCCGGCGCGGGCATGCTGGCCGGTGGGCTCGATCCCCAGGAGGTCGACGCCGCGGTTCGGGACCTCCGGGCCGACGTGGTCCACGTGCACAACGTCCATCCGCTGTTCGGCTGGCGGGCGCTGGCCGCCGCCCGGGCCCGCGGCGCTCGCA
>DATKRM010000344.1:0-10381 GCA_035532195.1 Solirubrobacteraceae bacterium
CCGAGGAGGCGTTGGAGGAGATCGACCTGGCCGCGCTGAACCGGCCCGAGCACCGCGAGACCGTCCTCGACCAGGCCTGGCAGCGCTTCACCTCGCCCCAGGCCCTGGCCGCGGCCCAGCTGTGGATCGCCGCCTGGTCCGAGCCCGAGCTGGCCCAGACGCTGCGGGACCTGGAGCTACGGATCAACAAGATCCTGAGCGCCACCGCGGCCACCCTGCACCCCGAGCTGGCCGACGACCCCCGGTTTCCGGCCTTGATCGCCGCCACCGTGTCGCTCATCCAGGGGCTGGTCATGGAGATCCCGATCGCCGGGCGCCAGGCGGTCAACGCCCGCTGGAAGCTGATCAAGCCGATCCTGCTGGCGTCGGCGGGCCAGCTGCTGGACGAGGTCGCGCCGGCGGCGCCGTAGGACGCGGCGAGCGGGACGCCCGTCCTGGCGCGGCCCGGCTCGGGTGGCGAAAGCACGACACGCCCCTGGGTTCGGTCGGGGGTCCGTCGCGGTGTCGTCGCCATGCGACGAAGGCACGACTCACCCCGCCGCGAGCGCGGGGGTGTGTCGTGGTTTGGCGCGGATTAAATGACAAACCCCTGCCCGCGCTGAGGAGGTAGGGCGTCCGATCCGCGGATGGCGCGTATCAGTATTTGGCAGCCTGCCAAATACTGCTACGTTCAACGGATAAATGGTGAGCCCCGGAGCCACCAGCGCCTCACAACGGCCGCCCCGCTGGGAGCGGCGCGGCCCGCACCGCAGACGCCAGGAGATCCTGGACGCCGCCCGCAAGCTGTTCTCCGAGCGCAGCTACGCCTCGGTGTCGACCACCGAGATCGCCCGCGAGGCCGGCATCGCCCGCGGCCTGCTCAACCACTACTTCGGCACCAAGCGCGACCTCTATCTCGAGGTCGTGCGGGGCATGATGCGCCTGCCCGCGAACCCGGTGCCACTGCAGGATGGCGGCCCCGGGATCGAGGCCGTGATCGACCAGAGCGTCGAGCGCTGGCTGACCATGCTGGAGCGCAACCGGGGAACCTGGCTGGCGGCGCTCGGCGCGCGCGGGCCGGGCCGTGACCCGGAGCTCGAGTCGGTCCTCGAGGAGGCCCGCGAACAGGCGGCCGACCGGCTGATCGAGGCGCTCCAGCGCTACGAGGCCGCCCAAGCGCCATCCGAGCTGCGGGCCGCGATCCGCGCCTACTCGGGATTTGCCGAGGCGGCCAGCGTCCAGTGGCTGGAGTACCGCCGGCTGACCCGCCAGCAGATCCACGAGCTGCTGGTCCGAGGCTTTCTGTCACTCGTCAACGACGTCCTCCCGATGGTGGAGGCGGTAAGGAGCAATCAATGAGCAAGACCTACGTCATCGGGGTCGGGATGACCAAGTTCGACAAGCCCGGCACCAAGGAGGGCGACTATCCGGACTGGGCCAAGGAGGCCGGCCAGAAGGCCCTCCAGGACGCCGGCGTGCCCTACCAGGCGATCGAGCAGGCGTACGCCGGCTACGTGTACGGCGATTCGAGCTATGGCCAGCGGGCGGTGTACGAGCTGGGGCTGACCGGGATCCCGGTGCTCAACGTCAACAACAACTGTTCCACCGGGTCGAGCGCCCTGATGCTGGCCCGACAGGCGGTCAAGGGCGGCCTGGTGAACTGTGCCCTGGCCATCGGGTTCGAGAAGATGGAGCGCGGCTCGCTGGGGGTCAAGTACACCGACCGCACTCCGGCGCTGGACAAGCACATGGCCCGCATGTTCGCGCTGCGCGATCCCGAGTCATCGCCGTTCGCGCCCCAGATGTTCGGCAATGCAGGCCGTGACCATATGGAAAAGTACGGCTCCAAGCCCGAGCACTACGTCTGGATCGGCTACAAGAACCACAAGCACTCGGTCAACAACCCCTACGCCCAGTTCCAGACCGAGTACAGCCTGGACGAGATCGCCCAGGCGCCGATGATTCACGACCCGCTGACCAAGCTCCAGTGCTCCCCCACCTCGGACGGGGCGGCGGCGGCGATCGTCGCCTCCGAGCGATTCGTGGACGAGCACGATCTGTGGGACCAGGCGATCGAGATCGCCGGCCAGTCGATGGTCACCGACCTGAGCTCGAGCTTCTCCGAGGACACCGACTGCATCAAGATCGTCGGCTACGACATGTCCAAGGAGGCCGCGCGGCGCGCGTATGAGGAGGCGGGTGTCTCGCCTCAGGACGTGGACGTCGTGGAGCTGCACGACTGCTTCAGCGCCAATGAGCTGATCACCTACGAGGCGCTCGGCTTCGCCGAGGAGGGCGAGGGCCACAAGCTGGTCGAGGCCGAGGCCACGACGTTCGGCGGCAGCGGTCCGGTGGTCAACCCATCCGGCGGCCTGATTTCCAAGGGCCACCCGCTCGGAGCGACCGGCCTCGCACAGTGTTCGGAGCTCACCTGGCAGCTGCGCGGCCAGGCGGACAAGCGACAGGTCGATGACGTGGACCTGGCGCTCCAGCACAACATCGGCCTGGGTGGCGCCGCCGTGGTCTCGATCTACCGCCGGGCGAGCGCTTAAGCGCTCGCGCAACCCGCGTGGCGGGTGGATCGTCCATTTGCAGTATGGACGAGCCACCCGCCCGCGCATATGGTGCCGTTCTCTGCTCGCAACGGCGGTTGCTTGCCCACTAACTCGGGAGAAGCAATGGGCGCGTTTGCCGCATTTGAGGACCGAAATGCAATCTCGCTCGACCACAATCCCCGCGTGGGTAGCGGCCCACGCCGAGAAGGTGAGCGCGTCACACCAGGACCCTGTGCGGTTCGCCGCGGCGTTCCAGGAGACCGCCGTGCCGTCGCTGCTGGTCGACGACGACCGCCGGAACGTCGATGCCAATGCACCGGCCCGGACGCTGTTGGGGTTGAGCCTGGGTGAGATCCGGCGGCTGCGGATCGACGACCTGACGCCGCCCTACCTGTCCTCGCGAATGGAGGCCAACTGGGGTCGGCTGATGCAAGCTGGAACGTTGGTGAGCACTGACATGGCCCGGCCGACGGGGTCGTTCCTGGGCGTCAACACCTTCGCGATCGCCAATGTGCTCCCCGGCCGGCATCTCGTTTCGTTCGCTCCGCTCGAGTGGTCAGACGGGGAAGCCACGCCGGCCGATCTGCCACCTCCAGCCCGGCTGCTAACCCCGCGTGAAGTGGAGGTCCTGGAGCTCGCGGCCGGCGGGTTCAATGGTCCAGACATCGCCGTGGAGCTCGTGCTGACCCCGGCGACGGTGAGAACGCACTTCACCAACATCTACCGCAAGCTCGATGTGGGTGACCGGGCCGCCGCCGTGGCCAAGGCCATGCGGATAGGGCTGATCCGCTAACCGGCCGTCCGCCGGATGAGCGGCTCCTTGCGGCCGATCACTCAGCCGGCCGGCCGTCCGCCCGCGAGGGCCCTACAGCCCCAGGGTGCGCGAGATGATCTCGCGCTGGATCTCGCTGGTGCCCCCGTAGATCGTGGTCACCAGCGCGACGCGGACCTGCCGCTCCATGTCGTACTCGGTGGCGTAGCCGTAGCCGCCCATCATCTGCATCCCCTCCAGCGTGACCCGCTTGGCCAGCTCGGTGGCCTTGAGCTTGGCCATCGACGCCTCGCGGGGCAACGTCACCTCCGGATTGGCATCTGACTTGGCCGCCACGCCGTAGACCAGCAGGCGCACCGACTCGATCTCGGCGGCCAGGTCGGCCAGCCGGTGCTTGATGGTCTGAAACGAGCCGATCGGCCGACCGAACTGCTTGCGCTCCTTGACGTAGGCCAGCGTGTCATCGAACGCGCGCTGAGCCATGCCCAGGGCCTGCGCGGAGATGATCAGCCGCTCGTGGTTCAGACCGGCCATCAGCTGGGACCATCCTTGATCCGCTTCCCCGATCAGCCGCTCGGTCGGGACCCGGCAATCGGTGAAGAACACGTCGTTGACCTCGCGCCCGCCCATCGTGTCGATCCCCCGGACCTCGATGCCCTCGGTATCGCTGGGCACGGAGATCATCGACAGCCCCTGGTGCTTGTCCGCTTGGCGGTTGGTCCGGCACACGAGCAGGATGTGGTCGGAGGCGTGCGCGCCGGTGATCCACGTCTTCTGGCCGTTGATCAGGTAGTGCCCGTCCGCTCGCTCGGCGCGGCAGGACAGGGCCCCCACGTCGGATCCGGCCTCGGGCTCGGACATGGCGATCGCCTCGGGGCGGCCCCGAGCGATTCCGCCCAGCAGCTCCTGCTTCTGCTCCTCGGTGCCGAACCGGCGGACCGCACCGGCGGTGATCATGCTCACGCCCAGGAAGCCCAGGGGAATCATGCCCCGGGTGCTCTCATCGAGCAGCAGGCACAGGTCGAACGCCCCGCCGCCGGCGCCGCCGTACTCCTCGGGGATCGTGAGGCCCAGCCACCCCAGGTCCGCCGCGCGCTCGTAGATCTCCTGGTTGTGCGGCTCGACGCCGCCGTCGGTCAGGGCGTCACGCTGCTCGCGGGTGCCACATTCGCGCCGGGCGAAGTCCCGGATCGCCTCGACAAACGCGCGCTGTTCGTCGGTCAGGTTGAGCAGCGACATCGTGGATGCGCCGGCGGTGGCAGTCACGCCCGAATCGTACTGGACGGTAGTACCGAGTGGTACGCATGATACGTTTTACGTACCACATGCCGGACGTGCTGTTTCCCAGTGACGCCGAGCTCGACCGGATCCTGGTCGGGCCCGAGTCGCTGACGTGGCGGTCCACCAGCGACGCTCGCCTGTACGCGGTGATGCTGTATCCGCTCTTGCTCCAGGTGGCCCACCCCACCGTGGGAGCGGGAGTGAGCGACTACTCGGACTTCGAACGCCGGCCCTGGGACCGGCTGCTGCGCACCATCGACTACGTGAGCCTGCTGGTTTACGGCGGGCCGGACGCAGCGCCCGCCGGCCGGCGGCTGCGCGAGCTGCACAAGGGATTCAAGGGAACCCGCCCTGACGGCCAGCGCTACTACGCGCTCGAGCCCAAGGCTTACGCCTGGGTGCACGCCACACTGATCGACACCTACGTCCGCGGGCACGCCCACTTTGGCCAGCCGATGACCCAGCCCCAGACCGAGGACTTCTACCGTGAGTACCGGGGGCTGGGCCGGCTGATCGGCGTCCGGGAGCGCGACTTGCCGGACAGCTGGCCGGGGTTTCGCGACTACTTCGAGGAGATGCTGCGCGACGCGCTCACCCGCACCCCGGCCTTCGACCAGGTACTGAGGGCGGTCCGCCGCGCACCGCCACCCCCGGTACCGATGCCTGACCTGGTGTGGCGGGCCCTCCGGCTGCCGGCCAGCCAGGCGCTCTGGTTGGGCGGCGTGGGCCTGATCGGGGACCCGGTGCGTCGGCAGCTCGGCGTGCCCTGGAGCCGGCGCGACGAGCTGCAGTTCCGCGCCCTGGGCGCGGTGTCCCGGGGACTCAGCCCAGTGATGCCGCACAGCCTGAAGGTGATGGGACCGGCCCAGCTGCGCTGGCGGCGCAAGGCAATCGCCCACGGCCCGCTGGGACCGGCGCGCCAGATCGCGGCGTAACTGTGGGCGCGGCCACCGAACGGGTTCTGGCCCTGGCCTTCGACCCGCGCGTGACCACGGCGGAGGACGCGCTGGCCGGGCGGATCCTCGACGCTGCGCTGGACCTGGTCGCCGCATCCGGATTCAGGCACCTGACGATGGACGACGTGGCCCGCCGGGCGCGGGTGGGTCGGATGACGGTCTACCGGCGTTTCGGGACGCGACAGGCCCTGATCGATGCGCTGGCGGTCCGCGAATGCCGCCGCTGCCTGGACACCATCGCCGCCGCCCTGGATCCTGAGGATCCCATGCCCGAACGGCTGGTCTCGCTGTTCACGGCCACGCTGACGGTGATCCGAGAGCATCCCCTGCTCGAGCGGCTGGGCAGAACCGAACCCGAGGGACTGCTACACGCCCTCAACGAGGACGAGAGCGCCGTCTTCCGGTTGGTCCAGCGGTTTTTGCGCTCACTGATCGAGGAGGGCCAGCGGGCCGGGGAGCTGATCGACGGCGATCCCGCGGTCATGGCCGAGCTCGGAATCCGGCTGGGCGCGTCGTTCGTGCTCATCCCGGAGAGCGCGCTGGCGCTCGATGACGAGCCCGCCACGCGCCGAGCGGTGCGAGCGCTGCTGGCTCCGCTTACAGTGGGGTAGGTTCGGCGCGTGGCGACTCGCTGGGCACTGACCGTTCCGTTCGCGGGAATCCCCCTGTCCGAGCATCCGGAGCTCCACCGGCAGGCCGAGGCAGCCGGCTACGACGACCTATGGTCAGGCGAGACCGCCAACGGGACCGACGGGTTCACACCGCTGACGCTCGCGCTTGGAGTGACCGAACGCGTCCGCCTGGCCACCGGGGTGGTCAACCCGTTCACCCGCGGACCCGGCGTGCTGGCCCAGAGCGCGGCGGCGGTGCAGGAGGCGAGCCAAGGCCGGTTCGTCCTTGGCCTAGGGGCCTCGTCGAACGTGATCGTCGAGCGCTTTAACGAGCTGCGCTTTGAGCGTCCACTGGCCAAGATGCGATGGTCGATCGACTCCCTGAGACCCGTGCTTTCCGTCCCGGCGGAGCGTGGCATCGGCGGGCTCCGCCTCGAGCGCCCGGTGACTCATCCGGTCCCGATCGTGCTCGCCGCCCTGCGCCCAAAGATGCTGGCGCTGGCCGCGGAGCTGGCCGACGGGGCATTCACCAACTTCCTGCCGCTGTCCGGGCTGGAACAGGTGGTCACCGCGCTGCGGGCCGGTGAGCGGGAGGCCGCGATGGACGAGGGCTCGACGGAGCTCGTGTGCCGGTTCTTCTTGCTCCCGATGCCCGAGGCGGAGGCGATCAACCTGGCCAGGCTCATGTTCGCGGCCTACGGCAGCGTGCCGGTCTACGCGAACTTCTTTCGCTGGCTGGGCTGGGCCGAGCAGCTCGACCCGATGGTGGAGGCCTACGAGTCCGGGGACCGCCAGCGGGCGGCGGAGCTGGCGCCGGTCGAGCTGATGCGGGACATATTCCTGTTCGGCCCTCCCGAGCAGATCAAAGCGCGTCTCGAGCAGTTCGTGGCCGGTGGTATCACCACCTGCGTGCTCACGCTCATGGCCCCACCAGACCAGATCCCGGGACTGATCGACGCGCTGGCCCGCTAGACGTTTGGGGCCGGGCTAGGCCTCTTCCAGATGCGGCAGCCGTCGCGGGGGCGCGTGGCTGCGCAGTCCGCCGATCAGCGACTTGACCGAGCTCCAGACCGGTACGTCGGGCCAGGCCAGCGTGCCGAACAGGGCGAGCAACACGAGGTCGCGGGCGATTACGCCCCAGGACTCGACGGGCTGGAAGTGCTTGAGACCGACGAAATGGTGCGGGAACCAGATCTGGGTCAGGGCCATTGACGCGGCCAGGAGGCCCACGGCGAGCGGGCCGCGCCGGCTGCGCACGACCAGCATGACCATCGGCACAAGCCACAGGAGGTACTGCGGCGACAGGACCCGGTCGAACACGATGAACGCGCACACCACGGCGGCGCTGGTCATCAGCAGCCGCTCGCGGGTCGCCTGGCCGAGGGCATAGACCGCATAGATGCCCAGAATGGCGGCGACCTGGAGCACGCTCATCACCGTGCCGAACTGCAGCGAGGCGTGGCCGTCCAGGTTGTCCGAGCCGTGGGTGAAGTAGATGTGTAGATGGGTGCCGAGCACCTGGTGGGCGAACAGCCAGATCGTCGCCCCCAGGCTCTCGATCTGCAGGGGTCTCCCTGTCTGGCTATTGATGCTGGCCCAGAATCCGTGCGGGGCCAGGATCGCGAATGGCAGGCAGGTGAGCAGCAGCAGCCCCGCGAACACGGCCAGCGACTCGAGCGCCGCTCGGCGTCCCAGCGAGCGCCACACGTAGATCATGGCCAGGGGCAGGAACACCAGCGGATAGGCCTTGGCCGCCGCGCCCAGCGCGATGAACGCGAAGGCCGTGCGCGGCATGTCGTAGTACAGCCCGGCCAGCGCGGCGACGGTCAGCAGCGTGGGCCACAGGTCGTAGCGGGATAGGATCACCGATCCGATGAGCAGCGGGGTCAGCCCGCCCAGGGCGACCACGGCGCCCAGGCGCTTCCCGGTCACGCCCATGTCGGCCACCATGTAGCTGGCCAGACCGACCGCACCCAGCCCGCACAGGAGCATGATCCGCTCGAACACCTCGGTATAGCCGCCGAAGCTCTGGCCGGCCACCAGGGCCGGGATCAGGAACACGGGGAAAGCCAGCGGCGGATACGTCTCCACGAAGTCGCGATACGGCAGCTGCCCATCCTTCATGTGCTGGGCGTAGCCCGCGTAGATCGGGGTGTCCAGCATCTTGCCGTCGGTGAAGAAGCCGTGGTGGATGATGTACCAACACACCACGAATCCGGCCATGGCCAGCAGCGGCGCGAACACCGTCGGTTGTCTGAGCCTGGCGGTCATGGTGAAGTCGCTGGATCTGTCCAGCAAAGCGCTCATTTTGACCGGTTGTCCTTTAGCGGTGGGTGAAGGCGCGGACCGGCCGCCGCCTCCCGAGCAGCCGAAAACAGGTTCGACACAGATGACAAAGCTCCCGCCGAGTCAGGAGCCATCGGACAGGTTACCGTCCGCTCGCAGGAACCCTGGCGCTGTGTCCCACGTCAGCCGGGCCAACTCGTCCGCGGCCCCGGGGGCGCAGGCCGCGAGCTTGCTCCGCAGCTGATCATCGGTGGGCGGCCGCTGCGGCGAGCCGGGCGGGAGATCGAGCGAGCGCTCCAGCGACTGACCAGACCGGAGCTCGACCGAGACCGCCACCGAGCCGGCCAGCAGGTCGTCGCCGCCGGGCTGGGGCTCGACCTTCACCGCCTCCACCAGCCGCCCCGCGTCCGGCCGCCGCACCGCGGCGTCGGTGAAGCTGTCAAGCCCGGGATGCCCATCCAGGAGCGCCGCGGCGATCCCGTATTCCAGGCTGAACTTCGCTTCCAGGCCGGTGTGGGGCCGGTGATGGATCAGTGTGGTGAGCGCGCTGGCCGGGGTACTGACCAGGACCGCACGGACCTGGTCGGGGTCGGTCGGCGGCACCGCCGCGATCGGCCGCTGCAGGGCGTAGCAGCAGGGATATAGCTTGATGGCCAGCCCGCCGGGCACTGCCGGGCCCGACGTGTCAACCGCTTCCGGGTCACCGCGCACCAGCCGCGCCCAGTCGTCGAGCGCCCGGACATCCGCGCTGGCCCCGGCCTCGGCCAGCGCCGCCGCGCGCAGCCCGGCCTCTACGGCCGCGGCGACCTGGAGTGACTTGGCCGCGGTGCCAAACGCACGCTGTACGCCGCCAGCCGAGGCGATCGACAGGGCGATCGCCACGGCGGTGCGATCGGCGTCGAGTCCCCGGGCGAGCGCCGCGGACGCCGCGGCCCCGGGCGCGCCGGCGGTGCAGGTGGCATGCCAACCGGCGCGGTAGTGATCCCAGCCCAGCGCAGCACCCAGGCGCGCCATCACGCCGGCCCCGGCCAGGTAGGCCCGCGCCCCGCCATCCGCGGCCAGCGCAGCCGGCACGCACACGGCGCTGACGTGCGTGGTCGAGGGTAGATGGAGGTCGTCGTAGTCGAGCACGTGGGCCAGCGCGGCCCAACGACCGGCCTGGCTCAGCGGCTCCAGCACATCCCGCAGCGGGTCCTGGCGCGCGGCGTACATGACCGCCACCGTGTCCAGCAGGGCGCGCTGGGCCAGCTCCAGGTCCGCGGCCCCAGGCTCCAGCCCGCAGGCCCATTCGGCCAGCCGCGCCGCGGCGGGCTCAGCCACCCGCTACGTCGCGGCGCAGGAAGGTCAGGTAGGCGGCCACCAGCGCGGGTACGCCGTACATCGCGCACACCCAGACGGCGCGGATGATCGGCGCCCAGTCAATCGGCGTGCGCAGCAATCCCTGCCAGGCGTTGAACTGGGTGCTCAGCAGGTAGGGCTGGGTTCCGCTCAGCCCGGGCAGGATCCCGATCAGCTGGAACAGCAGGGACACCATCAGGGTCCCCACCACCGCGGCCGCGCTGTTGCGGGTGATCGTGGACAGGAACAGCCCGATGGAGACGATCGCGGCGATCGGGATCAGATACACGAGCAGGCTCACGTACACCAGCTCCAGCCCCTTGGGCGCGGACACGATCGTGCCGGACAGGCTCTGCAGCGGGTTGAACCCTGACTGGATGCAGCCCGCGATGACCGCGACCGTGCCGCTCAGCAAGATGGCAACCACCGCATAGGTCAGGGCCACCAGTGCCTTGCCGGTGAAGATCTGCCAGCGCTCCAGCGATCGGGTGAGGACCGTCTTGAGCGTGCCGTTGTGGTCCTCGGAGGCGAAGATGTCGCCGGCTACCAGAGCGGTGATCAGGGGGAACAGCCACACGGCCCCGAACAGCAGGATGACCAGCG
>DATKRM010000345.1:0-2981 GCA_035532195.1 Solirubrobacteraceae bacterium
CGGTGGTGCGGGAGATCTCAAGGCGCGCGTCGACCAGCTCCGGCTCGAGCGCATATTGCTGGCCACCCAGGGAGAAGGGCTCGATCGCCACCTGGAGGTCCAGTCGGCGCGCCTCACCCGCACTGAGCCGTAAGGCGCCGAGGTCGAAAGTGTCGGTTCTGAGCGACACGGATCGAGCTTAGCGGCGGCCCAACGCCCGCTGGGACGGTAATCAGCCGGCGCGCAGGCGCCGCATGGTCAGCTGCTCCACCGTGGCCTCCTCCTCGCCCTCGGGGCGAGCGACGCTCCGAGCGCTGGTGGTGATCTGCTCCAGCTGAGGCAGCTCACGCCCGGCTGAAGCGGCGCCGTGGTCCTCGAACCGGCGGGCGGCCGGGATCACCCGCGACTCGTAGGAGCCGACGGTCTCGTTGTACGCCTTGACGGTGCTGTTCAGCCGGGTGCCGAGGGTGGCCAGCAGGCCGGAGAGCTTGGCCAGGCGCCCGTGGAGCTCCCGCCCCAGCTCGGACACCGCCTGGGCGGACTCGGCCACACGCTCCTGCTGCCAGCCGTAGCCGACCGCGTAAAGCATTGCCAGCAGCGTGGTGGGAGTGGCGATCAGGACCCGCTGGGCCATCGCGTCCTGCATGAGATCGGGGTCGGCCTCCAGCGCCGCGCCACCCAAATGCTCCCCCGGTAGGAACATGACCACAAAATCCGGTGCGGTATCGATCTGGGCCCAGTAGGCCTTGTCCGCCAGCGCCTTGACGTGCTTGCGCAACAGCCGGGCGTGAGCCTGCAGGTGCCGTTGCCGCTCTTCCTCGTCCCGGGCTTCATAAGCATCAAGGACGCCCTGGAGCGGCGCCTTTGCGTCCACCACGACGTGCTTGCCTCCGGGCATCCGCACCACCAGATCTGGGCGCAGGACGGTCTCGCCGCCGGCGAACGAGGACTGCTCGAGGAAGTCGCAGTGGGACACCATCCCGGCCAGCTCGACCACGTTGCGCAACTGCATCTGACCCCACTGCCCGCGAGCGTTGGGCTTGCGCAGAGCCGTGACCAGCGCACCGGTCTCGCTGCGCAGCTTCTCGCCGGTCTCGGACAGGGTCCGCAGCTGCGTCTCGAGCCGGCCCCGAGACTCCCGACGCTCCTCGTTGAGTTTGAGCAGCTGGGCGTCGACCCGGCCCAGCTGGTCCTTGAGCGGACCCACGAGCTGCTCGACGGCGTGCTGGCGCTTGTCCAGGTCCCCCTGGGCCTGGGCCTGCGTAGCCTTGAGCTGGGCTTGGGCCATCTGGGTGAGCTGGCTCAGGCTGGACTGCAGCGCGTCCGAGCTGAGCGCCTTGAACGACGCCGACAGGCGCTCTTGCGCATCCTTGAGCGTGTCCAGGCGCTCCTGCCCCAGCTCCCGTTCGTGCAGCAGGTCCGCCCGCGCCCGAACCAGCCGCGGCCACAGCGCCAGCGCCACGGCGGCCGCGCCAGCGATCAAGCCGGTGAGAAGCCAAAGTGCCTGCATGGGGCCAACCAGCATGGCGCCGGGGTCGGACGGTAAGAATCCGCCTGATGTCAGACGAGCTGGTGGGCCGGCGGGCGGTCGTGCGCGGCCGGGTTCAGGGCGTCTTCTTCCGGGACTCGGTCAGGGAGCACGCCCACGCCCAAGGCGTGGCTGGCTGGATCCGCAACCGCTCCGACGGTGCGGTCGAGGCCGTCCTGGAGGGCCGGCCGGACGCGGTCGAGCTCGTGGTCCGGTTCCTGCACACTGGGCCGCCGCGGGCCCGGGTCGAGTCCGTAGACGTCAGCGACGAGCCGCCCCAGGGGCTGACCGGGTTCGAGGTGCGCTAGTCCGGATAGGCTCCGGGGCCAATGGGGGAAGGCGAGCGCATCTCGAGACGCAGGGCGCTGGAGCTGGCCGCCAGCACGGCGGTCAGCGCCGGGACGCTGGACGCGCTGTCGGGGAGCGCCGACGCCAAGCCACCGGCGGCCAGCGCGGCCCCGCAGACGGTCATGCTGATTCGTCACGCTGAGAAGCCAGCGAAGTCGGGATCACCGTTCGGCGTGACGGCCACCGGCATCCAGGACGACAAGTCGTTGCTCGTCCTGGGCTGGAAGCGCGCCGGCGCCCTGGTCGAACTGTTCGCGCCGGCGGTCGGTTCGATCCGTCCCGGCCTCGTGGAGCCCACGTCGCTGTTCGCCGCCGACCCCCACCACGAGAGCCAGCGACCGCTTGAGACCATCACCCCGCTATCCGCTCGGCTGGGGTTCAAGATCCACGCCAAGATCAAGCCCAGCGACGCCAAGGGCATCGGCACTCTGTTGGCCTCCACGCCCGGGGCGCGGTTGGCGGCCTGGCAGCATCAGTACATACCGAGCATCGCCACGCACCTAGGCACGGTGAATCCCAGCCCGCCCGCCAAATGGCCCGGCAACCGGTTCGACATCGTGTGGGTGTTCACCCGCCAGAGCAACGGCAGCTGGGCCTTCACTCAGGTGCCGCAGCTGCTGCTGGCCGGCGACTCGTCAAGCGTCATCAGCTGATCGGCCCAGCGCGCCGGCGAACGCCCGGCGCGCGCCCTCACCCCGCACCGCAAACACGACCCGCTCCAGGCCGCTGCCGGCGTCGAGGTGCCGGCGCACCTCCTCCACCTCGATCGCCGCGGCGTCCGCGAGCGGGAACCCGCCCACGCCGGTGCCGAACGCCACCAGGGCCAGCGAGCGGGCGCCGAGCTCGTCCGCGCGGCGCAAGGTGGATGCGGTGGCCCGCCGGATGACTCCGGCGCAGGTCGGACCGCCCAGCTCCATGGTGGCCGCGTGGATCACCCACCGGCAGGGCATCTCCCCGGCCGTTGTCGCCACGGCCTGGCCGAGCCCGATCGGCGCCCGCTGGTGCGATTCGCGCTGCACCTCCGGCCCACCGGCCCGGGCGATCGCCCCGGCCACCCCGCCGCCGTGCATCAGCTGCGTGTTGGCCGCGTTGGCGATCGCGTCGACCTCCAGCTGGGTGATGTCGG
>DATKRM010000346.1:0-2690 GCA_035532195.1 Solirubrobacteraceae bacterium
GACGTTGGCCGCGTCCCACCAGTGCTGCGTGAACAGGCCGTCGGCGAAGACCCCGCTGAGGAGCGCGAAGAGCCCGGCGGCGATCGCCGTGAGCAGGTAGGTGCGTGCGCGCGTCATGGATCCGGTCTCCTCTCCCGGGCCGCACCCGGCGGTCTCAGGCCCCGATGGCCGTCAGCAGGACGTCCGTCACGATCCCGGCCAGCAGCCCGATGGTCAAGCCCCAGCCCTGCCAGGTCGGCGCCCCCAGCTTGCGCCCCGCCGCCAGCAGTTCCCCGATCACGTACATGATCGCCCCGCTCGCCAGCGCCAGGAACACGACCGAGATCGAGGCTGAGGTGAAGCGGTAGCCCACGAGCGTCCCCAGGAAGGTCGGCCCTCCGCCGATCAGCCCGGCGAGACCGAGGAAGCGCCAGGAGACCGGCTGCCCGGTGAGCGGCGCGGCGATGCCGAAGCCCTCGGTCGCGTTGTGCAGCCCGAAGCCGATGATCAGGAGCACGGCCAGGGCCAACGCTCCGGCTCGCGCCGAGCTGCCGATCGCCAGACCCTCGGCGAAGTTGTGCAGCCCGATGCCGCCGGCGATCAGTAGGGCGAGCCGCTGTGGGGTGACCATCCCCCGGCGCCGGGCGTGCTGGGTGTAGTAGACCAGCCCCAGCAGGCCGAGGGCGAACCCACCGCAGAGCAGCAGGAGCAGCAGCCAGCCCGCGGTCGCGTGCGCCCCGAGGTCGGCATTGATGGGCTCCAGGGCGTGCCCGAGGATGTCGACGAAGAGGAAGAAGAGGACACCGATGGCCAGCGCGTTGAGGAAGGCCAGGCGCTCGCGGGCCACCGCCTGCAGACGCGCGACCGGCAGACCGAGGAAGATGGTCAGACCGGCGAGGGCACCGAGGAGCACGGTCTGCGCGTAGGGCATGGGGCGGATCCTTTCCGTGGCAACGGGGCGACCAAGAATCCCGACGAGATTCGTCGGGATTATGCGTCGGGTCGCGAATGGGTGTCAACGACCCGCCAGCGGAGCGACCGACCGACGACGACGGCCCCGACCCGCAGGTCGAGGCCGTGGTTGGAGGGGTGGGGGTAGTGAAGGATTAGGCGGGTGAGGGCGTGCCGCGGTGGGCCGGCGTGCCCGCGTGGCTGAAGGCCTTGCCCGGGCTCCAGGGTGCCCCCAGCACCGGCAGCAGTACTCGATCGAAGCCCCAGTACCCCGCGACCTTCCAGCCCAGAATCAGGGCGATGGCCAGCGCGAAGAGCACCGGGTTGGTCGAGGCACTACCCGCCAGCATGTAGCTGAAGTTCATGACCGCCCCGAAGAAGGCGGCGAAGCCCACCAGGCAGCCCACGATCAGCCCCAGCCCCACCAGGAACTCGCCGATGCTGATCAGCGGGGCGAACCAGGTGTAGGCGTGGTGGTTGAGCATGAAGGTCAGGAAGTCGCGCCACCAGCCGTAGGTGATGGCCGACTTGCCCGTGGCCGGCACGGCGGTCACGCTCTTCCAGTAGCCTTCCAGCCCGGTGCCGCCGCCCATGAAGCCCTTCTCGGCGCCGGTCATCTTGGCGAAGCCGGCGGCCAGCCACTCGTAGCCGATGTAGAGGCGGATGCCGAACCAGACCGGGGCCGAGCGGGCATCGGCGAAGAGCAGGTGCGCGATCTTGGGATCGTGGATGCCCTCGCTTTCCATGTCGGTGGGCATGCCGGCGGCCTGGCGCTGCATGGTGAGCAGGGCGGCGCCGACCAGGACCACGCCGCCGATCAGGCCGGTGATCCAGTAGAAGCCGCCGGTGCTCGGGCCGATGAAGCTCAGGTAGTGGACCTGGGTGCCAAAGGCGCCGAACAGCCGCGAGCCGGCGAAGAGGCCGACGAACGCCAGGATAAACAGGTAGATGCTGCGGCCGACCGGGAACTGCTGGTCGACCAGGTAGCTGGCGCCGGCCGCCAGGAGCACGGCCAGGACCAGGGCGATGACGTAGCCAAGGTAACTCATCGAACGACCTCCTTCGTGGACCAGTGAGCCGAGTCACCACCGGACACCACTCGTCTCCAGCACCACCCTAGTCCGCTCCCCGTGACAGCCGGATCACACGCTCCTCCGGGGATGTGGCAATCGCGTTACAAAACGAAGTGGTTGCGAATGGCGACCCGCCGGTCGACGGCACTGGCGAGACAAGTGTGCGCCGGGCATCCCCGTGGATCGTGGCCGGGGCCCGGGAACGCACCATCACACCGAGGTGGCCGGGGCCCGGGAACGCACCATCACACCGAGGTGGCCGGGGCGTTCTGTGACGGCTTTGTTACGGAAGCGGCCACTGGGGATGGCCACATGACCGAGGCTCTCGCTCACTCCCGATGACGTCGGCGCCGCGGATCGGCCAGGCTTCCTGGGGTATTCGGCCCGTTGACCCGTCTCACCGCGGGAGTCCCCACCCGTGCGCCTTGCGACCGTTCTTCCGCACCTGGCCAGCCCGCAGCTGCGTCAGCTCATCGTCATGCCGGATCAGGTGCTCATGGTGCTGGCTTCGGCGCACCGGACGGCGCGTTGCCCGCTCTGTCGCCGGCGATCCGCCCGGGTCCATAGCCGGTACGAGCGGATGCTCACCGATCTCCTCATTGCCGAGCGCCCGGTCCGGTTGCAGCTCCAGGTGCGGCGGTTCCGCCCCAGCGCGATCACCAGTTCACCCTCTGCCCACGATCGACG
>DATKRM010000347.1:0-7645 GCA_035532195.1 Solirubrobacteraceae bacterium
ATCAGCAGTGTCCGCGCCCCGGCCGCCGCGCAGGCTCGCGCCGTGCAGGCGGCCACCGAGGTCTTGCCCACGCCGCCCTTACCCGTGTACAGGATGGTGCGGGTTGCCATGAGCGGGCGAGTCTAAGGGGAAACCGTGAGCGTGCGGACGATGCGCCCGAAGTTCCCGGCCAGGTCCGTGCCGGCCAGGTGAACCGTGTAACGGCCGGGCCCGAGCGCCGGCACGGCGAACGAATGGACGCCGTACGAGAAGTCGGCGCTGGTCTGAAACAACGTCCGGCTGCCTAGGAGCACCACCACGCCTACCTGCGATTGCTTGGACACCCGGAACTGGAGGCTGAGTGAACGGTGAGCCCGGGCCCGGGTGGTGAGCAGCGTCAGCGCCGGCGGGGTCTTCAGGTACGCGTGGAAATGCTGCGCGGTGGTGCAGTAGACGGCGGCGTGGGTGCGCGAGCACAACTCATCGAGGAACCCGGTGACCAGGTTGTGGTAGTCCAGCGAGTCCTCCTCGCCGGGCTGGTACAGCGACCAGGCGCCGGTGTCGAAGCTAGGCAGCTCAGCCTGGGCCTGCGCGTTCCCGACCGCGAACAACCGCTGGGCCTGGCGGCTGCCGCTCGCCCGGGCGTAGTCATATAGGCCGATCAGGGACTGGAGGAAAGCGTTGATGATGTCCGTCCCGGCAGCGAACGAGTACTGCAGGTAGCGGGCACCCCGCCGGGTTCCGACCCGCACGCCGGCCGGCGGGCTGGCGCTGAACAGCGGTAGGGCGCGGGAGCCGATCTTCAGGTAGTTGCCGCCGAACGCCTTCTGGGCTCGGGTCAGGGCCTCCAGCGCGGTGCCCTGGGCCATAGCGCTGACCCACGGTGGCGAGCCGCCGTCGAAGTAGAAGTAGTACTCCCAGACGATGCCGCCGGCCCGCTCCGCGGCCAGCGGGATCATCTCGGCCAGCAGAGCGCGCAGCGCCGGGTATTTGGATCGTCCGGCGGTGTAGAAGCCGTCGGCTCGCCCGAACGTGGCCAGCGCCTGCAGCTCGAGTCCCTGCCCGGCGTAGTACTCCCACACCAGCTGCGAGCCGGGAAACTCGATCAGCGCACCCGAGCTGGGGATCGACCCGGTGGTCCACCACTGGCGGTTGCGGTCGAGGGTCAGGAACAGGACGGGCAGCCGCGAGGACGTGAGCTGCGAGGAGGCGGCGATCCAGTGCAGGTTCGAGAGCACCGCCCCGAGCTCCGCTGCCCGGGTGCCGCTCAGACGGCCCTCTGCGTTCAGGGCCGAGCTCAGCGAGTTGCGGTAACGCCGGTAATCCGTGGCGCTGATCTGGTGTGAGCGGTAGAGCTGGGACAGCTCGCTGGACACCGTCTTGGCGGAGGCGGGGCGGGCCGAAGCGGGCCGGCGGGAGTCGGCCCGGGACGGCTCCGGCTCCGCCGGCCGGCTGACGAACGGGTCGCTGCGCGCGGTCACGTGACCGTCCCGGCCCAGGACCAGGACCGGCGCGGCCTGTGCCGCGGCGGGAACGGCCACGGCAGCCAGCACCAGCAGCGCAACCAATACGCGCCCTCGCACCGACCCGATGCTACATTCGCGCTGAGCTGAGGGCCACGGTCGAGGAGAAGGAGCCTTTATGAATCACCGCTTCAAAACGATCCGCTATGCCTGCGCCATGATCGGCGCAGCGGCGCTTGTGGCGGTGACCCTGGCGGCGTGCGGTGGCAGCTCAGGGGATGCGACGCAGCTGCTGAAGCAGGTCTTCCAGGGCAAGCACCCGATTCAGAGCGGCAAGGTCAACTTCAGTCTGAGCGTGACCCCGTCCGGCTCCAAGACGCTGACCAGCCCGATCACGCTGACCTTCAACGGGCCGTTCCAGAGCCGCGGAACCGGCAAGCTGCCCCAGTCCAACTTCACCCTGGGCGTGAACTTCCAGGGTCACACCGGCGCGCTGGGCATCATCTCGACCGGTGACGCGGGCTACGTCACGCTGCAGAACACGGCCTACCATCTGCCCGACGCCACCTTCCGCCGCCTGGAGGCGAGCTTCGCCAACGCGGGCGGGGGCGGCGCCAACCCGCTTGGGCAGCTGGGCATCGATCCGCTCAAGTGGCTGACCAACCCCAGCGTCGTGGGCGACGAGGACGTGGCCGGCACCCCGACCACCCACATCCACTCGGGGATCAACGTTCAGGCGTTTCTGACGGATCTCAGCAAGGTGCTGCAGAAGGTGGCGGCCCGGGGCAGCGTCCCCGGTGGCTCCACCCTGTCCAATGGTCTGTCTCAGTCCACGATCAACCGCATCGCCAGTGCGGTCCAGAACCCGAGCTTCGACGTGTGGGCGGGGAAGTCCGACAACACGGTCCGCCGGATCCAGATCAACCTCAACCTGCCGGTCACCGGCCAGATCTCGACGTTGCTGGGCGGCCTGAGCTCGGCGGCCATCGGCCTGGGCATCGAGTACGACAACCTCAACCAGCCCCAGACGATCGTGGCGCCGACCAATCCGCAGCCCTACAGCCAGTTCACCGTCAAGCTGCGGTCGCTGGTCACCCAGATTCGCAGCGTGCTGGGCGGGCTGACCGGCGGTGGCACGTCGCTGACCCCGGGCTCGTCGAGCGGGAGCACCACCCCCGGCGGCGCGCCCGGCGGCGCGACCGGCGGCGCGCCCGGCGGCGCGCCCAGCGGCGCGACCGGCGGCGCGGGCAACGTCCAGGCCTACAGCCAGTGCATCCAGCAGGCCAGCGGCGACGTGAGCAAGATGCAGGCCTGCGCCAAGCTGCTGAACGGACGCTAGGCCCGCCGCCCTACTCCCGGCCCACCTCCTGGTGGTCCTCCTCGAGCTCGTCGGGGGTCTCGTCCCCATCCTCCGAAGCCGCGCCTGGGTGATAGTGGACCTGGAAGGCCTCCAGCAGCTCATCGCGCCGATTCTCGTCCACCGGCACCTCGTCGGAGATCAGCACCCAGTCGGCCCCCTCGAACTCCTCCATGTTGAAGATCTCGGCGTCCAGCTCAGGCGAGTCGTCCACCACGACCAGCACCTCGGTCTGCGGATTGAAGTAGGTGCCGGGGCGGTTGGCGAGCTCGTCGAGCTCGAAGCGGCGGGGATCGGCCATGGCTGTACTTCAGCCTACCTCGCGCCGCCGCCCGGCGAAAGGTGGCGTGAACACCTGGTTACAGGTTCGACAGCTTGGCCAGCTCACGCTCGACCTCGGCTTCGATGTCCAGAGGTGGCTTTCCGGCCCGGACCCGGCGGTAGTTGCGAGCCTGGACCAGCTGGCGGACCTCCGCCCGGACGGCCGGGTCGGCGGTGGAGGAGGTCAGCTTGCTCAGCTCTTGCTCAATGTCCAGCGGTGGCTTGCCACGCTTGATCCGCCGCGCGTTGCGGGCGGCGAGCATCTGGCGGATCTCCTCGTCGCGCTCCAGCAACGACGCGGCTGAGCTGTGCCCTGGCTCGCTGGGCAGCTCGGAGTCCATCACCAGCCGGTCCTTGCCCAGGTCCTCCCAGGTCTGGCGGCTGTAGAACAGCCCCAGCACTGCACACACCGCTCCAGCGATGCACACGACCCACAGTACGGTGCCGAACGCGCCGTGCACTGGTGTAGATGTTAGGCCCTACTCCTCTCCGTCCCAGTAGTCCAGCTGCTCCAGGCGCGCGATCACTCCGAGCCCACGGAACGAGACCTTGTTGGAGTCCGGGTAGAAGCACATGTCGCCGGGCTCTCGGGTCCCGTAGGCCAGGAAGCTGAGCCCGGCGGACCCGGCCCGGAACATGTGCGCCACCCGCGTGCCGGCGGGCCGCGCGATCACATTGCCCGGTCGGACGGGCGTCTCCTCGTCACCCAGCCTCAGCGTGCCCTCGCCCTCCAGGATCACGAAGATCTCCTCCTCGTGCGAGTGGCAGTGAGCCGGGGCGGCCGCGTGGCCGGGCTCGACCTCAACGTGCTTGCAACCGGTGCGCTGCGACCCGGCCGCCTTCCCCAGATCGCGCCGCTGCGCCGATACCCGGCCGCCAAGACCGAACTGGACGGGCTCGACGTCGTCGAGGTTCACGATCGATCCGGGGCGGTCTCCGGGCGTCTCCGGCAGATCGGGCGGTCCCAGCTCAGCTTCGCGGACGAACTGGATCGGCGCTCGGTCCACAGCTCCCGGAACGGACTCGACGGCCCGGCGTCCCACCAGCGAGAGTCCCAATCGAGGGAACCCGACGGCCTCGTCACGATGCCGGGGCCCGAAGGCCAGGACGTCGAGGGGCTCCAGCGCGTGCAGGGTATGCGCCCCGCGCCCGGCCAGATAGACAACGCAGTCGCCGGCTCGGACTTGGGCCGTACGGCCAGCCTGCCAGGAGATCCCGCGACCGGACAGGACGAAGAAGATCTCCTCGTCCAGCCCGTGCTCATGGGCCGGCGTGGCCCACGCCCCGGCGGGCACCTGGATCCGCCGTGCTCCGACGGTGACCGATCCAGCCGCCCGGCCCAGATCTGTCCAGTGGCCCTGCAGATGACCGATTTCGAAGTCCGAGGCCGGCGCCTCGTCGAAGTGAGTGGTCCCCACGGGGGGATCTTATGGGCTGATATGTGTGATCCCGCGCACACTGAATCTGGGGCCACGAACACCAGTTTCAGCTAACCTCAGACGTTGGTTGACTGACCAGTCAATCGATACCGAGAAAGACTTCACCGAGCGATCCGGACGTTCGTCGGAGCGCTCCGCTCAAGGAGATCCCTAGTGGTTGATTTCACTCTCACTGAAGAGCAGCAGAACCTGCGCGAGATGGCCCACGACTTCGCCCAGAAGGAGATCCGGCCCGTGGCCTGGGAGTACGACCGCGACAGCACGTGGCCCCAGGACATCATCGACAAGGCATTCGAGCTCGGGCTGCTCAACACCCACCTGCCCGAGGAATACGGCGGACCCGGCCTTAGCTTCCTGGAGGGTTGTCTGGTGGAGGAGGAGCTGGCTCGGGGCTGCTCCGGGATCAGCACCTCGCTGTCGGCCAACGGCCTGGCCTGCGCCCCGATCTTCCTGGCCGCCTCAGAGGAGCTGAAGAAGGACTACCTCGGCCGGCTGTCCGAGGCCCCGCTGCTGGCCTCGTTCTGCCTCACCGAGCCTGACGCCGGCTCCGATGTCTCCGGCATGAAGACCACCGCCACCCGCAAGGGCGACAAGTGGGTGATCAACGGTTCCAAGACCTTCATCACCAACGGCGAGTACGCCAACTGGTACACGGTCTACGCCAAGACCGACAGGGAGGCCGGGCACCGCGGCATCTCCTGCTTCATCGTCCCCCGTGACGCCGGCGTAATCGTCGACAAGCACGAGGACAAGATGGGCCAGCGAGCGTCCAACACCGCGACGCTCACCTTCCCCGAGGTCGAGATCCCGCTTGACCACCTGGTGGGCGAGGAGAACAAGGGCTTCAAAATCGCGATGATGACCCTGGACCGGACCCGGCCCGGCGTGGCCGCGATGGCCACCGGCGTGGCCCGGGCGGCGATGGAGTTCGCGATCGACTACTCGAAGGAACGCGTGCAGTTCGGCGTCCCGATCGCCATGCACCAGGCGATCCAGTTCATCATCGCGGACATGGCCACCAAGGTGCACCTGTCGCGCCTGGCCACCTGGCAGTCGGCCGTGCTGCTGGATCAGGGCAAGCGCAACACGCTCGAGTCCTCACACGCCAAGCGGTTCGCGGCCGACGCCGCGATGGAGGTCACGACGGACGCGGTGCAGGTGTACGGCGGCTACGGCTTCATCAAGGACTACCCGGTCGAGAAGCTGATGCGCGACGCCAAGATCCTCCAGCTCTACGAGGGCACGGCGCAGATCCAGCGCCTGGTCATCGCTCGGGAGACGCTGCTGCCGCGGCGGGTCGAGGAGCCCCAGCCGGCGCACGCGTAGGGGCTTAGCCCCGGCCCTGCTCGAACGCGTAGCCGAGCCGGAGCCGCGGCCCCGTGCCCCGGCCGCGGCGAAGACCCGCGACATACGGAGCCTACGGGCGCGGCGGGGCGGGGCGGCGGCGGAACGCGCCGAGGAGCCGCTCGGCCCTGGCCACCTCACGTTCGGCCACGGCGACGTCACGCTCGGCATCAGCGACCGGTGCCATCACCTTGAGCAGCTCGTTGAGCGTCTCGGTGAGCTGGCTGACGGACTGCGTCAGCGGGCCCAGCGTGGTGGCCAGCTGCTCGATGACCTCGATGTGACGCTCGACCGAGTCAGCGGCGCGACGCAGCGCCTCGACGGCGCTCTCCACCTCGTGCTGGGGCGCGGTCACATCGCGTTCGACCGCGGCCAGTACCGAGCGGAGTGCGCCGAGGCTTGCCCGAACCGGCCACAGCACTAATCCAATCATGGGTCGATGCTACCCGGCGGCCGGGACGCTCAGCTGTCGAACGCCTCGCGGGCCAGCTCGCGGTAGGCGCTCATCGCGCGCTCGGCGAAGCCGTAGGTGCCGGGATCACGGAATTCGGTGGCTGCCTGAATGAGCGCGCCGTAGGCGTCATACGCGAACGCGCTCCCGATCGACACTCGGCTGACGCCGACCTCGGCGAGCTCGGCAACCGGTGGCAATCCCGGCACGGCCAGCACGTTGAGCGGGCGGTCTACCGAGTCCAGGACCGCGCGCACCTCTTCCATGCTGCGTAGAGCTGGCGCATAGAGGACATCCGCCCCAGCCTCCTGGTAGCGCTGCAGTCGCGAGATCGTGTCGTCCAGGCCGTGTTCTCGGCGAAGCTGGTTCTCCGCCCGGGCGGTGAGAACGAGATGTGCCGGACCGGCATGTGCCGCCTCGGCGGCGGCCCTCACCCTTTCGGTCGCCAGCCCGATGTCGTAGATCTCACTCCCGCTCCAATCCTCAACCGAGCAACCCTCCACACCCGCGGCAGCAGCGAGCCGGACCGTCTCGGCCACGCCTTCGGCGTCGTCGGCGAAGCAGTTCTCGAAGTCGCCGTTCACCGCCAGTCCTGTCGCGGCACCAACAGCGGCGGCGTGAGCGATCGCCTCGTCGCGAGTGACGTTGCCGTCCAGCCGGCCCAGGGACGCTGCCAAGCCCCCGCTGGTCGTGGCCAGCGCCTTGAAACCCAGCGCCGCGAGCAACTTCGCCGATCCGAGATCCCACGGATTGGGAAGCAGCAGCGGCCGCTCTGAGAAATGCAAGTCGAGGAAACGGGTGCGTGTCCCTGGCTGACTGCTCATCTACATGTCCTTCCATCGCGGTGTCGGTCAGACATTTAACGCCCGGTGCCCTGGAGCCGTGAGGTGGAACGCGGGCGTCTGGCTCTGGAGGTCGGCGGCGGCCGGGATGACCCGGGTTGTGGGGCTAGACTCAGACGTGCAGCTCCACCGCCGAGTGTCTCGCTCCCGCATTCTCCCGTGGCTGATCTTCCAGGGAGTACGCGACGGAGGAGAGCTTCATGGTTGAGCCAGACGGCCCAGGTCCCGGGCGATCGACGTCCGAGGCGGCGGTTAACGAGGTCAAGAAGCAGATCGCGGAGCGCAACGCCGAGGCACAGAAGGCGGGCCTCAAGCGGCGCACCGAACGCGAGAAGGAGCACCTCGCGAACCTCCGGAAGTGGAAACGGTTCTGAGCCGCCCGGCTAGGGCCTCGCTTATCGGTGTCCGTTGACCTCCACCACCTGGTGGTAGGTGCCGCGGTCCTGCCA
>DATKRM010000348.1:0-6841 GCA_035532195.1 Solirubrobacteraceae bacterium
CAAGCCATGAGGTGATCAAGGTGGGCCTCCTCCAGGTCCTCCCCGAAGGTCACATGGCCCTGGCCGGCGGTCACACGCTGATGCTCTCCGGCCGTGAGTTGCATCTGCTGATCGAGCTGGCCCGGCGAGCGGGCCGGATCGTCGAGCGTGAGGAGCTGTCTAGCGTGGCCTGGGGCCGGGCGTTGCGTCCCGGGGACCGCTCGGTCGATGTGTACGTTCGCAAGCTCCGGGTCAAGCTCGAGCAGGCGGCACCAGGGTGGCGCTTCATCCATACGCACGTCGGGTTCGGCTACCGACTGGCCCCGGAACGGTCACAAGACACCCACCGCGCGTTCACATCTCGTTGACACGCGCGGCTCCCTGACGTCCGAAACTGACGTCAACATCACGACTAAGGAGATGGCATGAGCATACGTCGCATGGTTGGAATCGCAGCACCGATGGTCGCGGCCATCGCGGTAGCTGCCTGCGGCTCCAGCAGCTCGTCGTCAGGCACCTCCGGCGGCGGGGGTAGCGCGACCAGCGGCGGCGGAGCGTCCGGCACGCTTAACGGTGCCGGGTCCACGTTCGCGGCGCCGATCTACCAGCAGTGGGCGGGCACGCTGAAGGGTCAGGGCGTGACCCTGAACTACAACGCGGTTGGATCGGGAGCCGGGGTAACTCAGCTCCAGGCTGCGACCGTCGCCTTCGCTGGAGATGACTCGCCGATCAAGCCGACCGAAGTCAAGGCGATGAAAGGGCCGATCCTCCAGTTCCCGGTTGCGTTCGGCAGCATCACCGTGTCGTACAACCTGTCCGGTGTAAGCAGCGGCGTGAAGCTCGATGGTCCCACCATCGCCGCGATCTACATGGGCAAGATCAAGACCTGGAGCGATCCGGCGATCGCCAAGCTCAATCCGGGGCAGAAGCTCCCGAGCACGGCGATCACTGTGGTGCACCGGTCCGATTCGTCGGGCACCACGGACGGCTTCACGAAGTTCCTGGCCGCCACCGACCCGGCCTGGAAGTCATCAGTGGGCGCGGGCAAGGACGTGAAGTGGCCGACCGGTACCGGTGGCAAGGGCAACTCCGGTGTGGCGGCTGCGGTCAAGCAGACGCCCGGGGCGATCGGCTACGTCGAGCAGGCGTATGCGTTGGAGAACAGCTTCACCTACGCCGCGGTGAAGAACTCGGGCGGGAGCTACGTGCTGCCGACGATTCCCAACACCTCGGCGGCCGCCGTGGGCGTCAAGGTGCCGGCGAACCTGGGTATCTCAACGATCAATTCGCCGAACCCGGCGGCCTACCCGATCGCTTCCCAGACGTTCATCGACGTCTACCAGGACCCGTGTAAGAGTGGGAACGCCAGCGCTTCGACGGCTGGCGCGCTCAAGCGCTTCCTGGGCTACGTGGTGGGCGCCGGGCAGAAAACGCTCGGCCCGGGTGGCGGACAGCTGCCCTACGCGCCGCTACCGCCGACGTTGGTGGCCAAGGAGACCAGCCAGGTGGCCAAGCTGAGCTGCAACGGCTCACCGGTTAAGTAGAGGACGGTGGAGGCAGGCGCCGCCACCGCAACGCCCTCCGGCGGCCGCTCGTTTCTCGAGCGGTCGCCGGTGGGGCGGCTTCCCGACCGGGTTCTGAAGTGGGGGCTGACGTTCCTGGCCTCGCTGATCCTGGTCCTGATCGTCTACTTCTTCATACGGCTGATCGGCCAGTCGCAGGATGCCCTGAGCCGGTTCGGCCTGAGCTTCGTCTTCGGCAACGACTGGGACGTCTCACGCAACATCTACCACGGGGCTCCGCTGCTGATCGGGACCCTGATCACGTCAGGCATCGCGCTGCTCATCGGGGTGCCGGTGGCGGTGGCCACAGCGCTGTTCATCAGCGAGATATGCCCGCGCCGCCTGCGCACGCCGCTGGGTGTGGTGGTGGATCTGCTGGCGGCCGTGCCCTCGGTGGTCTACGGGCTGTGGGGCGTGTTCGTGCTGATCCCCAAGCTGCTGCCGGCCGAGAAGTGGTTCGCCAGCACGTTCTCGTTCATCCCGTTCATCGGGGGAGGCACGGTCACCGGGCCCAACTACTTCATCGCCGGGTTGATCCTGGCCATCATGATCCTGCCCATCGTGTCGGCCATCTCCCGGGAGGTGATCGCCAGCGTGCCGTCCGAGCACAAGGAAGCAGCGCTGGCTCTGGGGGCCACCCGTTGGGAGATGATCCGGATGGCGGTACTGCCGTACGCCCGCCCGGGGATCACCGGCGGCGCGATGCTGGGCCTGGGGCGGGCGCTGGGGGAGACGATCGCCGTCGTGCTGGTGATCGGGAACGCCCCGGTGATCGGCCAGCACCTGTTCAACCAGGGCTACTCCCTGGCGGCGGTGATCGCCAACGAGTTCGGCGAAGCCCAGGGGATCCACGTCTCAGCCCTGTTCGCAGCCGGGCTGGTGCTGTTCGTGCTCACGCTGATCGTCAACGTCATCGCCCGGGGGTTCGTGGCCCGAGGTGACCGGGGCCGGCGGGGTACCGGCGCCACGGGCGTGACCATCGCGCCGGCGGTGACCGAGCCGTGAGCGTGTACGTCCGACCCCCGGAAGTCCTGCCCGGCATCAGCCGGCGCCGGCGCTACACGGACTGGGTGATGTGCGGGCTGCTCGGCTTGGCCACCCTGATTGCGCTGATCCCGCTGGGGCTGATCCTGTACTTCCTGGTCAAACGGGGGGCGGGACAGTGGAGCGGGAAGTTCTTCACCACCGACCCGAACGGAAACTTCCTGGGCTATCCCGGCGGCATCCGCAGCGCGCTGCTCGGCTCGCTGGAGATCGTCGGGCTGAGCACGGTGGTTGCGCTGCCGGTGGGCATCGGCGTCGCGCTGTACCTGGTGGAGTACGGCAAGGCGTCGCGCTTCGCCGGGCTGGTGCGCTACTTCATCGACGTGATGACAGGCGTGCCCTCGATCTTGTTCGGCCTGTTCATCTACATCGTGCTCGTGCTCTCCCACATCGGCGGCACGTTCGCGGCCTGGAAGGGGGCGGTGGCGCTGGCGCTGCTGATGCTGCCGATCGTGGTCCGCTCTTCCGAAGTCGTCCTGCTGCTGGTGCCGGACAGCCTGCGGGAGGCCGCGCTGGCCCTGGGCGCGCCGCGCTGGCGGGTGGTGTTCCGGGTGGTGCTGCCCACCGCCGGCCCGGGGCTGGTCACCGGGTCGCTGCTGGCCATCGCCCGCGGGATGGGAGAGACCGCTCCGTTGCTGTTCACGATTGCCACGGCCACCGGACTCACCGCCAGCCTGGGTCAACCGATGAACTCACTGCCGACCC
Organism: Solirubrobacteraceae bacterium; assembly: GCA_035532195.1. Lineage (GTDB taxonomy): Bacteria > Actinomycetota > Thermoleophilia > Solirubrobacterales > Solirubrobacteraceae > Palsa-465. The sequence continues at coordinate 3,291 of DATKRM010000348.1, forward strand.
AGATCTTCCAGGACATCACCAGCCCCCGCAATGCGGTCGTCGACCGGGCGTGGGGGGCTGCCCTGACGCTGGTCGTTCTGGTTCTGATCTTCAACATCGTGGCGCGCCTGGCCGCCAGAAGGAGCCGCATGACATGATCTCTCCAGAAGCCACGAGCAAGGAACAGACCGAGATGTCGACCGGAGGGGGATCAGCCGAGCAGACGCAGACGGTTCCGGGCGGGGATGCCGCGGCGCCGGATGCCTCGGGTCAGGGGATCAGCGTCTCGGACCTGCACGCCTACTACGGCCAGCGCGAGGCGATCAGGGGGCTCAGCCTCGACTTTGCCGCCAATCAGGTGACCGCGATCATCGGACCGTCGGGCTGCGGCAAGTCGACTCTGGTCCGCTGCATCAACCGGATGCACGAGGAGATCCCCGGTGCCCGAGCCGAGGGCAGCGTGTTTCTGGATAACCAGGACATCTACGCCGACCGGATCGACGTGACCGCCGTCCGTCGCCTCATCGGGATGGTGTTCCAGAAGCCCAATCCGTTCCCCACCATGTCGATCTTCGACAATGTGGCCGCGGGACTGCGACTGACCGGCACCAAGGGGCCCGACCTGCGCGAGCGCGTCAATGACGCTTTGCAGTCCGTGGGGCTGTGGGACGAAGTGCAAGACCGGCTGACAGCCCCTGGCATTGGCCTGTCCGGCGGCCAGCAGCAGCGGCTGTGCATCGCCCGCACGATCGCCGTGGCGCCGGAGGTCATCCTGATGGACGAGCCGTGCTCGGCGCTTGACCCGGTGGCCACGCTGAAGATCGAGGAGCTGATGGATCAGCTCAAGGAGCGGTACACGATCGTGATCGTGACCCACAACATGCAGCAGGCGGCGCGGGTCTCGGACACCACGGCCTTCATGCTCGACGGGCAACTGGTGGAGCACGCACCGACCAACGACATCTTCACCAAGCCGTCCGATGAGCGGACCGAGCGCTACGTGACCGGGAAGTTCGGGTAGCCCATGTCGGTGTCCGAGCCCCGGCACCAGTTCCAGGAGACGCTGCGCGAGCTCGAAGAGCAGACGCTGGGGGCGATGGACATCGTGGTCACGCAGCTCGACCGGGCGCTGGAGTCGCTGAGCTACCAGGACATCGAGCTGGCTGGGATGGTGGTGGCCGACGACGACGTGATCGACGGCCGCTACCTGGAGGTGCACCAGGGGATCCTGTCGCTGCTGGCCCGCCAGGCGCCGGTGGCCGGAGACCTGCGCGTGGTGGCCGCGCTCCTGCACACGCTGCGCTGCATCGAGCGGATGGGCGACCAGTGCGTGAACATCGCCAAGCTGGTGCCGCTGTCCGGCTACGAGGCGCCCAAGGACAAGGACATCCTGGACGCGATCGAGCGGATGGGCCAGCGGGCCCGCCAGCAGGTGGCCGAGGCCAAGGACGCGTTCTCCACCCGCAACGTCGAGCTGGCTCGCGACCTGGTACGCCAGGACTTCGAGATCAACCAGCTCAACCGCAAGATCTTCCGGCGCGCGGTGGACATCGGCGGCGACGAGGAGGTTCGCGAGTGGTCGATGTTCATGGTCCTGGTGGCCCGGTGCCTGGAGCGCATCGGCGACAACACGGTGGATATCGCCGAGCAGATCGTGTTCATCGTCACCGGTCTGTTCCGTGAGATGGCCGACGCCTCCACCACCACGGAGCCCGCGCCCGCCACCTGAGCCCCGGCCGCTGAGCCCCGTTTATCCTCCGGGGAGTCGTGGCCCAGGCCAAGTCAAAGCGTCAGTCGCGCAAGCGGCGGAAGTCCGCCGCCGCTTCTCGCCCGGCTCCGACGCCCCGGCTCCAGGCGCGGTCCGAGCGGCGGGATCACCAACCTGAGACCACGGTTGAGTCGTTGTCAGCGATCCTCACCGGTCGGACCTACGGAGAGCGTCCCAATGGCCTGTTCTACCCGATCCCGGTGGCCGAGCTGGCCATCCTCATCGGCTTAGTGGGCGTGGTCGTTGGCGTGGCGTCGGCGAACCGGGCGGCGTTGTTCGCGGGGATCGGCGTATGCGTGCTTGGGGTGCTCGAGGTCACGGCGCGTGAGCACTTCTCTGGCTACCGCTCGCACGCCACGCTGCTGGCCGCAGTTCCGGCCGCTGGGCTGGTGGCGGCCAGCGTGGCGGCCTTCGGGACGCCGAATCAGCGGGGAACCCGCGAGCTGATGCTGGGGGCGGCCGTCCCGGTGTTCGGGGTGTTCTTCTGGGCCCTACGCAAGCGCTTCCGGACCGCGCGCCAGGCCCGCATCGTCCGCCCGCCCGCGCCCTGACTCTGCCTCCGCCGACGCGGGGGACAGCGTGGGCAGCCGGATACTGAACACGGCGCCGCCGTCCGGGGCGTTCTCCACCGCCACCGCGCCGCCGTGCTGCTCGGCGACCTGGCGCACGATGGCCAGCCCCAGGCCGCTGCCCTGCTCGCCCCGGGTGTGGGCGCCGCGGTAGAAGCGATCGAACACGAACGGCAGGTCCGCGTCGTTCACCCCCGGGCCGTGGTCGCGCACGCGTAGGCCCTGGTCGTCCACTGACACCTCGACCGTACCGCCGCGCGGCGAGTGCCTGGCCGCGTTGTCCAGCAGGTTGTTGACCGCGCGGCCCAGGCGCTCGGGCGTGCCCTCGACCAGCACCGGGTCAAGCGACGCCTCGACGTGCACATCGGGGAAGTTGCGCGCGGCGCGGTCCACCGACTCGGCGACCACCTGGTCGAGCTGGACGTCCTGGACGTCCTCGGGCGGCAGGTCGCCGCGGGCCAGCTCGATGAGGTCATTGACCAGGCTGGCCAGCTCATCGGTCTGCTCAACCACGTCGGCCATGATGCGTCGGCGCTCCTGGGGACTCAGCTGCTCGTCCTGGAGCAGCACTTCGATGTTCGTGCGCAGGCTGGTCACGGGCGTGCGCAGCTCGTGCGAGGCGTCGGCCACCAGCTGCCGCTGGGCCCGGACCGACTCGTCCAGCTCGCTGCGCGAGCTCTCCAGCCGGGCCAGCATGGCGTTGAAGCGCATGGCCAGCTGCCCCACCTCGTCGTCGGCATGGACCCGGATGCGGGAGGTCAGATCCTCGGTCTGCTCGATGTGCTGGGCCGTGTCCGCCACCTCGGCCAGCGGGGCCAGCACCCGCCGGGCGGCCAGGCGACCCAGCACGGCGGCCAGGGCGATGCCGCCGGCGGACAACAGAATCATGACCACGCGGAGCTTGGACAGCACACCGTCCACGCCGCTGAGCGGCCGGGCCAGCTGCACCGCCACCGGCTGGCCTTGAAAGGTGGTGGGAATCGAGAAGGTCAGCTCCCGCAGGTGGCTGCCGCCCGTGCGGACGTCGCTCATGTAGGGCGCGGCCCCGCTGGCCACCCTCAGCACCTGCTTGGTCACCGGCAGCGAGATGTCGCCCTGACGGTGGAACGTGGTCCCGTCGCCCAGCACCACCTGGACGTACGGAGCCGGACCCCCGGCGCTGGCCGGGAGGCCAGGGAAGGGCTGGTCGAGGTGCTCCCCGCGGGAGATCGCCGTGGCCTGGGCGCGCAGCGAGC
>DATKRM010000349.1:0-12678 GCA_035532195.1 Solirubrobacteraceae bacterium
CGCCAACCTCACCGTGGTGGCCTACCTGCGCTCCACACTGGCCGGGATCTGGTTTGAATGGGTGTCGGGGATCGTGACCACGATCGGGACGGCCACCATCATCTACCTGGGCGCCGACCTAGCACTGCGGGGCAAACTGACCGTGGGGACGATCATCGTGTTCCTGTCGTATCTGAGCTCGCTGTATGACCCGCTGGAGTCAATGACCGGCACCGCCCAAACGATCCAGGAGGCCGCCGCTGAGGCCGACCGTGTATCGGAGGTGCTCGAGATGGAGCCCGACGTCAAGGACAAGCCGAACGCGATCCCGGCCAAGGTCGGCGGCGCGATCCGTTACGAGCATGTCTCGTTCGGCTATCAGGCGGAGCGCAAAGTCCTCGACGACGTTTCGCTCGAGGCGCGCCCCGGCGACGTGGTGGCAATCGTGGGACAGACCGGCGCCGGCAAGACCACGCTGGCCAACCTCCTGGTGCGGTTCTACGATCCGTGGGAGGGTCGGATCACGATTGGCGGCACCGACATCCGCGACTTCAAGTACCGCTCGTTGCGACAGCAGATCGCCCTGGTGCTCCAGGACCCGTTCATATTCCAGATCTCCATCCGGGAGAACATCTCCTACGGCCGCCCGGAGGCCAGCGACGAGCAGGTCATCGCAGCCGCCAAGGCGGCGAACGCCCACGAGTTCATCGAGCGTCTGCCAGAGGGCTACGACACGGTGGTGGGCGAGCGGGGCGCGACCCTGTCCGGCGGCGAGAAGCAACGCCTGTCGATCGCCCGGGCGTTCCTCAAGGACGCTCCGATCCTGATTCTCGACGAGCCCACGTCGGCCCTCGATGCGTACACCGAATCGCAGCTGCTCGACACGCTCGAGCGCCTGATGCAAGGGAGGATCACCTTCATAATCGCCCACCGCCTGTCGACCACCCGGAACGCCACGCAGATCCTGGTCTTGCATCACGGCCAGCTCGTAGAGCAGGGGACCCACGGCGAGCTCGTCGCACTGGACGGCCGCTACGCGGACCTGTACCGGCGCCAGACATATGTTCGCGAGGCTGAGGCGACCATCCGCAAGGCCAAGGCGGGCCCGGTTCAGCCGGCTGGCGCGTCCCTCCTCAGCCCCCGGCGGTGAGCGCGAGCGACCGTCGGCTGCGGATCGCCCAGATCGCTTCGGTGGGCACGCCGGTCTACCGCGGGGTCGGCGAGTCGGTCGAGCAGCTGGTCGCGCTCCTGTGCGACGAGCTCGTGGCCCGTGGCCACGACGTGACTCTGTTCGCCACGGGCGACTCCCGAACGACCGCGCAGCTGCGTTTCTACTACGAGCGCGGCTACGAGGAGGACGAGGAGCTGTGGGACTGGCAGTTCACCGAGTACATGCACGTCGGGCACGCCTACTCCCAGGCGGCCGAGTTCGACGTGGTCCACTGTCACAGCTACCACTTCGGCCTTCCGTTCGTTCCGCTCGTCACCATGGCCAACGTCCATACCCACCACGTGCAGATGGAGCCGGGGGTGATCGCGGGGTACCGCCGCCTCCCGCAAGTTCACCTGGTCACGGTCTCGGAGTTCCAGGCCCAAACGTATGCCCCGCGCCCAAACCTCGAGCTGATCCACCACGGCATCGAGACGGCGGCGTTCCCGTTTGGCGAGGGCACGGGCGGATACCTGCTGTTCTTGGGCCGGATGATCGCGGACAAGGGACCAGCCGAGGCAATCAAGATCGCCCGCGCGGCGGACATGCCGCTGGTGCTGGCCGGCCCAGCCGAGGAGACGTTCGACGAGCGCATCGCACCCCACGTGGACGGCGAGCAGATCAAGTTCGTCGGGCGGGTGGACGCCGAGGAGCGCAACCGGCTGCTGGCCGGCGCGGCGGCTCTGCTGTACCCCTTGCTGTACGGAGAGCCGTTCGGTCTCGTGGTGGTCGAGGCGATGGCGTGCGGCACTCCAGTGCTGGGGACCGCGATCGGAGCGGTCCCCGAGCTGGTCGAGCCGGGGATTACCGGCTATCTGGCGCCGACGTGGGAAGGCCTGATCGATCTCGTCCCACGCGCGCTCGAGCTCGACCGCCGGGCCATCCGTGATCGCACGGTCGAACGCTTCGACTACCGGCACATGGTCGACCGTCACGAGGCGCTCTACCAGCGGCTGGCCAGGGATCCGGGACGATGAGCGGCGGGGGGGTCCTGGTCGTCACCGCTCATCCCGACGACGAGGTCCTGATCGCGGGCGGCCTGCTGGCCGCTTGCGCGGAGTCCGGGATCCCCACCGGTGTCGTGTGCCTGACCCGCGGCGAGCACGGGCCGATCGCAGACCCCGGCCTGGCCACCCCGCAGACCCTGCCTGAGGTCCGCACCCAGGAGCTTCTCGCCGCATGTGCGGAGCTGGGCGTTGGGTTCGTCAAGTGCTACCGCCGCGAGGACGGAAACCTGCGCTGGTCCGACCGCTCGGCGATCGCGGCTCAGCTGGCCCGGATGATCGACGTGCGTCGGCCCGAGGTGGTGGTCACGTTCGGCGAGGACGGCCTCTATTACCACCCTGACCACATCACGGCATACCACCTGTGCCGGCGAGCCATCGAGCGTTCCGGTTGCCAGCCGGCGCTCTACCGATCGGTGTGGCTCAAGCCTGAGATGTGCGAGCTGGCGGCGGAGCTGCGCCGGCGCCACCTGTCCGATGATCTGTGGGGCCTGGAGCCCGAGGATTTTGGCGTCGACGAGGAGCCGGCCGAGGGGGTCGTGCTCGACCTCCGCCGGTTCACGGCGCAGAAGCTGAGGGCGTTGCACTGCCACAGCACACAGCTGGCCAACGGGCATGCCCTGGCCGCCCTGCCCGACGATCTGGCCGAGCGGTTCTTCGGCTATGAGCGGTTCGCCACCACGGAACCTCGGTCAGGAGGCGCGGATCTGTTTGATCGCCTGGCCAGAGCGGTTCCAGGATGAGAATCGTGCTCGCCGGCGGGGTCGGTGCCATGCCATTTGCCGGCGTGGCCTGGCAGGTGCTTCAGTATCTCGAGGGTTTCCGGCGCCTCGGCCACGACGTGTTCTACCTCGAGGACACTCAGCGCTGGCCGTACGACCCGGTACAAGACACCGTTTGCGACGACGCGGGCCCCGCGATCGCCTACGTGGCCCGACTCATGGAGCGCGTGGGGCTCCAGCGAGCATGGGCTTACCGAGATGTCGCACAGGGCGCGCTGCACGGTGTGACTGAGGAGGCCCTGGTCCGCACGCTGTGTGACGCGGACGCGCTGATCAACCTGAGTGGGGTGATGGTGCTCCGTGAGGAGCACCTGTGCGTACCCACGCGGATCTACCTGGAGACCGATCCGGTGCTGCCCCAGATCGAGGTGGCACAGGGCCGCGACTTCACGATCGAGTTCCTGGGCGCCCACACCCACCACTTCTCATACGGGGAGAACTTCGGTTCGGCCGATTGCGGCGTGCCGGTCGAGCGCTTTCACTACCACCCCACCCGACCACCGGTGATCCTCGACTGGTGGGACGGCGGCGGTTCGCCGACGCTCGACGGCCGTGCCTTCACGACGGTTGCCAACTGGCGCCAGACCAGCAAGGACATCGTTTGGAGGGGCCGCAACCTGACCTGGAGCAAGGACGTGCAGTTCATGCGCCTGCTCGACTTGCCAAAGCGCGTCGAGCCGCCGATCGAGCTGGCATTGTCGCTCGGCGACGAGCAGGTTGCCGAGCGACTGCGCCACGCCGGGTGGCGCGTGCGTCCGGCTGGCCCGCTGTCCAAGGACATCGACGCCTACCGCACGTTCATCGTAGGCTCGGCCGGCGAGTTCTCGGTGGCCAAGGAGCAGAACGTGGCGCTACGCAGTGGCTGGTTCTCCGATCGCACGGCCAGTTACCTCGCCGCGGGCCGCCCCGCGATCGTCCAGGACACCGGGTTTGGCTGTGCCCTGCCCACCGGCGAGGGATTGCTGGCGTTCTCGACGATTGAGGAGGCCCAGGCCGCGTTCGCAGCCGTGCAATCCGACTACCCACATCATTGCCGAGCGGCGCGAGCCATCGCGTCCGAGTACCTGCGCGCCGAGACCGTCCTGGGGGAGCTCCTGACATGCGCCTGCTGATCGTCAACGCGGACGACTTCGGCCTTTCCGGCGGCGTCAACGAGGGCATCCTGGCCGCCCACCAAGACGGCATCGTTACCAGCACGAGCCTGATGGTGCTGGCGCCGGCGGCCGCCGAGGCGGCGCAGGCCGCACGCGGCCACCCCCAGCTGTCGGTGGGCCTGCACTTTGTCGAGCCGGACGACGTGGACCTGGATGATCCCGCGCAGGCCAAGCGAGCCTTCGCGCTGCAGCTCACGCGATTCCGCCAGCTCGTGGGGTCCGACCCCAGCCACGTCGACTCGCACCACCACGTCCACGCGACTCCCGTCCGGCTGGACATTTTCCGCCAGCTGGTGCAGCCGCTGGGCGTGCCGCTGCGCCGAGACGGGCAGGTGGCGTACGTCGGCGGCTTCTGGGCGCAGTGGGAGCCAGGGATAACCACGCTTGAGTACGTGGGCGGAGCGCACCTTCGCCACCTGGTTGCCACCGAGGTCGGGGAGGGCTTCACCGAGCTGGCCTGCCATCCGGCCCGGGTCGTTGGTGACTTCAGCTCCAGCTACCTGCACGAGCGCGAGGCTGAGCTGGCCACGTTGACCGAGCCCGGGCTGGGCGATGAGCTGCAGGCCACCGGCGTGAGGCTGGTGAGCTATCACGAGTTGCCTGCCGGTCCTCTGATATGACGCCCGACGGCGGGGCGAGTGAGGAGATGCTGAGGACGGCGCTGGGCCACGCGCTGCGGAGCGTGGGGATCCGCGGGCGAATCGACTCGATCAACAGGCGTGAGAACGTGTACGAGAGCACGCATCGCAGCGAGGTCCTGGAGTGCTGTGTGGGTGGCGTCGCGCAACCGGCGATCTTGTGCAAATACGGACCGGTGGACGACCGCGATCACCTCGGGCTCCGCCACGGGTTGGCCTACGAGGCCGACGTGTACCGGTACGCCCTCTGCGATCTCACCGCGCCACCGCGATTCTTCGGTTCTTACCTCGACGCGGCCTGCGATGTGAGCTGGCTGTTCCTGGAGTACCTCGATGAAGGCTGGCAGTTGGACCTGGGGCCGGAGACGGCGATCGTGGACGCCGCGGCAATGTTGGGAGAGCTGCATCGCACGGCCTCGAACTCTCCCCCGCAGGCCGCCCGGGCTAAGCTGAACCGCTACCACGAGGCTTACTTTCACCACTGCCTGGCCCAAGCCAACGCACAGGTGGCCAGCTGGGGTGAGCTCGTGCCGTCGTTCGATCGGATATCCCATCAATTCCAGTCCGCAATCCCGTACCTCGTGGCGGCTCCCCGCACCGTGGTCCACGGCGAGTTCACCCCGCACAACGTCGTGTGGGCACACGAGCGTCCGCGCGTCGTGGACTGGGAGCAAGCGGCGACCGGTCCCGGTGAGATCGACCTTGCGGCGCTCACCGACGACTGGCCGCCGGAGCTGGTGGAGCTGGCCGCCGAGGCATACGTGGCCAGCCGGTGGACCCGAACGCCCGGCCATGACTTTGCCGCGACGTTGAACGCCTCCCGCCTGTACTGGCTGTTCCGCTGGCTCGGCGATCCGGAGCAGGCAGGCACAGAGGACGAGATCGCTTGGCTAGCCGAGCGCGTGAACGAGGCCAGCGCGCTGTGAGACGGCTGGCCGGCCTGGTGGGCATAGCGGCCGCGCTGGCCGCCGCCTGCGGCAGCGCGTCGAGCTCGGCCGGCCCGGTGCAGGTCGGCGTCTCGCCGGTCGCGCGCCTGCGCGGCGGCCCGCCGGCGCACGTGGCCGTGCTCGTAATGGAGAACGAGGAGTTCGGCGACGTGATCGGCTCGTCCGCGGCGCCGTTCATCAACTCGCTGGCCCACCGCTACGCCCTGGTGCGCAACCTGTATGGGATCAGCCATCCCTCGCTGCCCAACTACCTGGCGCTGACCGGCGGCTCGACGTTCGGGATCACCAGCGACTGCACCGACTGTTCGGTGCATGCGACCAGCCTGGTCGATCAGCTGGAGCAGCACGGGCTGAGCTGGAAGGCCTATATGGAGGACCTCCCGCAGCCGTGCTTCACCGGCGCCGGGTCCAGCGGCTACGCCAAGAAGCACGACCCGTTCGCCTACTACACCCGGATAACCGGCGACCCGGCGCGCTGCCGGCGGATCGTGCCGCTGAGCCAGCTGACCTCGGACGCGCGCGGCGGTCGGCTCCCCCGTTTCGTGTGGATCACACCCAACCTGTGCCACGACATGCACGACTGCGACGTGTCGGTGGGCGACCGCTTCCTGTCCCGGGAGGTGCCACCGCTGCTCAAGGCGCTGGGGCCCCGCGGAGTCCTGTTCCTGGTCTGGGACGAGGGATCCAGCGACAGCAGCTGCTGCCGCCTGGCTTCCGGCGGGCACGTGGTTGGGGTGGTGGCGGGCGGCCTGGCCTCCCGCGGGGCCCAGCTAGGCACGCCGGTCGACCACTACTCGGTGCTCCAGACGGTGGAGGACCTGCTCGGTGTGCCCCGGCTGCGCGGCGCGGCCTGCGCCTGCACCCCGTCGCTGGCGCCGCTGCTGGCCGATAGCGTGCGGCGCCCCAGGCGGGGTCGGTAGTTCGTGCCGTCCGGCCGATCAGGCTGACCTGGGCCAGACTCAGTCCCTCAGGTGTTCGTCGCGCAGCCAGTCGGCGGTCGACTCGAGTCCAGCTGCGTAGCCCACGCGCGGCTCCCATCCGAGCAGCTCGCGGGCCTTGCGGTTGCTGAAGCTCTGGTCATTGCCGAGCACCTGTACGGCCTGCCTCGAGAGCAGCGGCGCGGTGGACAGGCGCGTGGTTTTGCGCAGAAACCGGTAGCCGTGCTCCAGTGAGAACCCGATGCCGTTGGCAACCGCGTACGGCATGCTCCAGCGGGCGTTGGGACAGCCGAGGCGCTCGGCCAGGCCTCCAGTGAACTCCTTCCAGGTGACGTCCAGCCCGTCGGTGACGTTGAAGGCGTGGCCCGGCGCCCCCTCGTGGCGTAGCGCGAGGATCGCGGCGTCGATCAGGTTGTCGACATACACCAGGCCGGCAATCGCACGACCCCGATCGATCAGGAGCATATGGCCGCCGCGGATCGCGCGAGCGATCTCTCCGACGACCTCCCGGGAACCAGGTCCGTAGACGGTCGCGGGACGCAGGATGACCACGTTCATCCCCTGCGAGCCCTCCATCCGGCGGACCTCCGCCTCAGCGGCCAGCTTGGTCTGCGCGTACCAGTTTCGGAACCGCGTCGCCACGTGGGTTTCCTCCACCGCTGGGCCACCGGGATGGCCGTACACGTCGGTGGTGCTGAAATGAACAAAGCGCTCCACGCCCGCGTCGACCGAGGCGTTAACGACGTTGCGCGTGCCCGCGACGTTGATCCGCTCGATCTCACGGGCCGTGGCCCAGTCCGAGACCAGCGCGCCGCAGTGAACTACGTAGCGGCACCCCTTCACCGCGCGAGCCACGCCATCCGCACTCGTAAGATCAGCGACGGCGATGTCGACGTCGAGCGACTCGAGCAGCGAGGTATCGCTCGTGACCCGAACCAGGCAGCGCACCGGGACGCCCTCTTGCACCAACCGCCCGGCCAGATGCCCACCGATGAAGCCGCTGGCCCCGGTGATGAGGCAGGCGTCATCGCGCAGGCGAGCGCGACGTATGCCCCCGTTCGCCGGGCGGGCGACAGCCTGATCATCGGCCTCGCCGCGGCGACTGAGCGTCGCTAGCCCGATGTCCCGCACGATGCCCAAGTTCTTGCTGGCCGAACGATGACACTCGCCAAGGACCGAGTCGAGCGCATCCAGGAACCTGGTCGCCTCGGATTCGGCCAGGGTGAGCGGCGGCAACAGCTTGATCACGTCGTTCTTACCGGCCGCCATCGTGATCACGCCGTGCTCGCGGTGCAGCGGAATCACGATCAGCTGAGGGAACAGACCATCGCTCGCCCTATGGGCCAGACGCCAGCTCAGCCGGCCGATCCGGGAGCTGGGGGCGCACAGCTCGATGCCGATCATCAGGCCGCGGCCGCGTATGTCCTTGACCATCTCGTAGCGGCGCTGAAGCTCGCCGAGACCGTCGAACAGAATTCCCCCGACGTGATTGGCGTGCTCGACCAGGCCATCGCGCTCGATGATGCGCAGCGTCGCCAGCCCCGCCGCCATCGACAGCCGGTTGCGGCCGAAGGTCGACTGGTGCACGTAGGAGCGCTCAAGCGTGCCCACCGCCTTGTCGTGAATCTCGCGGGTCGTGACCATCGCGGCGACCGGCATGTAACCCCCACTCAGGGCCTTCCCCACCAGCACGCAGTCGGGCTCGATCCCCCAGTGGTCCAGAGCGAACCAGCTGCCGGTGCGGCCGAGCCCGGTCTGGACCTCGTCGATCACCAGCAGCGTGCCGTAGCGCCGGCACAGCGCAGCTGCCTCCTGTAGGTATCCGCTGGGAGGCAGCGTCACCGCCCTACCCTGGATCGGCTCCACGATGAAGGCCGCGATGTCTCGTTGCCGTAGCGCGGTCTCCAAGCGGGAGAGATCACCGAACGGGATCCGTTCACATCCCGGAAGCAGCGGACCGAACCCATCCTTGAAGAAGTCATCGCCGACCACCGAGAGCGGCCCGAGCGTGACACCGTGAAAGCCCGAGTCGCACGAGAGCAGGCGGGGCCGACCCGTCGCGGCACGAGCGAACTTCATCGCCGAGTCCACCGCCTCAGCTCCGCTGCTGGTAAAGAACATGGCGTCGAGGCCGGGCGGCAACCGCTGCGCCAGCGCCTCGGCCAGCAGGCCGGCCAGCACCGAATGGGTTAGCTGGACGCCGTCCACCAGGTCCGCGAACAGCGCGGCGCGAAGGACGTCGCGCACCCCGGAATGGTTGTGCCCGAGGCTGGCGAACCCTTCGCCCGTGTGGAAGTCGAGATATGCCCGGCCCGCGGCGTCATACAGGTAGGAGCCCTGCGCCGATCGGTATTGCTGATCGAAGCCGAGGATCCGGAGTACGTCGACCAGAGAGCCATCGAGATGCCGAGCGGCCAGCTCAAAGGTCTCATCCGCGCGGGCCATGGCTTCCGCCACGACACCGAGGGAGTCGAGGGACTGATCCACCTGGACACGGGCCTCCAACACGATCGAGGCACCTTACGCGACCGGCAGTATCGGGAACGTCCGTGTGAGTGGCGCAGCGGACGGGTCGGGCGAACCGCCGCACCGCGAAGCTCAATTAAGTAGCCTCTCGGGCGCGATGAGGAGGCAGGTGGCTGCGCGCGGCTTCATCCTGGCGGCAGGAGTCGCCTTGCTGCTGGCTGCCTCGGGCAGCGCGGCGGCCGACCCAGCGCCCTACGGCCAGCACGACGCCGGGGGCTTTCTGAACGTGCTGCCGGCCGGCGAGGCGGGGGTCGACAACGCAGGCCAGCTGCTGCAGTTCGAGGCGGCCGGGACGATCCCGCCGCATTTCAACGACCAGCTGCCGCTGTACCAGAACCTGGTCTACGCCGACCCCACGCTGACGCCGAGCCAGGTGCCCACGTACTTCAAGGACGCGACGTTTGGCGTCAAGCCGGCCGATGCGGGCTCGTCTGAGCAGCCCGACCCCTCAGGCGAACCGGGTCTGACCATCACGCGCGACCAGTACGACGTCCCGCACGTCTACGGCGCCAACCGGGGCGAGACCGAGTTCGGCGCCGGGTACGCCGCGGCCGAGGACCGGCTGTTCATGATCGACGTGCTGCGCCACGTGGCGCGAGCTCAGCTCAGCTCGTTCGTGGGTGGCTCGCCGTCCAACCGGGCCATGGACGAGAACCAGTGGGGGATCGCGCCGTACACCGAGCAGGACCTCCAGTCCCAGATCGACAACGCCCAGCGCAACTGCGAGATCGAGGCCCCGCCCACCGGCTTCCCGGCCAGCCAATGCCAGGCTCTGGTGGCCACGCTGCTCTCGGACGTCAACCATTACGTGGCCGGGATCAACGCCTACATCGCCAAGGCCACCAACCCACTGGACGCGGCGTCCCTCCTCCCGGCTGAGTACGCCGCCATCGGCAAGACCCCGCAGCCCTGGAAGCCCACCGACATCGTCGCCGAGGCGTCGCTGATCGGCGGGATCTTCGGGCGCGGGGGCGGCGCGGAGCTCAGCTCGGCGCTGGCCCTCCAGGCCATGGAGAAGCGTTTGGGTACCCGGCAGGGCAAGCGGACCTGGGCCGACTTCCGTGAGGCCAACGATCCCGAGGCCCCCACCACCGTCCTTCACCGGTCGTTCCCGTACGAGACCGCGCCCGCGTTCGCCCCCCGGGGCCTGGCCCTGCCCGATCCCGGCTCGGTCAGCTTCCCGCCCGCCGGCGTGGTGTCGGGCGGTGCTGCGGACAGCGGCCAGGCGGCGGGCAATGGGCGCTTTGCCAACCTGGGCGCCCAGCTCATGCAGAGCCTGGGGCGCAGCGGACCGGTCCACGCCTCCAACTGGGAGCTCGTATCGGCGCGGCACTCCACCGACCACCACCCGATCGCGGTGATGGGCCCCCAGGTCGGGTACTACATCCCGGAGATCCTGATGGAGGAGGACCTGCACGCGCCGGCCACCAGCTCGGGTCCCGCGCTGGATGCCCGCGGCGCCGCATTCCCGGGCGTGAACCTGTACGTCGAGCTGGGTCACGGCGACGACTATGCCTGGAGCGCTACCACGTCCACCTCGGACAACACCGACACGTTCGCCGAGGTGCTGTGCGGCGGCGACGCCTACCACTACCTGTACCGGGGGCAGTGCCGGGCCATGGAGAAGCTGAGCCAGACCAACTCCTGGACGCCCAACGCGGACGACAAGACCGCTCCCGGATCAGAGACCCTGACCGCCTACCGCACCGTCCACGGGATCGTGTACGCCCGGGGCACGGTGGGCGGTAAGCCGGTGGCCTTCGTGCACGCTCGCTCCACCTACTTCCACGAGGCCGACTCGGCCCTGGGCTTCCTGGAGCTCAACGATCCCGGCTTCACCCGGGACCCGGCCTCGTTCCAGCACGCGGCAGCCAAGATCAACTTCCTGTTCAACTGGGCGTACGTGGACGCCAGCCACATCTCGTACTACATGTCGGGCTGGATGCCCCAGCGGGCGCCGCGCACCTCGCCTGACTTCCCGATCCTGGGCACCGGCCAGTACGACTGGCTGGGCTATGACCCGGCCACCTTCACCGCGGGCTGGCTCCCGTTCCCCGACCACCCCCACGCCACCGACCAGGACTACCAGGTCTCCTGGAACAACAAGCAGGCCGCCGGGTGGGCCGCGGCCGATGACCAGTGGGGCTACGGTCCGGACTTCCGCTCGCAGCTGATCGAAAACCGGGTCAAGGCCGGCATCGCCCACGGCCAGCGGATGAACATCGCCCAGCTGGTGCAGTCGATGGACGAGCCGGCCACGGAAGATCTCCGCGCAGTGTTGCTGCTGCCGATCATCTTCAAGGCGATTGGCACCCCGTCCGACCCGGCGCTGCGTCACGCGCTGGCCGAGCTGCGGACCTGGCGCGCCGCGGGCGGACACCGCCGCGACATGAGCCAGGACGGCCACGACGAGTACGCGCCCGCGATCGAGCTGATGGACGCCTGGTGGCCCAAGCTGCTGAACGCCGAGTTCCAGCCGATGCTGGGCGACAACGTGATCAAGGCGGTGCGCCAGATCGTCGACTTCGGCGGCACGGACTTCGCCGAGGGCTGGTACGGCTACGTGTCCAAGGACCTCCGCCGCGTGTTCGGGATCGGCCCCGAGCGCGGCGCCTACAGCCTGCCCTATTGCGGTAACGGGGTCGGGCGGCACTTCTCCGCGGCCGCGCTGCGCCGGCGCTGCCGGGCGGCGCTCCGCGCCTCGCTGAAGGCCGCGCTGAGCGTGACTCCCCAGGAGCTCTACGGCTCAAGCTGCCCCAAGGACCCGGAGCCCGCGTGCTCGGATCAGAACACGTGGACCGGGGTCTCGGCCATCAGCATCCCGGCGTTCCCATACCAGAACCGACCCACCTTCCAGCAGGTCGTCACGCTGACGCGCCATATCCCGCGATGAGACGCGCTGCGTCGCTCGGGGCGGTCCTGGCCCTGCTTCTCGCACCGGCGGCGGGCGCCGCCCCGCAGCTTCCCCTCTCCCACTCGGGCCGCTGGATCACCGATCGCCAGGGCCGAGTGGTGGTCCTCCACGGCACGAACATGGTGTACAAGCTCCCGCCGTACTACCCCGAAGCCATCGGCTTCGGAGCCGACGACGCTGCATTCCTGAAGCGCATCGGGTTCAACACGGTGCGCGTGGGGGTGCTCTGGCAGGCCGTCGAGCCGCAGCCCGGCGTCTACGACGCCAACTACCTCAACCACATCGCCGCCACCGTGGCCACTCTGTCCCGCTATGGGATCGTGTCGCTGCTCGACTTCCACCAGGACCAGTACAACCAGCGCTTCGAGGGCGAGGGGTTCCCGGACTGGTCGGTCCAGGACGACGGGCTGCCGGCCGAGCCCAAGCTGGGGTTCGGCGCCGACTACGTGGGCATGCCGGCGCTGTCGCACGCGTTCGACCATTTCTGGGCCAACTCGCCCGGCCCCGGGGGCGTGGGGCTCCAGGATCGCTACGCCGCGGCCTGGCGTGATGTGGCGACCCGGTTTGCCGGCAACCGCAACGTCCT
>DATKRM010000350.1:0-5280 GCA_035532195.1 Solirubrobacteraceae bacterium
GCGGGCGGCCTGGACCGGGCTCGGCTGGAGCGCCGTGTCCCCGGAGGTGAGGACCAGCCGCAGCCGGTCGCCGGGGGCGAGCCGTGTGACCGTCGGATAGAGCTCGACGTCGAGCCGCTCGATCCGCCCGGACGGGAGGTCGCGCGCACTGGCGGACGTGTACGGGTGCCAGGGCAGGATCAGCTGACCGTTCTCGCGCCAGCTCCGGCGCGGGTCGGTCGCCCGCAACGATCCGAGCAGGCCGCCGCTTGACACCTCCCGGGCGCTGCCGTCGGTCGAGACCACGTCGAGCGTGGCCACCACCTCGGCCTCCGGGGTGGTCGAGGACATCGACAGCGTGGCGTCGATCGGTCCGGCCAGCGTGGTGGCGGAGGTGACCGGCGGCGTCGTGTACGTGAGTGCGCCGGCCAGCCCGGAGGTGTCCTGGTCGGCGCAGGGATCGCCGTTGCCGCCCGCGTCGGCGATGGCGATGGCCGGCAGTCCCGTGCTCCACTGGTCGGGGCCGGCGTTGCACGGGCTGCGCACGTCCGACCAGGGCAGCGTGTCGGCGGCGTGAGCGGGTGGGGTGGCGCTGAGGCTGCCCGGCCCCAGGTAGAGCGTGCGGGCGTGCGCCTGGGGCACCGGCCAGCGCCCGAGGTTGATCCACCGGTTGGCGCCCAGCTCGAACACGTGCAGCGGCGCCGGGGTGCGGTCGATGCCGGTGGCGACGCCCTTGAGCCAGCGGTCAAACCAGGCCAGCTGGATCTGCTGGAAGGTGAGTCCCAGTGTGGCCGGGTTGTGGAACCACGGCCCGATCACCGCCTGGTAGCGGCCGGTCGGCTGCGTCCGGGCGGTCATCGGCGGCACCAGGCTGGCCAGCCGTCCGGTGTGGTGGTGCAGGCGCGACCACGCGTTCTGCAGGCCGGCGTAGTCCAGCACCGCTCCGCGCTGGTAGACGTCGTGCCACCCGCTGAGAATCAGCGCCGGCACCCGGTTGGCCACCACGCGGTCGAGGTAGTTGCTGGGCGCCCGGGACGACCAGTAGTCGGCGTCGAACGCCCGCGGGCCGCCGGTGTCGATGTCCGCGTACAGCTGAGCGTCCTGGGCGGCCAGGTTGGCCAGGCGGGCGGCCCCGTTGTCCACCGGCGCGCTCGGATTCTGCGTCGGGTCGGATGGGACATCGGCGGTCATCGACACCCGCAGGCCCTCCCACACCACCCCGAACTCGGTGTTGGGGATGCCGCCGCCAAATGCCAGGTCGCGATACACATCGTTGCCCACCGTGGACGGGATGATCGCCTTGACGGATGAGTTGGGCCCACCCAGCGCGGCGGTGAAGATCTGGTTCAGGCCGACGTACGAGGAGCCGGCCAGCCCCACCCGGTGGCTGGAGGCCGGTAGCAGTGAGGCCCACCGGGCCAGCTCCACGCCGTCCTGCATCTCCCGCGGGCCGAACAGCGAGAAGTCCCCGCCCGACTCGCCGCTCCCGCGCACGTCGCTCACCACGTCGATGTAGCCGCGCTGGACGAGGTAGGGGTAGAAGCCGTCGCCGCCAAAGCCGGCGCCCATCGACTGGGTGGTGATCACCGATCGCTTGCCGTACGGCGTCTGGGACAGGATTACCGGGAACCGCCCCGGCGCCGGGCTGCCGTCGGCCCGGGTGGGCAGGTACACGTCGGCCGCCAGCTGCACGCCGTCGGACATCGTGACCAGGTGCTGGGTCGGGGCGGACACGCCGTAGGTCGGAGGCTCGGCGTGCCACGGGCCGTCGGCGCACGCCGGCACCGCGCTCGCCGCGAGCGCGGCCAGCAGCACTCCGACTCCCCTGCCGATCCACCGCATTCCGGTTACTACATACCCAACGTGTGGGGATCTCGAACTTTGGCGCTGCGGATGACATATCGTCAACCGCCGTGCAGAAGTTCGTCGCCGGGCGCCCGTAGGACTGCGCACTCGTGCTCCGCTTCCACCCCACCCCGCTGACCCCGGCCGAACGCCAGCTCCAGGCCGAGGTGCGAGAGTTTCTGCAGTCCGAGCTGCCCCGGGGGACATTCGCGCCGGGGCTGGGAATGGCCTCGCCCCGCGACCCGGCGTTCTCACGCAAGCTTGGGCAAAGAGGCTGGCTGGGCATGGCTTTGCCCCGGCGCTACGGCGGCGGGGATCGCACCGCCGCGGAGCGGTTCGTCGTGGTCGAGGAGCTGCTGCGCTGGGGTGCGCCGGTGGGCTACCACTGGGTGGCCGACCGGCAGAGCGGCCCGATGATCGCGCGGTTTGGCAGCGAGGCGCAGAAGCAGCGCTTCCTGCCTGAGATCTGCCGCGGCGAGACATCGTTCTCGATCGGGATGAGCGAGCCCGAGGCCGGAAGCGACCTGGCCGCGGTCCAGACCAAGGCCGAGCGCGTGGACGGCGGCTGGAACCTCAGCGGAACCAAGCTCTGGACCGGCGGGGCGCACGTGAACGACTGGTTCGTCGTGCTGTGCCGGACCAGCCAGGAGGAGGACAAGCAGCCGGACGACTCGTGCGGCGCGCGATCAAGCGAGGCGGGACGCCGAGCGCGCGCCAAGCACGAGGGGCTCTCACAGCTGATCGTGAGCCTGCACGCCCCCGGGCTCACGGCCCAGCCGATCCCCTACCTGGACGGCAGCGAGTTCTTCTGCCAGGTCACGCTGAACGAGGTGTTCGTCCAGGACGACATGGTGCTGGGCGAGGTCGGGTCAGGCTGGGCTCAGAACACCTCCGAGCTGTCGTTTGAGCGGGCCGGGCCCGAACGCTGGCTGTCCACGTACCTGCTGGTCGAGCAGCTGCTGCGGGAGGACCGGGTCGCGGATGACCACGGGCGGGCGGTGCTCGGCCAAGCGCTGGCCAGCTGGTGGGCCATCCGGGCCCTGTCGCTGTCCGTGGCCCGGCTGATCGACGCCGGCCAGGCACCGGTGGCCGAGTCGGCACTGGTCAAGGAGCTCGGCACCCGGTTTGAGCAGGAGGTGCTCGACGCGGTGTGGTACCTGGTCGAGCTCGAGCCCGACCCGGCGTCGGAGTCGGAGTTCGAGCGGCTCCTGTCCGCGGCCATCCTGGCCGCGCCCTCGTTCACGATCCGCGGCGGAACCAACGAGATCCTGCGGTCGGTGGCCGCCCGAGCGCTGCGCGCGTGACCGAGGCTCTACAGGACCTGCGGCAGAACGGGCCCAGTCCGGAGGCGGAGAGCGCCGCCCTGGGCCAGTGGCTGGCGCCGCGTGACGGACTGATCACCGTGGCCCCGGATCCCACCCTGCGCCGGGTCCCGTTCGCCCGGCAGGCGGACTGGATTGCCTGGGTGCTCGAGGACCGCGTGGCGGTGGTGCCGCGCCACCAGGCGACGGTCCTGGAACGGGTGAACCTGGCCGGCGAGCCCCGGGACACGGTGGTGCTGGGAGGAGCCGCGCCGGAGCTGGGGCGGCCAATCGCCCCCGATGCCGTCCGCCTCCGTGGCGCCCTGATCCGGGCCGTGCTCATGGCCGGGGCGCTCGAACGCGCGGCGGAGATCGCCATCGCCTACGCCGGCCAGCGCCAGCAGTTCGGCCGCCCCATCGCCAGCTTCCAAGCCGTGCAGGCGCTCCTGGTGACCATCGCCCAGCAGGCGGCGCTGGTCGGCGTGGCGGCCGACGCGGCCCTGGCCAGCCAAGCCGGGTTCGAGATCGCGTCGGCCAAGCTGCTGGCCAACCGCGCGGCGACCACCGCCGCTCGGGCCGCCCACCAGGTACTGGGCGCTCGCGGCGTGACGCTTGAACATCCCCTGTCGGTGCAGACCAAGCGGCTGTGGGCCTGGCGCCACGAGTACGGCGGCGAGCTCGAGTGGAGCACCCGGCTGGGCGCGGCGGCCGCCGCCGCCGGGGCCGACAGCCTGTATCCGGCGATCACCGACGGCTCCGGCGCGCTCGACGTCTAGGCTGCCGGGCCATGAGCGACGACGTCTCGATCCGCCCGGCCGGCGAGCACGTGATGCTGGTGGAGTTCAGCCGGCCACCGCACAACTACTTCGACGCGGCGCTGATCCGGCAGATCGCCGACGCCTACGACGAGCTGGAGCGCGGCGGCACCTGCCGGGCCATCGTCCTGGGCTCGGAGGGCAAGAACTTCTGCGCCGGGGCCAACTTCCACGGCACCAACCCGGCGGGCGACGATCTGTACGAGCAGGCGGCGCAGCTGGTCTCAGGCAGCCTGCCGGTGGTGGCCGCAGTCCAGGGCGCGGCAGTGGGCGGCGGCCTGGGCGTAGCGTTGTCGGCTGACTTCCGCGTGGCCAGCCCCGACTCGCGGTTCAGCGCCAACTTCGCCCGCCTGGGCATCCATCACGGGTTCGGGATCACAGTGACCCTGCCGTTGGTCGTGGGTCCCCAGCGGGCACTGGAGCTGCTGTACACCGGAGCCCGCGTGCGGGGCGAGGACGCGCACCGGATCGGGCTGTGTGATCGGTTGGTCGACAGCGAGCGGCTCCGCTCGGAGGCGGTGGCCCTGGCCGAGGAAATCGCGGCCTCCGCGCCGCTCGCCGTGCGGTCCATCCGGCAGACCATGCGGGGCGAGTTGGCCGACCGCATCCGCCAGGCCACCGCCCACGAGGGGGCCGAGCAGGCCAAGCTGTTCACCACCCAGGACTTCCAGGAGGGCGTGGGCGCCGCCGCGGAGCGGCGCACCCCGCGGTTCACCGGTAGCTGACCGGCCCGCGTCAGCCGCCGTGCTGCTCAGCCAGCTCAACGTTCTGGGTTGAGCCGTCCTGCTTGTTGATCGTCACCTTTAGCGGCTGTCCCGGGCTGGACGTCCCGTAGTCGATGTGGATCTTGTCACCGTCCTGGAGGCTCAACGAGTCGTTGGGCTGGCCCTGGGTCGACCAGTGCGTGGTCCCCTGCTCACCCAGCCGGACCACCGTGACCACGTAGTCAGCCGGGCCGGTGCCCGTGGTATCGAAGTCCAGCTGCTCGGCCGACTTGTCCAGCCGAGTGTCGATCGCGGCTCCGCCCTGGGTGTTCAGGGCCTTGACGACAAACGCGTAGTCGGCGTTCTTGCCGTCGGTGCCGGCGGCCAGGATCGGTGACTCGGACTGGCTCTTGGCGGTCTGATACGCGTAGCCCGTGCCGTCGCCGGTGAAGTCGATCGTGTCCTGCTGGCCCGGGCTGAGCTTGATGTCCTGCACCTAGAGGCTTGATGTGGGTTTATCGTCCGTCGTAGGCGGCGAGCGCTCGGGGTGGGCGTCCGAGGAGCGTGTTGAGAAGCATGCCGAGGGTCAACGCGAGTAGGCGTTGAGCGATCCGCTGGACCAGCCCGGCGATGGTC
>DATKRM010000351.1:0-4675 GCA_035532195.1 Solirubrobacteraceae bacterium
CTCAGTCCACCTGATCGAGCCGAATAAGACCTACTGGCGCAACCAAAACAGACAGCCCGGCCGCTGGCCGGGCTCCTCAAAGTGAGACCTATGTCGCGACCCACCTGAGACACATGTCGCGACTCATCACAGAAGAGCCCGCCGGGGGACTCGAACCCCCAACCTCTTGATTACAAATCAAGTGCTCTGCCAGTTGAGCTAGACGGGCGCTGCGGACCAGTTTCGCAGGGCGGCCGGGTGATTCAGCCTGGTCGCGCCGTCGGGCTGAGTCCGATCACGCGCCCACTACGCGGACCTAATGTCGGGACCCGGACCGAACTTTGGCAATCCGGTTGACGATATGTCACCTCCGGCGCGGAAGTTCGAGGGTCAGAGCGGAACTCTGGCGTTGGCGCTGGGAATGCGTCCCGGCGTGGCCCAGGAGTCCGATGCCCGCCCGTCCGCGCCTACCCCGTCGGCTCGGCCGGAATCGCCTGCTCGATCGAGCCGTGGCCGTTGCTGGAGAACGACGCCATCGGCGGCGGCGGGGCTGGCTCAGACCCGGCGTTCAAGCGGCGCTCGAGCTCGCCGAGGACGATCCCGAACAGCAGGTGGCGGATCGTGGCCTGGGCGAGCGCCCGACGGTTGCCGGCCAGCGCCGGGAGGTCCTTGCGAGCCGGGTGCAGGCGGTCGCTCAGCGATGACAGCGGCCACAGAGCCACGTGCTCACCCAGAGCGGCGACCGGACCGCGCAGCATCGGCGGCAGGGGGAGGGCCGGTGCGACGTTGGCGTAAACGGCCCCGAACAGCGCGCCGTTGGCCAGGTGCCAGGCCAGGCCCACGGGATACCAGCCTTCGCCTCGGGTGACTGCCTTGCCCAGCAGCTCGACATCGTCGTAGTCGCTCTTCAGCAGCAGCTTGTCGAGCGGTTGCTCCAGCGCCCACACCGCCGCCGCGACGCCGCCACACAGGGCCCCCCGCAGGGTACGTGGTCGCTCGATGCCTGTGTCCAAGGCGTCAACTGTAACGGGCAGCCTCGCCGCGGGTAGGCAATGTGCGATGGATCACGATCAGCTGCATAGGCGCGCGCGTGAGACCGGGGTCAACTACCCCCTGTATCTGATCGTGCGGGCCCTGTTTCAGCCCTTCTTCCACATCTACTTCCGGATGACCCGGATCGGGCGTGAGCACATACCGGCCGATGGCCCGGTGATCATCGCCGCCAACCACCGCAGCTTCCTGGACCCGTTCGTGATCGGGACGATGGCCCGGCGGCCCATGTTCTACATGGCCAAGAAGGAGCTGTTCAACAAGCGCTGGCAGAGCTGGGTGCTCAACGCCCTAGGTGCGTTCCCGGTCGATCGCGGAGCGCACGACGAGGACTCGATCCAGACGACCAAGGCGATTCTGGAACGAGGCGACATCGTCCTCATCTTCCCCGAGGGGACGCGCACCCGCCCCGGCGCGCTGGGCCAGCCCAAGCGCGGGGTGGGACGGCTGGCCCTGGAGACGGGCGCTCCGGTCGTCCCCGTGGCCGTGATCGGGACCGAGGACGTGAGGCGCGGCTGGCGGATCAGGCCCCGGCATGTGCGCATCAGAGCCGGCCGCACGCTGCACTTCCCCCAGGTTGACCGGCCCTCGCATGCGCTGGCCGCTGCGGTGACCGACCGCATCTGGCCCTGCGTGATGCTTCAGTGGGAGTGGCTGGGCGGACTGGCACCGATACGCCGGGTGGCCATCATCGGCGCCGGCAGCTGGGGCACGGCACTGGCGGTGTGTCTGGCCCGGGTCGGCGTGGAGGTGGAGCTCGGCTGCCGCACGCGTGAGCAGGCCGAGGCGATCGCCCGCACACGCAGCAACGCGGATTACCTGCCTGGAGTCGAGCTACCGGCAGAGATCCAGGTGGCGCGGGCTGCCGAGCTGGAGCTGGGCACCCAGGACCTGGTCTGCCTGGCCGTGCCCGCTCGCTCGCTGCCCACCGTGATCGCGGCCCACGGCGAGCACATCTCGAGCCAGTCGGGCGTGCTCGTCCTGTCCAAGGGCCTGGTCCCCGCGCTCGGGACCGTCCCCTCGGCGTTTGTGTCCGAGCGCTGCGGCGCCCGGGCCGTGGCTGCGCTGGGCGGGCCGGCGCACGCGGCCGAGATGGTGGAGAGCGGCGCCTCGGTGGTGGTCGGCTGCCCTGACCGGGCGTTCGGGCGCCAGCTGGCCGGCGCGCTGCGGGAGGCCGGCCTGGACGTGGGGCTGACCCGGGACGTGCTGGGTGTCGAGCTTGCGGGCTGCGCCAAGAACGCCGCCGCGCTGGCCGCGGCCGCTGCGTCGGTGGCCGGCCCCAACGTGGCTGGAGCCGCGGCCGGCAAGGTGTTCGCCGAGGTCGACGCTCTGGCTCGCCGCCGCGGCAGTCATCCGGAGACGTTCGCGGGCCTGGCCGGTGTGGGCGATCTGGTGGCCACGTTTGGCCACGCCAGCTCCCGTAACCGTCGGGCGGGCGAGCTGCTGGCCGAGGGCGTTCCCGCGCTCGAGGTGTGCCGGGCGCTGGGCCAAACCGCGGAGGCGGTCGACACGATCCCGCTGCTCGCCGCGGTGGCCAAGAACGAGCGGCTGCCGGCGCCGGCGCTGGAGAGCCTGGCCGCGCTGGTCGAGGGACGGCTGGAGCCGGCGAGCTGGACGGCCACGGTCACCGATCCCGGGTGGCTGAAGCGGTCGGGCACTGTGCGCGCTGCCTGAGCGGAGGTAGGCTGGATGCGGTGGTTCAGGACATTCCCAGTAACAAAGCGGAGCTGGACGCCCGGTTCGCCGACCTGTACCGCGCGCATCTGCGCGACGTGTACTCCTACAGCTACTACCGGGTGGGGAATCACCACGATGCTGAGGACCTCACCGAGCAGACGTTTCTCCAGGCTTACCGTCATTTCGAGCGAGCCCTCCGCGAGTCCAACGGACGACCGCTGCGTCCGTGGCTCATCCGCATTGCGCACAACCTGGCCGCCAACTTCTATCGCGACCGCTCGCGCAAGCGCGAGTCGGCGATCGAGGACGCCGGCACGGTGTCGGCACCCCACACCACCGAGGCCTTGGTCGAGGGCCGCGAGGAGCTCAAGGCGATCCTGGCCGGTGTGCAGGAGCTGCCACAAGATCGGCGGGAGGCGCTGATCATGCGCTTCGCTCTGGGCATGGACAACCGTGAGATCGCTCGGGCCCTGGGGCGCTCCGACGGCGCGACGAAGGTGCTGCTTCACCGGGCCATCCGACAGCTGGAGTCGATCGTGTCCGAGACCTCGGGACAGATCGCGGAAAAGACATGAGCGCACAGGCGGCCAACTTCGAGTCCCTGCTCCGCGAGGCGCTGAGCCCGGTCGACCCGCCGGCCGATCTGGTGCAGCGGCTAGAGCTCACGCTGGTCGGCTGGACCGAGGCGGCGCAGGAGGAGCTCGACTCCTGGGAGCTGTCGGCCATGCGGGACCCGCGCAACTGGGTGCGTCCGGCGGCCGCCGCCGTGGTGGGCGTGGGAGCCGGCACCGCGCTGGTGGCGCTGCGCGTCCGCAGCCGACACGGGGCCCGCAAGCGGCAATCGCGCAATCCGCTGGACCTGGCGGCGCGCACGCTTCGGGACGCCGCCGACGAGGCGAAGCGGATCCTGCCCGGCCGCTGAGGCGGGCGGGCAGGGGGTGAGGGGGCCGGAACGCCGGCTGCCCGCTGCTAGCGTCAAATCACATGGCCGTCTGCTACCGCCATCCCTCCGAGGAGACCGGAGTGTCCTGCTCTTCCTGCGGGCGTCCGATCTGCACCGACTGCATGACCCCCACCTCGGTGGGCATGCGCTGCCCCGAGTGCTCTCGCGAGCGCATCAAGGTGAGGACCCCGCGCACCATCTCCGCCCGCCGCACGTCCGTCACTGAGGCGCTGATCGGGATCAACGTCGTGGTGTTCCTGGCCGAGACGGCGGGCGGCGGGGCTTTGGCCAACGGCGGCGGCGGAACCGTCCTCGCCCACGGTGAGCTACTCGGCTCCGCCATCGCCCACCAGCACGAGTATTGGCGGCTCCTCACCGGCGGATTCCTCCACCTGGGGATCTTCCACATCCTGGTCAACATGCTGTCGCTGTACTTCGTAGGCAGGGTGCTGGAACCGGCCATCGGCCGCCTCAACTTCTTCGCCATCTACATGGCCTCGCTGTTTGCCGGCTCGTTCGGGGCCCTGCTGTTTCAGCCCAACACGCCCACCGTGGGCGCGTCCGGCGCCATCTTCGGGATCTTCGGCGCGCTGATCGTGGTGGCACGCAATCGCGGGATCCCGATCTGGCAGAGCGGCCTGGGAGTCGTGCTGGTGTTCAACCTGGTGCTGACGCTCGGGATACGGGGCATCTCGATCGGCGGTCATATCGGCGGCCTGATCGGCGGCCTGATCTGCGGGTGGCTGGTGCTGGAGCTGGCCGAGAAGCGGCGGATGCCGGGGCTGGCGGTGGCCAGCTGCGCGGTGATCGCGGTGGCCTGCATCGCCGGGGCAATCGGCGTGGCCGGCGGCCAGGGGTTGGCGCCGAACGGGATCGGCTTCGGGTCCTAGAGGCTTGATGTGGGTTTATCGTCCGTCGTAGGCGGCGAGCGCTCGGGGTGGGCGTCCGAGGAGCGTGTTGAGAAGCATGCCGAGGGTCAACGCGAGTAGGCGTTGAGCGATCCGCTGGACCAGCCCGGCGATGGTC
>DATKRM010000352.1:0-13771 GCA_035532195.1 Solirubrobacteraceae bacterium
GCTCTGGGTGCCCGTGGACGCACCGCCGTCCCACCAGATCTGATTGCCCCCGCCCGAGTCGCCGTGGAGGAAGTTGCAGATCGACAGGTTCTCGACGATCACGCCCGTGGTCTTGTAGATCAGGATCCCGTTCCGGCCGCCCTGGTTCCCAGCGCCATTCTTGGGGCCGTAATCCTGGGCGGACTCGCTGGCGCTGCAGCGCGACGAGCCAGCCTTGGTGCCGTCGATCCACACGCCGTTGCGGTCCATCCCGCGCAGCCACAGTCCCGGCTTGGTGATCAGTACCCCGCCGCCCGCCCGGTCATCGCCCGCGGCGCCCGTCGGCTTGAGGGTCTTTGCCTCGTGGTAATCGCCTGGGGCGATCAGAATCCAGTCGTTCGGTGCCGCTGCGTTGACGGCCGCCTGGACATCGGCGAACTCGCCGGGAATGCCGTGATAGGTGCCGACGCGCAGGACGCGATCAGCTGACGCCGGCGCGGTCAGCGCCGTCAACGCCAGCACCACCGGCAGCACGGCAGCGACGGCCACGCGCGATCCTCTCCGAAGCATGAGCGGACGATACCGCGGTGTGAACGCCGCCGGGCGGGCTCAAGACCCGGGTCATCGGCGTCGACCGGTCATCACCAGCCGGCTTGCAGGCTGCCTGGCCTGGACGTTCGTTGGGGTAGGGCTTGGCTTGCCCCGGCGCGGGGCCGATACTGAGCCCAGGGGGTAATCACGAAACGCACGCTCGTCAGCTGCTGCCTGATCGTCGCCGCGCTAACCGCGCCGGCGGCCGTCGCCTCGCCGGTGCACGGCTCGGTGACCGGAAAGGTTCTCTCGGTCGAGGGCTCGTCGGTCACCGTCCAGACCCCGGGTCGCCGGGGCGGGGTTGTCCCGGCGCTGATCGCCGCCGCCAACGCCATCGATCACCGCAACCTCCCCTACGTCTACGGAGGCGGCCACGCTCAGGCGGGCGTGGCCAGCATCGGCATCCCCGGCAACGGCTACAACGGCCACCGGATCGGATTCGACTGCTCGGGCGCCGTGGGCGCGGTGCTGATGGTCGGAGGGCTATGGCCGGCCTACAGCGGGGTTCCAGCCGACAACGGGATCATCAGCCAGCTCCAAGCCGAGGGCAAGATCGCGCCCGGAGTGGGCCGCGGCCCGGTCGAGGTGACTCTGTACGACTACCCCACCGTGCACATCTTCATGAACATCAACGGCCGGTTCTTCGGCACCTCGGACGGGGGCGATGGCAGCCACGGCGGCGGGGGTTGGCTGAACGACGGCGCCCCCGACGCCTCCAGCCCCCACTTTCACGCGTTCCATCTGCTGCCCTCGGTCCTGCGCAGCGGCCCCTCGGGCGAGGTGTTCACGTTCACGGCCGACGGGCTGGGCCAGTTCCAGCCCGGCGACAAGATCAAGGTGGCCTATCGCCAGTCTCGCTGGGGCGGCCTGATCGCCACCGCCATCACCTATCCCAACGCCAAGACGACCACCGGCACCGTGGCCTCGATGGCCGACGACGGCAGCTCGTTCATCATCACCTGGCCCAGCGGCGTTCAGAAGACATTCTCGGTCCCCAGCCACACCGGGCTACTCGCTCACGTGGCCGTGGGCGACACGGTGCAGGTCACATACACCCGGCGCGCGGGCATCCTGACCGCGCGCCAACTGGCGGTGACCGCTACGCCTCCTCCAACCGCCGGGCCAACCGCGCCAGGCGGGAATCCCACCGGGAGCCCGCCGTCGCCATCCACTGCATCGCATCGCTCAAGGGCTCGGGGGTGAGCCGGTAGCGGGTCTCGCGGCCCTCGTGGGCCGCGCTGACTAGACCCGCGTCGGCCAGCGTGGTTAGGTGCTTGGCGATCGCCTGCCGGGTTATCGGCAGCTCGTGCGCCAGCTCTGATGCGGTAACCGAAGGTCGCTGGGACAGCAGCTCCACCACTTGCCGTCGCGTGGGATCGGACAGGGCGCTGAACACCGCGCCGACCGGCGGCTGGCTGCCATGGGCGGTGGTACTCACACCAGTGCAGCCGCCATCTGCGGGCCGCCCAGGACGCCGGGGCCCTGCTCGAGCCACTGGCCGACCACCTCCAGCTGGCTGACCGGCAGCTCCACCACGACCAGCCGCGTGCCCTGGGGCACATCGTCGAGAACGAACTCAACCAGCGTTTCGGGCCCGTCGATCTCCGCCCAGCGCAGCACGATCCGCCGCCGCTCGACCACCTCTTCGACCACCACCGGGCAGCGCTCGCCATCCGCCCAGCGCAACGAGCCCTCCGCGCCGGGCTCGATCTCGAGCTCGACCTCGTCGGCCAGCCACCTCGCCAGCTCCTCGGGCTCGGTGAGCGCGGACCAAGCGGTCTCACGATCCACCGGGAGCACGATCTCCCTGCGCACCGCCACGTCTTCGATTGCCATGTGGGGCCTCCTTCTAGTCGATACGCAACTCATAGGTTGCGCGTCTGCTAACTTGGGTAAATGCAACCTCAGGGTTGCAGCTTAGCGAACCCGGCGTCCCCGCCCCGCGTGGCGGCCCAGCAAAAGGAGAAGCCATGCCCCTGGTCCCGATGGTGGTCGAGCAGAGCGCCCGAGGCGAGCGCTCGTTTGACATCTTTAGCCGCCTGCTCAACGACCGGGTGGTGTTCCTGGGCAGCGAGATCGACGACCAGGTGGCCAACCTGATCGTGGCCCAGCTACTGCACTTGGAGGCCGACGACCCGGACAAGGACATCTCTCTGTACATCAACTGCCCCGGCGGCCAGGTCTACGCCGGCCTGGCCATCTACGACACGATGCAGTTCATCCGGCCCGACGTGCAGACGATCTGCTGCGGGATCGCGATGTCGATGGGCGCGATCATCCTGTCCGGGGGTGCCCAGGACAAGCGCGCGATCCTGCCCAACGGCCGGGTGCTGATCCACCAGCCGACCGGTGGCTTCCAAGGCCAGTCCACCGACATCGAGATACACGCGCGCGAGGCGCTGGCGTTGCGGGATCGGCTGGAGGAGATCCTGGCTCACCACACCGGCCAGGAGCGTGAGCGAGTACACGCCGACATGGAGCGGGACAACTTCATGACGCCGGGCGACGCGGTGGCCTACCGGATCGTCGATCGGATCCTCCACGACCGCGGCGGTGTCGCCGCCAACGGGCGCCGGCGGGCAGGGATCGCGTAGGCGAACCCCGCCCGCCGGTGGTTAGGACCGCCGGTGCACGATCAGGACCGACCGCCGCGAGTGCTCCGCCCCCGCGGCGGCGACGCTGCCGACCAGCACGCTGGCCAACCCGCTTCGGCCGTGCGAGCCGAGCACGATCAGGCGCGCATCCTGCTCGTCGGCCAGGTGGACGAGTGCCTTCCAGGTCGGAGCCGATTCCGTGGCCAGGCTCTGGGGCCGAAACCCCGCCGCCTTGGCCAGCGCAGCTCCCTCGGCCGCGCACTCTTCGGCCGCCCGCCTGACCTCCGTGACCTGCCTGGCATCGACGCTCGTCTCGGCCGGCGGAACAAATCCCACGTCCCACGGCTGCCACACCGTGACCACCAGCGCATCGCACGGCTTGCGCAACAGGTCGCTCGCCTCGCGGATGGCCAGCTTGGCCAGCTCCGAACCGTCGTAGGCGAATATCACCAGACCAGGTGCATCGGTGGCCGACATGGCTACGCCGCCTCCTCAGCCAGCTGGTGCGGCACCCGGCCCTTCCGGAGCCGGGCCAGCAGTGGCGGTGAATACCAGGCCGGCGCCTCGCCGGCCAGGAACCGCTCGAGATCTGGGGTCTGCGGCCGGGCCCGGCCAAGTACGTAGAGACTGACGCCGATCAACGCCCCGCCGACCGCCAGCCCGACCCCGATCCACAACGCGATCTCGGTTCCGGATCGCAGACTGCCTCCCACCGTGGCGGCGAGGTGCGCGAACACCGGCGCGATCATGAATGCGGCTACCGCCCGCAACAGCTCGACGATGGCGAACACACGCTGGAGGCTGGCCGAGGGCAGCGAAAAGCCGGCCACGAACAGGGCCGGAGCGACGGACGCGCCGAGCCCGATCCCGGTGAGGGCGGAGCCGATCAGCGTGAGCGCCTGCGAGGACGGAACCTGCACCAGGAAGGTCGCAATCCCGGCGGCCAGGAACACCATTCCGACTAGGGGCAGGTAGTGCATCTGGCGTTTGTTGATCACCACGCCCAGTGCGAAGGCCGTGAGGATCGCGCCGCCGAGCTCTGGCAAGTAGAGCAGCCCGATATGAAGCGGGCCGTAGCGCGGAACCAGTAGCGCGGCGGTCAGGGCCGTGGCGGAGACAGACGCCGCCGCCGCGAACAGGGCGACGACGATCCCCGCCACCGGCATCGTGCTGGTCAACATGCTGCGGATGGTCAGCAGCGGCTGCCTCGCGCGGTACTGGTAGACGATCAGCGCGGCGATCAGGAGCAACCCGGCGAGGAGCGGCGCGAACGCCACGGGGGACAGGAACTTATGCGTCAGCAGCTGCGACGCGCCGAAGAACGCGGCCACCGACCCAGCGGCCGCCAACCCGATCGCCGGCGAATCCACCGGCGCGCTTCGGTCAGCCGCCGGGGCGTCGTCGAAGGTGAGCACCGTGAGCACAAGCGCCGCCAGCGAGATACCGGCGACGATGAAGAACAGCGGCCGCCAGCCGTGGGAGTTCGCCTGAATGCCGCCGATGGTCGGGCCCAGCGCAACGGCGCCGAAGATGCAGAGGTTCATGATCACCGCGGTCTCGCGGAGCCTGGAGGTTCCAAAGCCCAAGGCCAGCGGGGGCACCGCGGCGATCAGCATCAGGCTGGTACACAGTCCCTGGAGGACGTGCCCGGTGATGAACATCGCCGGGCTCTGCGCCGTCGCCGCCAGAGTCGATCCGACCACGAGCAATGCCGCGTACCCGACCAGCAGGCGCCGCTGCGGCAGATGCTGGGCCAGCGCCACGGCCAGCACGGTGCCCACCGCGTAGCCGGCATTGGCCAGGCCCGAACCCAGGCTCGCCGTCTGCAGGCTCATGTGCAGATTCCGGGCGATGATCGGGGTGAGCGGCTGAAGCGCCGCCGACAGCGCCAGGTAGGGGATGAGCGCGAACACCACCATCGCCGCCGCGGCGGGATAGCGACCGGCCAGGCGACCCTGTCGGATCAAGGCGACACCTCCGCCGGTGCGTGATCGATCCGGTGGCGCTGCCCCGGGGCCATGACGCGGCTGATCAGGAGGTGACTGAGCTCCATCTGGGCGGCGCGTCCCGCGTCGCGCCCCGCTGGCGCGCGCTCGTGCCACTGCTCAACCGAGATCACGCACCGCCTTTGCTGGATCGAGGCGCTCCAGGTACCGGAGCGCGCGCCGCCTGGCGCCGAGGCCGACGAAGCGGACGAGCTCCCGGCCGTCGCTGAGCATCACAGCCCAGCCGTGGTCGATCGGTTTGAGTATCAATGCCAGTGCGCTCATTATGTGCCTCCTTCGAGGCTAGTTTCAATGTCTCATCAGAAGCGTGAAGTTGGTCACCGGTGTCGGCCCGGACGAGCCGGGGGCGCAGGCGCAGGTACGCGACCAGTCCGCCCAGCCCGGGGATCCAGAAGGCGATGGCGTGGTAGACGATCACCGCCGCGGCGGCGTGTACGGGCGAGACGCCGGTTTCCGGCCGCGGGCTCCGGGCCCGGCTGGGTGCGGGATACGGAGGGGTGGAAGACAGTGCTGACAAGCGTGGCTCGATCCGGACAGTGGTCACCGTTTCCTAAATTTATATCAGCAATCGGATAGTGCTGTTCAGTTATGCGTCTTAGCAGGTATTTTTTACCCCATCCGATCAGCCTTGCGGACAACGCACTCCGGTACTAGACTCAATGTTGTGAGCGCTACCAGCGAAACCCCTCTCCGCCGAGACGCTCGGCGCAATCGCGAGGCCATCATGGCCGCCGCTCGCGAGTTGTTCGGCGAGTGTGCCGATGTGCCGATGTACGAGGTTGCCCGGAGGGCCGGCGTGGGACAGGCCACGCTGTATCGCAACTTCCCGGACCGCCGTAATCTCGCCGCGGCGCTCCTGGCCGAGCACATGGTGGAACTCGAGCAGCTGGCGGCCGATCACGCCGGCGACCCGGACGCGTTCTTCGTGCTGCTGCGGAACATTCTTGAGACCATGCCTCGGTTCCACGCGCTGGGGCAGCTGGCCCGGGAGGACGAGTGCCTGGGCTCCGAGCTCAACCGCCACCGGATGCGCATGGCCGAGCTCATGAAGGATCCGCTCCGGGCGGCCAAAGCGGCCGGCACGATGCGACGCGATATGACTACCGACGACGTGTTTCTGGTCCTCTCGATGGTCAAGGGCGCGGTTGAGAGAGCGGACGGTCCCGCCGCGCGCACGACCGCTGCTAGCCGTGCGTTCGCGCTCGTCCAGGACGGCCTGGCACCGTCACGGGCTCCGGCCTAAGCCGGGCTATCGGACACCCTTCTCCGGACTGGTCCGCATCCGGATACGGCTATCCAGTAAAGACACCAAGTGTTCAGAAGACGAGCAGCATGAGCCCGACGCTGATGCCCGGGCCCACCGTGACCATCAGACCGCGCTCCCCGTGCCCGGGGGCTCGCCGCTTGATTGTCTCGCTGAGCACGTAGAAGATCGAAGGCGTGCCGACGTTGCCTCGACCGGATAGCACGTCGTAGCTGATCTGCAGCTCCGCGGGGGTGAGCCCCAGCGCGGCCCCGGCGCAATCCAGGATCCGCCGGCCGCCCGGGTGCACGATCCAGTGATCGACGTCGCGCCGCGTGAGCCCGAGCGATTCCAGAAATTCGTCGACCAGACCGGGCAGCCCGGCAGCCGTCACGTCGGGGAGGTCGCGGTCCATGTGCAGGTAGCTGTCGTCGTCGCCGAGCTCCATGCGAACCGCGTCAAGCGTCCCCTCGAGCTGGTGCACCTTCGAGGCGGCGATGGCAGGACCGTCCTCCCCTTTCTCGATCACGGCTGCGCCGCAGCCATCGCCGAAGATCGCCGAGCCGACAGTCTTCGCACGCGGATCGTCGGGAGCGGCGCGCATCAGCAACCCGCTCATGCTCTCGGCGGCGACGATCAGGCCCTTTTTGCCCGGCTGGGCGTCGAGCGACGAGGCCACCAGACGTACGAGCGGTACCAAGCTGGCACAGCCCACCCCGGAGATGTGGTACTTGTCGGTGGCCGGGTCCATCCGGAATCGTTCGACCAGGCGATGGGCCAGCGTCGGCCCGCCGAGCGAGTAAAGGCTCGCCGTGACCACGGTTCCGATCTCGGCGGGCTCGACGTCGAGCCGTTCGACAGTGTCGACCGCGTACTCGAACAGCTTCTGCTCCGCCCGCGAGGTCCGTCCCTGGAGGGTGAAGTCGAGCATGTCCGGGAACAGATCAAGGCTGCGGGTGCTCACCGCGCAGCTGTTGAACACTCTCTCGGCAAACTCGTCTCCCGTCAGCCCGAGCATCTCCAGGGCGTCTCTCTGGGAGAACGCCGTGTCGGGCTCGGAGACCGTCAAGCCGCTGATCCTGGGCAGGGCGTTCAAGCCGCGGGTTCCTGCCCGGCTCGCCAGGATTCGAGCGTCGTGATCGCGCCGCCGATGACGCGATCAAGGAACGTCGCCCGGTCGTTGGCGTGGGGCAGTGGCTCCGCCGGGACGGCGACGCCGAGGAACTCGCACAGCGGCCCCCAACCGTCGCCGACCTCCCATACGAGCAGACGCTCGGGCGGAACGATCCGCTTGACCTCCTCGTTGTGTGCGACGAAACCCTCGATCAGCTCGTGGGGCGCATGCCCGGCCGGGAACGTGCCTCGTTCCCCCCAGAACATCCGGTCGACGAACTCCAGGTAGCGCCGCCACCGCGGGTCGACGTGGGCGCGGGCGCTCGACAGCAGCCGGATCAGCGATTCGCCAAAGCACATGTCGACGATCGTCTCGCGGAAGCTCGGCTCCCAGCGCTCGGGGTCACGCACGCTCAAGAGCACCTTCGCACTGGGATTAGAGTCCATCAGCTGCCGGTAGAAGTAGCCCCCCGGCCAGTCGACCGTCGAGCGCCAGCCGTCAAGGATCGCCGCCGGCTCCACGCTGCCCTGGAGCGCCCCGTCCCACAACGGGACCTGCTCGTCCAGGTCAGCCAGGACGTCGACCCAGTGAAAACATGGTCCCAGCCCAAGCATCTCGAGCGCCACCTTCTGCGTCAGCGTGCCGGTCCGCGGCAGGCCGGCTCCGATCAGCTCGATCACCTAAGCCGCCGCCAAGGGAGATGAGACCCGTTTCATTGGCCGAGACAGTAGCTCCGTTTGGTGACGCACTCATCGCCGGCGCTCGGCCCGAGCGCCACAAAGCCGCAGCGCGCCGGCCGGAAGCTAGCGCCGCTTCTTACGCTTGATCGTAAAGCTGGTCGCCTTGGGCTGACCGTTGGCCTCGCCCAGGTTGGGGACGGCCCGCAGCGTGTAGGGGCCGGGCGGCAGGGCGTGTCGCTTTACACGCCTGTGAAGCGGAAGCGTTGGCACCCACGGTATCCGTGTGGATGAAGCTGCCCAACGCGACCAGACGCTTACATGGCTTGAGCCTGTGCTTGCCCGGCCGTCGCTGCGGGGCTGGGCCCTTGCCCCCTCGCCTCACCCCGGGCTGCTTCGGCAGCACGGTGAGGGTCGCGGTCGCCGCCTGCGTGTCGCGATAACTGATCGTTGTGCCAAACCGCATGCGGGCGACGCTGGGCCCCGAGGGCGCAGCAGGAACGATGGGGGCGTGAGCTTGAGGTTCGCGAGTGCCGGCGGCGGCGAGGTCCTGACTGTCTAGTCGCCGCCCCGAGCTGCGTCGCTTATCAGGTCCTACGGCGCCTATTCGGCTGGTGGTGCGTGACACTCCGCCGGCCTGAGGGCGCGGCGCCTTCTCGCTTCGACGGCGGCTGCGATGCTGGCATCGTCTTACGCTGCCTCTGCGACGGGCGCTGCCCACGCCCGTTGGTGGATGTTGAGGGCCGCGTTGTGATCGCGGTGGATGGAGAGCCCGCAGCGAGGGCAGTCGTGCCGGCGCTCGGAGAGCGGCTTGGGCACGTATGCTCCGCATCGCGAGCAAGCTTGGCTGGTTCCGCGCGGGTTCACGCGGATCAGGCCGCCGCGAGGCTGTCCGGACAGACCCGCAAAAACCAGTCCGCCCCGACGGCTAAAGCCGCGCGGCCCAAAGAACTCGTCGAGACCCCGGCACCAGTCCCAGGGCTTGCCCACGGGCCGGCGATGTCAAACTGTCGTCCGGCTGCCCGTTACCCATGTACTACCGAAGCAACCAGCAGCGGCGAAAACACCTTCTCTGGCGAAGGCATGCCAGGCTCGAGCTGTGGGTGGCCGTCATCGTCGTGGTGGCGATCATCGCGGCGATCGCAGTCTTCCTGCTCGTCTATCACGACTTTCCGTTCCGGCTGGGCGAGGCGACTTAGGCTGTATCGCCCGCTGGCCACCAGGTGGTCGGCGGACCCGTGATGGAGCCCCACGACCTCTACGGCCTACCACTGGAGCAGTTCACCGAGCAGCGCAATGCGTTGGCCAAAGCGCTGCGCCGCGAGAAACGCCGCGACGAGGCTCAGGAAGTGTCGAAGCTCCGCAAGCCGTCGGTCGCCGCGTGGGCGGTCAACCAGCTGGTGCGCACCCAGCGGGGCGATGTGGCCACGCTGTTCGAGACCGGCGACGCGCTGCAGAAGGCGCAGGACGACCTCCTGGCCAAGCGTGCCGGGCCGGAGTCGCTGCGGCGCGCGGTGGTTGCCGAGCGGGCCGCCGTTGACCAGCTCACGGAGAGAGCACGCGGTCTGCTGAGCTCCGAGGGCCATGAGCTCACTCCGGCCCGGCTCGAGCAGGTTTCAGAGACGCTGCACGCGGCGGGTCTGGACCAGGCCGCCCGCGATCAGGTACACGGTGGCTGCCTGGAGCGAGAGCTCCGCCACATCGGGCTGGGTGGATTGTCTCTCGGTGCCGGCGACGCGCCGGCCCGGGCGCCCCAGCGGAGAACATCCGGCAAGACCAAGACGGCCGCGAAGCCGCACGCTTAGACGCCGACTACGGGTTGCTCGTATCCGGCAGCTTCGGCAGCGCGTCGCTCGCCGTGACGTCGGTCCCCGGCGACAGCACCGCGTCGTTGGCGAACAGGTTGCAGTCGCTGAAGCTGTCGTGGAACGTGGTCTGACCCGGGTGCATCACGTCGTCGGAGCCACGCAGCAGCGAGCAGGTCACCCGCTCGCCCATGGTGTGCGAGACGTTGAAGAAGTAGTTGTCGTTGGAGATCGGCGAGGGCTGCGGGCAGGTGTTCGTGTTGGGCGAGGCCACGCAGCCCTGGATCACGTCCGAGCTCAGGGCCTGGCTGAACATCGAGCGCTCCACCGGCTGCGGGTAGGCGCTGAACGGAGCGATCAGGTAGCCCAGCTGGTCGTTGGACAGGCCTGCGGTCATGAACCCGCCCGGCCGGATGCCCGTGACCGTGCTCGAGACCTTGAGCGCGATCTGCGGGTAGGCCTCGCCCGGGATGCTCGAGAGCATCACGTCCCCGATCCGGGCCGTTCCGGTCACACTGCCGATCTCGGTGCCGGTCAGCCACGGCGGGCCGATCGCCCGGTACAGCGGCGCGCCCACCGCGAACCCGGCGTATTCCAGGCCGAGGATCGGCGCGTTGGTCGCGGTGTCCTCGAGCAGGTAGGAGTGGGCGGCGACCAGCGGGCGGCCGGTGATTCGCGTGGCCCCGGCCACGGCCTGGGCAGCCCGATCGGTGACCTGCTTGCCGTACTGGTAGATCGCGCAGTAGGACAGTGCGTCCCCGCTCTGAGCCGAGCACGCGCTGTACGCGGGGCCGCGCTGGGGCTGCGTGCGGCCCAGGGTGCCCACCACCGTCATGGCGAAGCCGCCGAACCGCTGCTCTAGCTCCACGTTGGTGGCGCTCGGCCAATCCCCGGTTAGCTTGGTGTTGCTCGATCCGAGCACATCGGCGTGGGCAGAGAAGTCGAGCAGCGTGGCAAACGTCTGGCCGGTCCTCGGGTCGCGCGCCTGAAGCACGCGCAGCCCCGAGTCCTGCGACGTGTTCTCCGGATCGGAGGAGAACTGATTGGTCAGCAGGTCCTTGCCGTCCACCGACCCGTAGTAGAGCTGGGCCGGGCGCGTGTTGCGGTAGGCGTTCTCGAGCGCATTCTCGGTCTGCTGGGTCATGTACTGCAGGAACGAGTTGGGGACGCCGCCCCACACGCCAAGCGGGTCCGCACCGCCGTGGGTGTGGTCTGACTGGATCCACACCTGCTGCGGGTTGAGGCCCAGGTCCTTGGCCACCTGCTTGCGCATGTCCATGATTCCGACCCCGGCCTGCTTGAGCTCGGCGAAGTAACCCTGCACCTCCATGTCGGCGATCAGCAGCGTGTGCCCGCGGTTGCCATCGCTGATCGCCATGGCCCGCACGTGTGCCCCGTCGGCCTCGCCTGCCGGGATCGGCACGGTGCTGCCGCTGCTTTGGAGGATCGAGGTGGCCTGGAGCACCCCCGTGGCCTTGCGACCCGGGATCGGCGCCGGCTGCTGGGCCGGGGCGGCGCCCACCGGCCCGCCGGCCAGGCCGAACCCGCCCAGGTACACCGGTCCGCCCGCGGCGCAGCTCGACACGTCGGCGCCCTGCAGACCCGACGTGGGGAAGGTGCCGTCCGGGCACGGGTTGATCGGCTCGATCCCGGTGCCTACGTGGTAGCTCGCCGAGGCCACGGCCGGCGCGGCGAACGTGAACGCACTGGCCACCAGAGCCAGCACGAGCCCCCGCGTAATTCGCCGCGCTTCGCCTCCCGCCATCTCAGCCAAGCTAACAACGCCCCGGAGCGCTGGCAATCGCTCTGAGGATGAAAATCAGCCGGGATGTGACGCCGCGCGGCATGCCCGCCTGCATGATCGCGGCCATCGCGCAGCGGTATGAGGCGGCTCTGCTGACCTTACGACACGGATCTGGCGCGCGTCACCAACGTGCTGGCCATCGAGCTCGACATCGCCTCGCCGGAGGCGGCGATCTGAGCTACGCCGGCCAGTCGATCTGCGCGACGAGCTCGGCCGGCCCCAGTTCGATCAGATGGCTGCGGTCGATCTCCCGATAGTCGCCGCCCTCGAGCCCCAGCCACCGTACCGTGCGCGCCTCGGGTTCGACGATTAGCACCTCATCGACACCATGGCTTGCGTAGAAAGGAATCTTGTCGAACGTCTCGTCCCCCGGGGAGACGACCTCGACCACCAGCGCTGCCGTCGGGTGCCAGGCGCCAATCGTTGGCGCACGGTGCACGCCGAGGTCAGGGACGCGATAGTCGTGCTCCCCTTCGCCGAGGTTGAACTCGGCGCTGGTAGCGAGTCCTGCGGCACGAGCAAGTGGGGTCAGCAGCACGGTGAGCTGCGCCGTCACCAATGCGTGCACCATGCTCGGAGCAGGTGTCACGTGGCACACACCCTCCCACACCTCGTCGTGGGTGTCGGCTCCCCAGCGCCTGCGGCGCTCGAGAAGCTCCTCGAACTCGGCCGGGAGCGGATCGGGAAGCACGGTGCGCACACGTGACAGGGTATCGGCCGCCCCGAGAGCGACCTAGGGAAGCGTCGGCAGCGGCCGGTTGCCCTTGATCTGCCGCCAGGTGGCGAGGTTTGAGACGGCAGGATTGGTCTGGTCCGGCGTGGCGAACGAGTAGATGCCGTGCTTGGTGTCCGCCACCGGGGGTGTCCCGCCCAGCGGCACGAACGGGTATCGGGCCACGCCCGAGCCGTCTGCGGTGAAGCCGGCCAGGTTCGGCTCCGAGGTGAACAGATCGTCGAGCGGCCGGCTGGTCAGCGCGAAGTCGGTGATCGGCGGCAGGCCGAGGACGCGGTCGATCGCGCCCACGACCGAGGTCAGGTTGTAGGAGGCATGCGAGATGTAGCCGTGCTTGGCCCACGGGCTCGCGATGGCCAGGAAGCCCCGGTAGGCGCTCTGAGAGTCGCCCGTGCCCTGCGGGTCATCCTCGACCACGAAGATCGCCGTCGAGTTCCAGTAGGGGGAGTGCGACACGGCGTCGATCACCTTCGCGGTGGCCAGGTCGTTGTCGGCCACCTGGGCCTGGATCGTCGGGTATCCGGGCTCGTCGACCACAGTCGTGTGGTCCTCGCCCAGGTACACGTACTCCAGCGCGGGCAGCTGGCAGCCCGCGCCGTAGGTGGCGGCCAGGTCGCCGGTGCACTGATGGGCGACGAACTGCCGGAACTCCTGCTCCCATCCGGCCTCACGCTGGACGTCGGGTGTGTGGAGGTCGTAGTTGGGGTAAAGGCTCGTCGGGGCCTGGACGGCCGCGGGTAACAGCTGAGCTTGCTGCGCTGTCTCCTCGTTGTAGGTGCGTACGCTGAGGCCGGCCTTGTAGGCCTGCTCGGTCAGCAGGCCGCTGGCCGGGTAATTGGTGGGGTCACCCCACGATGTGTCGCCGTGACTGAAATGGGTGCCCGTGTCGGCCGCCACCCCGCGCTCGAATACGTCGCTGACCATGCCCGCGTCCTCCCACATGTGGCCGACGACGCTGGCGAAGCCCTGGTAGTTGAAGTTGTCGGACTCGATGAACTGGGTCTCCAGGTTGTGCAGGTTGGGCGTCACATCACGGCCGAACAGCGTGAGCGCGTTGTCGGGCCGGCCGGGGTGCAGGTCGCCCAGGTCCGCGTCGTAGGTCTTGTTCTCCCTAGTGATGTAGATGACGTGCTTGATCGGACCGGCGGGGCCGAGCAAGATCGGGTTCTGGCCGGCGGTGGTCGGGACTTGGGAGGCAAAGGTCGCCCGCGCGCGGGCGGTCAGC
>DATKRM010000353.1:0-5547 GCA_035532195.1 Solirubrobacteraceae bacterium
CGACCGCACCCCGTTCGAACGTAAGCTCCACGCCGCGGACGGCGACGCCGCGCGGGCCCGTGGGGACGGTGAACCGGATCCTCCCCGTGGCCGAGTCCTCGATCGGTCCGGTGAACACCTCGCCGCTGGGCATGTTGTGCTTGCCGTCTGAGTTGATCCAGGTCCGTCCCTCGACTCGAAGCCGGAGATCGGTCCCGTCGGCTTCGATCCGGATCTCCCGAGCGCTGGTCAACCGCTCCACCAGTGCCGCCTGGCGCTCGCCCAGCTCCCGCCAGGCTGCCA
Source organism: Solirubrobacteraceae bacterium (assembly GCA_035532195.1). Classification (GTDB taxonomy): domain Bacteria; phylum Actinomycetota; class Thermoleophilia; order Solirubrobacterales; family Solirubrobacteraceae; genus Palsa-465. Next base: position 283 of record DATKRM010000353.1, read on the forward strand.
CCGGGTCAGGCCGGTCCAGAAACAGCGCCCCGGACAGGAAGGTCTCGTAGTCGGCCTGGCTCAGACCGGCCTGCTGGGCCAGGGCCGGAGTGGGCCATTGGGTCCCGCACCAGCGCAGCGCCAGTCGCGCCTCCTGAACCGGTGCGCGGGCCCGGGACGCGCGCGTGATCAGCGCCGGATCAACCCCGGCCAGAGCCCGTGTGTTGGCCGGCGCCTCGACCCGGAGCCAGGCGTCGATCGACTTCACCTCGGTCAGCTCCAGCGGGGCGTATGCGTCCAGCTGGGCCGGACCGGCGTGGCGATAGAAGTCCTCGACCAGCCCGGGCGGGTTCAGACGCAGCAGCGGCCAGGCCTGGCGAGCCAGCACGGCCCGGTGCAGGGCGACGACGAGCGGTTCGGCCAGGGTCGTCGAGGCGATCAGCACCTGGTGCCCGGGCTGGACGTCCAGACACCAGTCGCAGAGCAACGCGGCGAAGGCCTCCGGATCGATCACGGCGCCTGAAGCTCAGGGAAGTGCTCGGCCAGGTGTGACCGCAGGGCGTCCCGAACGAATTCCCTCTCTGACGCTGAGGCCACCCGGTAGCGCGTCAGCAGCTCCTTCTGGCGCTTGGTCTCCAACCCAGCGATGGTCCACGACACGGCCAGTCGTTCAAACAACAGCTCGGTGGCTCGCTGCCAGGCATCCTCCTGACTCAACCCCCCGGTCAGCGTCTCGGCATAGACCACCCGAGACGCCGGTGTCAGCGACCCGCGCAGGGTCAGCACGTTGCCCTCGTCGTCGGTGTAGTCGTAGCTGGGAGCAGTGAGCTTCTCGCGCGCGCGGCTGCTCGGCATCCGGCCTCGCCCACCGCCGGCGCGCGAGTCATCCCGCTGCGCACGGCTGCGACGTCCCACGCCTAACCCGCGGCGGCCCGGTGCAGCTGCGACACCACGTCTTCTCGCAGGGGCTTGCCGTGCCCGAACCAGGCCTGCGCCGGCTCCAGCCCGGCCAGCTTGCGAATCGATTCGCGGGCCAGCTCGGTGTCGCTGTTGAACGCGGGGTGCGGAACCCGCGGTTTGCCGTGGATCCCGGTCTGGGGATCGAGCGTGTACACGCAATCTGAGCCCAGCGCCAGGCGGTCGCGATCGCGGAACAGGCCGATCTGCCCGGGCGCGTGCCCCGAGAGCTCGACCACCCGGAAGCCCGCCAGAACATCGCCCTCCTTCACCGTACCCGCGATCTCGACCGCGCCTCCGTCCCACACCGGCAGCAGCCGGGAGAGCAGGAACCGGCCGTGCGGGGCCAGCTGGCTGAGGTCGTGATAGGGCCGGATCGGGCTATCGCTCTGGGCCGCCTCGACCTCGTCGGGATGGCAGTACACCGGCGCGCCGAGGGTCGGCGCCGAGCCGCGGTGGTCGGCGTCCGCGTGGCCCAGCACCACCCGGCGTACGCCCCCCAGCCGGGCCGCGGCGGCCCGCACAGCCGGCGCCATGGCGGCGATTCCGGCGTCAAACACGGTCGCGGCTCCCTCGTCCTCGATCAGGTACACGTTCATCTCCCGGGCCGGGAACCCGCCCCGCACGATCCATACGCCGGCGGCGATCCGCTCGGGCTCGGCGGCCTGGAGACGGCGGGCCAGCCTGGTCCGGAGGTTGGCCAGTCGGGTCAGCCGCGCCTCGCCCACTGAGCCCGCCGCGGGCAGCAGTCCGAGCTGACGGGCCAGATCGCCCGAGTCGATGTACGCGTCGTTGTGCTGAATCTTGTCGTCCTTAACCCTGAGGACGTCGCAGCCCTCGAGCTCCAGGCGAGCCCCGTTGGGCTGGAAGCCCTGGAACGTTCCCGGCCCGGCAAACGTGCCCGAGGCCCGCCAGCGCACCGCGGTGCGAGCGCGGGAGGCGGTTGTGTCGATGATCTCGATCCGAAAATCGGGGAAGGCCTGAAACAGGGCGGAGAAGTAGGTCCGGACCCCTTCGGGCGCGATCAGCTCCTGCTGTCCGACCAGCCGTTCGATGGCACCGGGGGCCCAGCAGTCCAGCGCGGCGTCGAGATCGCGGGCGGCGAGGGCGCCGAAGTAACGCTTGGCAATCTCGGTCGCAGAGGCCATGAGCGCGCCGAAGTCTACGCGTGAATATCGTGCGATCCGATGCTCGACCATCGCCAGTGCACATGAGCGCCCGCCGCGAGCTGGGCCGAGGAGACCGGGTCCTGCCGGGCCTGTGGCGGCTCCGACTCCCGCTGCCCTGGCCCGGGGTGCCCCACGGCAACGCCTGGGCCATCGCGGCCGGGCCGGGCGTGGTCTTGGTGGACACGGGCTATCACGAGCCGGGCTCCATCGCCCAACTCGAGCGGGCCATGGACCAGGTCAACCTGCGGCTGGAGCACGTCCAGCTGGTGGCGGCCACCCACGCCCACTCCGATCACTGGGGCCAGGCGGCGACGATCGTGGACCGGGCGGGCTGCGAGTTCTGGATGCATCCCAACCACGAGCACGGCACCCGCTCGGCCGACGACCCGGAGGCCGCGCTGGCCCGCCGGCTGGAGGTGGCGCGCCAGAGCGGGGTTCCCCAAGCCGCGCTGGAGCGCTATCGCGAGCGCTTCTCCCAGGGCATGCCGTCGGGCATCGCCCGGGTGATCGAGCCCGACCGTCCGCTGGTGGACGGGGTGCAGATCGAGACCGACCTGGGCACCTGGACCGCGTACGAGACCCCGGGCCACGCTCCCTCACACGTGTGCCTGTACCAGCCGGAGCGGCGCCTGCTCATCTCCGGCGACCACGTGCTGGGCCGGACCTCGCTGTTCTACGACTTCGGCTGGACCCCTGACCCGGTGGGAGAGTTCCTGAGCTCGCTGGACGTGGTGGATCGCCTGGACGCCCGGCTCGGGTTGTCCGGGCACGGCCGGCCATTCGTCGACGTCCACGGTCACATCGAGTCCTGCCGCCGGCTGGTCCACGAACGGCTGGACGCCGTGCGGGGAGCCCTCCGGGCGGGGCCGCACACCGCTGTGGAGGTCGCGCCCGACGTGCACGGCCAGCCGTTGAACGAGGGCAACGCGTCGTGGTTTCTGTCCGAGACGCTCAGCTATCTGCGGCACCTGGAGCGGCTGGGGCAGGTGGCACCTGAGCCCGACGGGGACGCCGTGCAGTGGCGCGCCACCCAACCTTGACACAGTCGTGTCAAGGTCGCTAGAGTGGCCGTCCCGTGCGCATCGACGAGATCCTCGCGTCCGCAGAAGAGCCGGTCTTCTCGTTTGAGTTCTTCCCCCCCAAGACCGACGACGGCGAGCGCAACCTCCGGGCCGCGCTCAAAGAGCTGGCCCGGCTGGAGCCTGACTTCGTCTCGGTGACCTACGGCGCGGGTGGCTCGACCCGGGAGCGCACGGTCGAGATCACCAAGTGGATCAAGCGGGAGCTGGAGATCGAGGCGATGGCCCACCTGAGCTGCGTGGGCACCACCCGCGAGGAGCTGGCGGCGATTCTCGACGACATCGCCGATGGTGGGATCGACAACGTGCTGGCCTTGCGCGGCGACGCGCCGCGGGGCGAGACCGAGTGGCGTCCGCATCCGGGAGGGCTCCGGTATTCGACCGAGCTGGCGGCGCTGATCTCCGCGGGCTACCCCTTCGGCATCGGCGCGGCTTGCTTTCCCGAGGTCCATCCCGACGCGCCCGACCAAGCCCACGACCTGCACTTCCTCAAGCAGAAGGTTCAGTCAGGTGTGTCGTTCTTGATCACCCAGCTGTTCTTCGACAACGAGCTCTACTTCCGGTTCATCGAGGAAGCTCGCGCGGCGGGCGTCGAGGTCCCGATCATCCCGGGGATCATGCCCATCACCGACGTCAAGCAGATCAAGACGATCACCGGCATGTGCGGTGCCAGCATCCCCGATGCGCTCCTGGCCCAGCTGGAGGCCCGAGCCGGAGATCCGGATGCGGTGCTCCAGCTCGGAGTTTCGTATGCCACGCTCCAATGCGCCGAGCTGCTGGCCCGCGGCGCTCCCGGCATCCACTTCTACACGCTCAACCGCTCGCCGGCCACCCGCGCGATCCTGTCGGCGCTCAAGCTGCTCCGGCCCTGGGTGGCCCGGGACGTGGTGCGGACCGCCGGGTAGTTGTGAACCGGGTGTAGCGGCGGTAGGGTGAGACCGGCGAGAGTCGCCGCCGGTGCAACCGCGTTCCGCGGCCGGGGAGAGGAGACATCGATGCGTCGTTTTGTGGGGCTGGCCGTGGCCGTGGTGGCCATGGGTTCGCTGGCGTCTACCGCCTCGGCCCGGGTGCTGCTCGTGGGCAAGTACCGCGGGATGGCCGGTCAGTTCAAAACGATCCAGGCCGCGGTCGACGCGGCCAAGCCGAATGACTGGATCCTGATCGGGCCTGGGGACTACAAGACGTCGACCTGGCGCACTCCCAAGGCCAAGTTGACGGTGCCGGCCGGTGTGCTGATCACCAAGCCGGGCCTCTACCTGCGCGGGATGAACCGCAACACGGTGATCGTGGACGGCACCAAGCCTGGGTCGGCGAGGTGCAGCCGGGCCAAGGGCGCGCAGAACTTCGGTGGCCGCTACTACCCCAAGGGCCCGATTGGCCTGAACGGGATTGAGGTCTGGAAAGCCAACAGCGTGTGGGTGCAGAACCTGACCGTGTGCAACTTCCTCTCGGGCCAGGGCGGCAGTACGGGCAACGAGGTCTGGTGGAACGGCGGCGGCAGCGGCCGGGTCACGGGCCACGGCTTCCTCGGCTCCTATCTGACCGCCACCAGCACGTACTACGGCCAGACCAACGGCGACAGGACCGCGGCGACGTACGGGATCTTCTCCAGCAACTGGAGCGGCGGCACTTTCTCCCGGGACTACGCCAGCAACTTCAGCGACTCGGGCTTCTACATCGGGGCCTGCAAGCAGGTCTGCAACCAGACGGTCGACCACATACGGGCGCAGTACAGCTCGCTCGGCTACTCGGGATCGAACTCCGGTGGGCAGCTCGTCGTCAAGAACTCGGAGTTCGACCACAACAAGGACGGGTTCGACACCAACAGCCAGAACGGGGACAACCCGCCGCCGCAGAACGGCGCCTGCCCGAACAACGGGATCAGCCCGATCACGCACACGCACTCGTGCTGGGTGTTCATGAACAACTACGTGCACGACAACAACAACCCGAACGCGCCGGCCGCGGGATCCGCGGCGGTGGGCCCGGTCGGAACCGGGATGTCGATCTCGGGCGCCCGCAACGACACGGTGATGGACAACCGGTTCGTCGACAACAAGGCGTGGGGGGTGATCGTCGTG
>DATKRM010000354.1:0-26749 GCA_035532195.1 Solirubrobacteraceae bacterium
AGCGCGGGGAGCGGATTCGCGAACACGCCCACCACTCGATGGCGCCGGTATGGGAGGCCAACCACGTGTGGCTGATCTTCGTGCTCACGGTGCTCTGGACCGCCTACCCGCGGGTGCTGGGCTCGATCGCCTCGACCCTGGCCGTGGCCCTGTCCGCGGCGGCGCTGGGCATCATCTTCCGCGGGGCGGCATATGCCCTGCGGGAAGGGGCGGCCAGCGATCGCGAAGCAGGCGTCATCGACACGATCTTTGCCGTCTCCTCGATCATCACGCCGTTCGCCCTGGGGGCGGCCGTGGGGGCGATCGCCACCGACCGCGTCCCGGTGGGTAACGCGGCCGGCCGGCTGTTCTCCAGCTGGCTGAACGGACCGTCGGTGCTGATCGGCGTGCTGGCCGTGGCCAGCTGCGCCTATCTGGCCGCGGTGTACCTGGCCGCCGACGCGGCCCGCCTCGGCGACGACCAGCTCCAGCAGGCCTTCCGGCGGCGGGCGTTGGGCGCCGGCGCCGCAGCCGGGGCGCTGGCGCTGGCCGGGGTCGTGGTGCTAGAGACCAACTACCACCGGCTGTACCACTCGCTGGTAGCCGGGAGCGGTCTGCCCGCCCTGGTCGTCTCGGCCCTGGCCGGCGTGGCCACGCTGGGCCTGGTGTGGCGCCACCGCTACGAATGGGCCCGTTACAGCGCGGCCCTGGCCGTCGCGGCCATCGTGGCCGGCTGGGCCCTGGCCCGCTGGCCCGTCATCCTCCCAGGGCTGACCGTTCAGCAGGCGGCGGCCGGGCACGACACGCTGGTCTGGGTCGTCGTCGCCGTCCTCGTGGGCGGGCTGATCCTGTTCCCCTCTCTGGGGCTGCTATTCCGGCTCAGTCTGACCGGACGCTTCCGGGCCCCGGAGAAGGCCGACACCGGGCTGGGCGCCGCCGCGATCGGCCTGGGCACTGGGTCCTGGCCGGTGCGTGTGGCCGTGGCCTGCCTGGTGTCGGGGTTTGGTTTGCTGAACGTGGCCGACGCCGGTTGGGCTCACGGCCTGGGGGTGGTCTGCCTGCTGGGCTTCGTAGTCATCGGATTCCGGGCGGTGATAGTGAACGCCCTGGCCGACGGGTAGGTAGTGATGATGGACCGCCAGCGGATCGTGGTCACCGGATCCACCGGGATGATCGGGCGCGCGTTGGTGGCCGCGCTGCTGGACCGCGGCGACTCCGTGCTCGCCCTGGCCCGGAACGCGGCGCGGGCCCAGGAGACCCTGGGCGAGACGGTGGAGGTGCACGAGTGGCCCGAGCCCACGCACTCGCCTCCGCCGGTGGGCAGCCTGACCGGAGCCGATGCCGTGGTGCACCTGCTCGGCGAGCCGGTGGCCCAGCGTTGGAATCCTGTGGTCAAGCGGGCGATTCGCGATTCGCGTGAGCTGGGCACCCAGATGCTGGTCACCGGCCTGCGAGCCCTGCGTGACGCTGAGCGCCCGCGGACGCTGGTCTCAGGGTCGGCGGTCGGGTTCTATGGCCCCCGGGGCGATGAGCCGCTCGACGAGGAGGCCGGGCCGGGGTCTGACTTCCTGGCCGAGGCGGTGGTGGCCTGGGAGCGAGAAGCCGCGCGAGCCGAGGAGATCATGCGGGTGGTCATGGCCCGCACCGGAATTGTCCTGTCACCCAGCGGCGGGGCGCTGGCCCAGATGCTGCCGATCTTCCGGCTGGGCCTGGGCGGCCCGCTAGCCGGGGGCCGCCAATACCTGTCCTGGATCCATATCGACGATGAGGTGCGAGGGCTGTTGTTCTGCCTGGATAACCACCGGGCCCGGGGGCCGGTCAACCTGGTGGCCCCCCACCCCGTGACCAACGCCGAGTTCACCCGGGCGCTGGCCCGGGCCGTCCGGCGCCCGGCCATCGTGCCGGTGCCGGGCTTCGGGCTCCGACTCATGTTCGGGGAGATGGCCCAGGGCGTGGTCACCGGCCAGCGCGCGGTCCCGGCCCGGCTCAGCGAGCTGGAATACCAGTTTGCCTATCCCGAGATCGGGCCTGCGCTGGCCGCATTGCTATCGCACCGCTGAGCCTGCCGGTTACACCAGGTGATCGTCCAGCGAGCCGGGGTAGACCCGTTCGGCCTCGGCCTCGAGGCGGCGCTCGTTGCGCCGCAGCCAGACGATGAACAGCACGAGTATGCCGGCCGCCGCCACGCCGAGGCCGATGTCCGCCGGACCCCGAGCCCGCTTGAGCGCGTGGCCGGCGTAGTAGAAGCCCACGCTAAAGATCCCTGACCAGACGATCCCGCCCGCGGCGTTGAAGGCCAGGAACCGGAGCCAGTGCATGCGGTTGGTGCCAGCCAGGAACGCCGCATACGTGCGCAGGATCGACACGAAACGCCCGAAGAACACCACCTTTCCCCCGTGGCGCTCGAAGATCAGCCGGCCCACCTTGAGCTTGCCTTCGTTCAAGCGGACCTTCGGCCCGTAACGGCGCAACAGCCGGTAGCCGCCCCAGTGCCCGACGGCAAACCCGATGTTGTCGCCGATGATCGCGCCCGCGGCGGCGCTGGCCCAGATCAGCCACACCACGAGATGGTGGGTCACCCCGGCGTACAGGGCGGCGGTGATCACCATCGTCTCCCCCGGAAACGGGACCCCTAGGCTCTCCACCATCACGAAAGCGAACACGGCGGCATAGCCGTAATTCGACAGGAGCGTGTCCAGCGTGTGGGTGGAGAAGAAGGCCGCGATCATGCAAGTTCAGTATCACCCGCCCCGGCGGGGGGTACCCGCTTGGCACAATCGCGCGGATGCGAGATGAGGTGCGTGGAAATCCCCGGGGAGCCGCCGTGGGACCGCTGACGGTCAGCCAGCGCAGCGCGCGCCTGGCCGCCCGGCGCCGCCAGGTCCGCCGGCGCCAGGCCGTGGCCCTGGGCGTGATCGTGCTGCTCATCGTGGCCGTCGTGGTCGCGGTCATGCCGAGCGGTCACCCGATCTTCCAGCCGTCGGCAGCCCCTCCCCAGCCGCAGGCAGCGTCCGGCCAGCCCGTGGCGCCAGCCAAGCCAGTGGTTCACACACCGCACCCCACTCCACCCTCGCCCAGCGCCCAAGCCGCCCCGGTCGACCGGGTGCTCCACTACACCTCGTACGTGCAGCTGGCCGGCCACCGGCACCGAGAGGTGGCGCTGACCTTCGACGACGGGCCCAGCCCGTATACGCCGCAGGTGTTGCGGGTCTTGGCCCAGATGCACGCCCCGGCCACGTTCTTCCTCATCGGGCGCTCGGCCAGCGCCTACCCTCGGTTCGTGGCCGCGGAGGCCGCGGCCGGCCAGGAGGTGGGCAACCACACCGAGACCCACCCGCCCCTGGGCCAGCTGTCGAGCGGCGAGCAGGCGACCCAGCTGCAGGAGGCCAGCGCGGCAATCAAGCGGGGCGGCGCGCCGTCTCCGGTGCTCATGCGCCCACCGTACGGATCGCTCGATGCGGCCACGGTCAACGTGCTGAAGGCGCAGGGGTTGCTGATGGTGCTGTGGAGCGTGGACACCAATGACTATTCCCGGCCCGGAGTCAGCCGCATCATCTACACGGCGGTCAGCGGCGCCCAGCCCGGCGCCATCGTGCTCATGCACGACGGGGGCGGGGACCGCTCGGAGACGGTGGCCGCCCTGCCCCGGATCATCACCCGCCTGCGCCAGCGAGGCTTTCGCCTGGTCACCATCTCTCAGCTGATGGCCGACGATCCGCCGCCCAAGAATCAGCCCCCGCCCCGTTCGCTGGCGGGGTTCTAGCCTGCGACACTGGGTCCGGTGCCCCAAGGAAAGGGCAGAACGGCGCGCCGCCTGCGGCGCGGCAGCATGGTCTGTGTCACCGCGGTACTGGGGCTGGCTGGGCCGGCCTTGGCCTGCGGCGAGACGCAGCAGGCCACGCCCCGGCAGGCTCCGACCAATCCGCCGCCCCTGGCGGTCGGAGACTCGGTGCTGGCCGACACCGTCCAGTTGCTGGCCGGAGCCGGCTATGAGGCCAACGGCATGGTCTGCCGGACGGTCGACCAGGGGTTGGCCATCCTCCGGGCCCGGGGTAACCAGCTCCCGTCGCTGGTCGTGTTCGCCCTGGGCACCAACGGCGGTATAACCGACTCACAGGTCAGAGAGGCGCTGGCCATCCTCGGCCCCAGCCGGAGGCTGGTGCTGGTCACCCCGCATCACGGCGACGATCCGAACTCCCCGCAGGAGGTGCGGAACGAGGTAAACCGCTACGCGCCGCAGACGGTGCTGCTCGATTGGGACCGGCTGAGCTCCCCGCATCCGGAATGGTTCGCTCCGGACGGCATCCATCTGGGCGGCGATGCCGGCATCCACGCGTTTGCCTCGATGATCATCTCAGCGCTGCCCTACGCCACCTCCGGCCAGGTCCAGGCCATTCCCACGCCGCCCCCCCCGCCGCCGCCACGACCGGCCGACGCCGCTCCGGCCCCGCGCCATCCCCCGGCGGTCACCGTGTTCCTCCGGGCCGCCCGCGCCGCTGCGCGAGGAGTCAAGCCCAGGCCACTGGCCCGGGCGCTACCGGCCATCGTGCTGCCGGTGAAGCCCGGACCGCAGGCCGGAGTCTCCATCTGGGTGGTCGTCGGTGCCGTCGCGGGGGCGCTGGCGCTGGCCCTGGTAGCTGGCCTGCTGGGCCGGCGGTGGCACCGCCGGCGCCAGGCCGTCACGCCCCAGCCGGTCGTTCCGGCGCCGGCACCACCCCTCGCCACACCGGCCCCGCAGCCGCCCGCGGCCCCGGCGGCGCGGGCACCCGTGGCCAAGCGCCGGCCCGGGCTGGTGCTGGCCGGCGCGGCCGTGGCTGCGCTGGCGTTGGCCGCCGTGCGGACCGGTCGGAGCGGACCCGACCGAAGGCGAAGGTAGGTTGTCTGGAGCCATGCAGGGAGGCGGGCGACCCGCACTGCGCTACCGGCCTGGGCTCGACGGTGTCCGCGCGATCGCCGTCGCGGGCGTTTTGCTCTACCACGGCCAGATCAAGCTATTCCGGGGCGGGTTTGTGGGCGTGGACGTGTTCTTTGTGCTCAGCGGATTCCTGATCACCTCGCTGCTGCTGCACGAGGGCGCGGTCAGCCACACGATCCGACTCGGCCGGTTTTGGCTGGCCCGGGCCCGGCGTCTGCTGCCCGCGGCGCTGCTCGTGGTGATCGTCTCGGTGGTCGTCATCGCCCTGTTCTTCCGCAGCGACCTACGCCAGTTGCGGGGCGATGCCCTGGCTTCGGTCTTCTATTTCAACAATTGGCACCAGATCCTGGCTCACCGCTCGTACTTCGAGCACTTCGCCCGCCCCTCGCTGCTCCAGCACTTCTGGTCGCTGTCGGTGGAGGAGCAGTTCTACCTGGTGTGGCCGCCGGTGTTGCTCCTGCTGCTGCGCTGGCGGGTCCGGCGCGGCCAGATCGCGTTGGGCGCGCTGGTCCTGGCGCTCACCTCCGCGGTGCTCATGGCCGTGCTGTTCAACGGCACGGTCGACCACACCCGGATCTATTTCGGCACGGACACGCACGCCACCCCGATCCTGCTCGGCGTGGCCCTGGCCTGCTGCTGGCCCACCATGCAGGAGGTGGCCCGGATTCGCCCCCCGGCTCAGCGGACGCTCGACCTGGTCGGAGCAGCGGGGGTGGTGCTGGTGCTGGTGACCATGACCGCCTGGCCCGACTACAGCCCATTCGTCTACCGCGGCGGGCTGGTCATCGCGGCCCTCGGGGCGGCTCTGCTGATCGCCAGCGCCTCCCACCCGGGCACGCGCACCGGCCGGGTACTGGGCAGCGCGCCCCTGGTGTGGATCGGCAAGCGCAGCTACGGCGTCTACCTCTGGCACTGGCCGATCATGGCCCTGACCCGGCCAAACCTCGACGTCCAGATGCCGCTAGTCGTGCTGGTGGCGCTACAGGCGGCGCTGACGGTCGTGCTGGCCGCGGCCTCGTACCGCTACCTGGAGATGCCGATCCGGCGGGGTGAGCTCCAAGCCCGGCTGCGCGCCTGGCGCCAGCGCGCCTCGCCCCGGGGCCGACTGGCCTTGGGCGCCGGGGTGCCCGTGGCCATCGGGGGGTTCGTGGCCGTGATCGCGCTGCTGCCGACGGCCGCGGCTCCGGCTCCGGCCGGAGCCAGCGCCACCCTGGCGGCGCAGCAAGCTCCGGCGGCTATCGCCCCCGCCGCTCCGGCCCGCCAGGCCTCGGGCCGGCCCCAGGGGCCGATCCTGATGGTCGGGGCCTCGGTCATGCTCCAGGCCAAGGACCAGTTGCAGAGTCTCCTGCACCCGCGCCTCGATGCGGTCGACTCGCGTCAGCCGGACGTCATCCTGCAGCGGCTTCAGGGCTACCGTGACAGCCACGCCCTGCCGCCCACGGTGGTGGTGCAGACCGGCGAGAACAGTCCGCTGGAGGCGGGCTATCTGAACAAGCTCAGGGCCGTGCTCAGCGGAGTGCCCCACGTGATCATCATGACCCTCCGCTACGAGGGGGCCGGCTGGATCGACGACACCAACGCGCAACTGGTCCAGTTTGTGTCAACATGGCCCACGGCCACCCTGGCCGATTGGAACAGCGCCAGCAGTGACCCGAGTCTGCTGTGGGACGGAGCTCACCCGGACCCGAAAGGCCAGGAGGTTTACGCCCAGGTGGTCAAGCACGCCATTCAGGTCAGCTGGTCAAAGCCTCCACCGCCGGTATGAGGTGCGTCGCGCACAAATGCCGCGGATACTGAACTGAACATGCTGGGAATACCCAGAAGACACGTCCACCCGGACGGTCGCCGCCTCGTGCGGTTGCTGGGTCTGGCGCTGATCCTGTCGGTGGCCGCGGGCGTGGGTATGTCGTTCGTGTCCGGGTTCGGCAACGTGACCCGGCGCGCGGATCACGCGCACTGGTGGTGGGTGGGGCCGGCATTCGGCGCCATCTTCCTCGCCTTCGTCGGCTACTACTTCGCCTACCGCGGGATTCGCCGGGCCGAGGATCGCCCCCGCCTGGAGCGCAAGACGATGCTGGCCGTGGTGCTGGCCGGGTTCGGTGGGTTCTTGTCCCAGGGCGGCGGCGCCCTGGACGAGCACGCGATGCGTGCCGAGGGCGCGAGTGACCGGGAAGCCAAGGTCCGGGCGATGGCGCTGACCGCGTTTGAGCAGGCGGGGCTGGCGCTGATCGTGTGTCCGGTGTCGGTGGTGGCGGTGATCCAGGGCGTGGCGTTCCCCCGACCTGGGTTCACCTGGCCGTGGGCGCTGATTCCGATCCCCGGATTCCTGCTCGGCGCGCTGCTGGCCCGGCGCTACCGCGATCGGTTTCGGGAGCACGAGGGCTGGCGGGGCAGAGTGGGGATGGCCCTTGACGCCATCCACCTGGTGGTGTTCGACCTGTTGCTCAGACCGGGCCGGCGCGGGTTGGCGGTGGCCGGAATGCTGCTCTATTGGGGCGGCGACATGTTCGGGCTGTGGGCGACCACCGCGGCGTTCGGTTACCACATGAGCGCGGAGGGGGTGATCGTCGGGCTGAGCTCGGCGATGATCCTCACCCGTCGCACGGCCCCCCTGGGCGGCGCCGGCTTCCTGACCGTCGCGATGATCCCCTGCCTCTGGTACGCCTCGGGCGTTCCGTTCGCGGCGGCCACGCTGGGCGTCCTGCTCTACACGCTGCTGACCCTGTGGGTACCCCTGGTGCCCGGGCTGCTCTCACTCCCGGCGTTGCGTGAGCTGGGCGGGCGCGCCCCGGTGCTGGGCCCCTCGCCGCGCCGAAAGCGGCGCGCGGCCGTATCGCCGTAGCCGGAGCGGGTCGGCTAACCGGCGGCCGCGGACGCGGCCAGCCGCTCCAGCTCCTCCTCGGAGGACCAGGCGCCGACCGAAGCCCGCACCAGCCCCAGTCCGGGGAGGCTGCGCACCACGAAGCCCTGGCCAGCCAGCCGTTCGACCTCGGCCGGCGGATCCGCCGTCACCCAGGAGACCAGCGTCGAGCGGTCACGGTCCCGCACGCTTAGCCCCAGCTCCGACAGGCGGTGGGCCAGCTGTTCGGCCAACCCGGCGGCGCGTTCGTGGATCCACGACCATCCCGCCCGCTCGAGCACGTCGAGCGCGGCCTTGGCCCAAGCTGAGCGCAGCCCCGCGGGGAAGCCATGGTCGAGGCGGCGCGTTCCCTCGGCCGGCTCGAACTCGAGCGCCCGTGCGGGATCGGCCACCGATGCGTATCCCGGCCAGGGCACGAGCAGCTCGTCCAGGCACTCCGGCCGCACGTACAGACAGCCGCTGCCCTCCGGGCCGCACAACCACTTCTGGCCTGAGGCCGCGTAGTAGTCGACGCCCAGCGCGCGCACGTCGACCGCGATCGCGCCCAGCGCCTGGGCGGCGTCGAGCAGCACCGGCACTCCGGTGGCCCGGACCGCGTCCGTGTCCAGCACCCGACCGCTGACCCAGGACACGTGCGAGCAGGCAACCAGGCGGGTCTGATCGGACACCGCGCTCGCGATCTCGGTGAACGGGACCACGCGGATGGACACGCCGCACCGCCGGCGCGCCCGGCCGAGCGGCGCCAGCAGCCCGGGGTGCTCCTCGTCACTGGTCACGATCTCGTCGCCGGGCCGAAACTCGAGGCCGGCCAGCACCGTGTTCACGCCGTCCGTGGTTGAGCCGGTGAGGGCAACCTCGCTGTCCTCCGCGCCCAGCACCCGCGCGTAGGCGGCTCGCAGGCCGGCGGCCAGCTCCATCAGCTCATCGAAGTACGCCCGGCCGCACCGGCCGGCGGTGAGCTCGCGGTCCACCCGGCGGTGAGTGGCGTCGGCAGCCTGCCAGGGCACAGGGCCCTCGGTGCCGGCGTTCAGATACGACACCTGCTCGAGCACCGGGAACTGCGCGCGGAAGGCGGCGGGATCCGTGGCGGTCACGGGACGGGAGATTACGACTGGACCGACTCGGCCAGCTCGCGCTTGAGCACCTTGCCCGTTGCGTTCCGGGGCAGTTCCTCTACGAAAACGACTTCCCGGGGCACCTTGTACCTGGCCAGGTTGTCCTTGACGTACTCCTTGACCTCGTCCTCGGAGAGCGACGCGCCGTCGCGCTTGACCACGAACGCCTTCAGCCGCTGGCCGAACTTCTCGTCGTCCACGCCGATGGCCGCGGCCTCGTCGATCTGGTCGTGCGCGGACAGGAGTTCCTCGACTTCGGCCGGGAACACGTTCTCGCCGCCGGACACGATCATCTCGTCGTCCCGGCCGTCGATGTACAACCGCTCAGCCTCGTCGAAGTGCCCGACGTCACCTGAGGACATCAACCCCCCAATCGTCTCTTTGCTGCCGCCTCCGGTGTAGCCCTCGAACTGAGACAGGTTGCCCACGAAGATCCGGCCGCTTTCCCCGGTCGGTAGCTCGTGGCCTGTCTCGTCCAAGATCTTCACCACCGACCCGCGCACCACCTTGCCCACGGAGGTCGGCTCGGCCTCGAGATCCTCCGGGGTGGCGATCGTGGCGTAGGCGATCTCCGTGGAGCCGTAGAGGTTGTAGATGATCGGCCCGAACGCCTCGATCGCACGCTTGGCCGCGTCGGCCGGCAGCTGGGACCCAGACAGGAAGATGATCCGCAGCGACGAGGTGTCGTGCCGCTTGATCTCCTCGATTTCGAGCTCCAGCGTGCGCTGGAGCATCACCGGCACCATGACCATCGCCGTGGCGCGGTGGCGCTCGATGCTCTCCAGCGTCTGGGCCGGGTCGAACCGGCGTTGGATCACCAGCGTGGAGCCGAGCCCGATGCCCACCATGGCCTGGGCGAATCCGAGCGCGTGGAACATGGGCGCGCACAGCTCGGTTACCTCGCGGGCCCGGAACGGGACCTTGCTCAGCAGCGCCCCGACGATGCCCAGGGACCTAGGCTCGTCCCGCGGCGCGCCTTTGGGCGTCCCGGTGGTCCCGCTGGTCAGGATGGTGATCCGGGCCGATGAGTTGGGCTTGGGTGGCGGACTGGAGTCGCCGGCTTCGATCAGCGCGTCCAGCGTGTCGGGTCCTGGCTCGTCGGCCCAGGCCCGCCACTGTCCCCGCGGCGGGTCCACACCCTCCAGCGTGTCCCCGTACTCGTCGTCGTAGACCAGCAGGTCCGTCCCCTCACGCGTGGCCACCTCAACAATCTGCGGTCCAGCGAAGGACGTGTTGAGCAGGATGATCCGCGCACCACACTTGGCGGCCCCGAACAGCGCCTCCAGGAACCCGCGATGGTTACGCACCAGAATGGCCACGCCGTCGCCTGCCTTCAGCCCCTCGTCGCGCCAAGCGTTGGCCAGTGCGTTGGCGTGCTCATCCAGCTCCCGGTAGCTGAGCTCGCCTCGGTCGTCGATCACTGCGGCGCGATCCCCATGGCGAATCGCTCCGACGCTGATCGCACCGCCGAGCATTCCGTAGCGCTCGAAGGCCAGCACCAGCTTGGCGATCCGGTGCGGGGGCTCGATGCCCACCAGCCCGCTGCGGATGCACAGGGCGGCGAAGTACGCCTCGTCGCCTAAGCGCTCAGCGAGCTTGGCCCCCCCGCCGATGATCGTCCTCGGATCCAGCTGCATCTCTCTCTCCTTCCGTCTCTAACCCGCAACCATAACCCCAACCCGCTCCGGCGCCGCGCGGGCCGTCGGCGCTTGGCTTTCCCCCCACGGGGTAGTACCGAGCAATGCTGAGCGAGTTGATCACGCTGCCCGTGCGCGCCGGTATGCGCGTCGCGCGCCTGTCGCTATACACGGCTCAGGAGGGGCTGCGCCTGAGCAGCGCCGTGGCCGAGGAGGTCGTCAGGGCCGTCAGGCCAGAGAGCTCGGAAGGGGCGCCGGCGGCTGAACCGGAGCCCATCCGGCGCCCGAGCATGCCGCCCGCACCGGCTAGCCCCCCGCGACCCCCGGTCGCGTCCGCGCCCGAGCCGGCTCACGTGTCGGCTGGGGCCGTGTTGGTGGAGGAGGTGGCGGAGGCCGGCGCCGAAGCGGGCGCGGGTGCGGAGATCCACGTCGACGAGCCGTGGCCGGAGTACGGACGGATGACGGCCCCGGACGTCGTCGCGCGCTTGGAACAGGCAGGCCCGGCCGAGCTCGGCGCGGTCCAGCTTTACGAACGGACTCATCGAGCGCGCCCAAGCGTGCTCACCGCCGCCGAGCGTCAATTAGAGAGCGCGACTGGCGGACCTCAACCCAGAGCTGAGAGGAAGACAAACCATGGCTGATGAGAAGACCCTGAACGCACGAGACACGAAGCTGGTCCAGTGGCTGAACGAGGCGCACGCCAAGGAAGCCGAGCTGGAGGCGGACCTCACAGCGCACATCGCCCTGACCCAGAAGCAGTCCTACAAGAAGCGCCTGCAGCGGCACCTCACCGAGACGCGCGCCCACAAGCGCCAGGTTGCTTCCCGGATCAAGCAACTGGGCGGCTCGGCCAGCGCCGGTCCCAGCATCCGCGGCGTGCCCGAGGCCGTCGGCGAGGTGGCCGGCAAGGCGGTGGCCGCGGTCAAGGGTCAGGTTGGTGCGGCCCGCGCCGCCGTGACGAGCCAGCCGGAGACGCACGTGCGCAACGCGCAGGAGGAGCTACGCGAGGAGCACGTGGAGATCGCCATCTACTCCCGCATCCTCACGCTGGCCGAGGAGGTGGGCGACCGCGAGACCGCCCAGGTGGTCAAGGCGATCCGCCGCGACGAGGAGCGCATGGCCAAGTTCCTTCAGGCCGAGCTGGCTCGGCTGGTCAAGGAACTGGTGCGGGCGGAGATCCCGCGTGACCAGCGCGCAGGCACCGGCCGACGCAGCGGACGCCGGAG
This sequence comes from Solirubrobacteraceae bacterium, assembly GCA_035532195.1. GTDB lineage: Bacteria > Actinomycetota > Thermoleophilia > Solirubrobacterales > Solirubrobacteraceae > Palsa-465. Next base: position 11,733 of record DATKRM010000354.1, read on the forward strand.
CACGACCCCAGCCCGGTCCAGCTCGGGCGCGCGGAGCAGCCGCCGGGCCAGCAGCACCCGAACCCGGTCCACGACCGGGCGCTCGAGCTCTTCGCGCAGCCGCTCGACGCGCGCTCGCTCGGGCTCGCGCAGCGGCTAGCGCTCGCCCGGACGGCCGGCGAGCGGGTCCCAGACCACCATCTGGGATCCGCTGACCTTGGGCGCCTCGGTGGTGATGCGCTGGCAGAGCGCGTAGAACCGGAGCATCTCGGGATACAGCACGGGCTTGCCGTTGGTCATCACGGCGCAGCTCAGTCCCCGCTCGGGATCGGCCCAGGCCAGCATGTTGGTGAACCCCAAATGGCCGAACGCGTGCTGGGTGTCTCGGCCGTACACGCTGAGCACCTGGGCGCCCAGCATCAGTCCGTAGCTGAACCGGGTGGGGAACCCCAGCGATAGGTCAACCTCAAGCCGGGACTGCTCGGTCAAGGCGTGGCGGACTGTCTCGGGGCTCATCACGCGCACGTCATCCAGCCGGCCTCCGCACCGGAAGATCTCATAGAACCGCGACAGCTCGTGGGCCGTCGTCACGACGTTGGCCGACGGCACGACCGCCGTCAGGAACCGCTCGTCGTTGCTCGACGCGACGAGGTCGTCGAACCCCAGGCCCAGGGCCCGGGTCAGCAGCTGGGAGAGCGGCGGCGCCGTCGGGGGCCCGGTCACGTAATTGAGCGCCACCTGGGGGATATCCCCGCCGGCCGCGCCATAGTTGTTCCACCGGAAGCCGAGCGGCTCGAGGATCTCCTCGGCCAGGACGGTGTGGATGTCCTTTCCGGTGGCCCGATACACCACCTCGGCCAGGATGAACCCACCGGACACGGCGTGGTAGGCCAGGTAGCGACCCGGCTTGGCGAACGGCTTGGCGTCGCGCAGGTACTCCAGGATGAACTCGCGATCGACGACCCGAGCCAGGTCTAACGCGGCCCGGGGCAGGTTGGGTACTCCGGCCCGGTGCGAGAGCACCTGGGCGATGGTGATCTCGGCTTTGCCGTGACGCTCGTACTCCGGGATGTACCGGCACACCTGGTCCTCGATGTTGAGCGCACCGCGCTCGTGGAGCATATGCACCACGAACCCGGTGACCGCCTTGGAGCCGGAATAGATCAGGAACGGCGTGGCCGGAGTGGCCGGAACCCGCTCCGCGTCCTCGGCGTCACCCGGGCCGTTGCCGCGGGCATGTCCGATCGCGCGGTCGAGGACCACCGCGCCATCGCGGCGCACGCAGACCTGAACCGCGGGGTGGACGCGGCTGCGGTAGAGATCGACTGCGGCTGACCAGATCCGCTCCACGCCACCCGGGCGCAGGCCCGCGGCGTCGGGATCCGCCTCTGAGCCCACCGCGGTCACCGATTCGAGGTCGCTGGGCAGCCGGATGCGGCGCAGTGGGTCAGGCAGTCCCAGAACCCGGGGAAGCGAAGGGATCCGGGGCATCGCGGTTAGCGGGCGACCTTGTGCTTGAGCGCGACGATCCGCTCATAGGAAGCGACAGCGTCCGCACGGCCGATCCGTCCGCCGTGCAGCGCTCGCAGCAGCGAGCCGAGCTCGCCCGGAGCCGAGTCGATGAATAACAGGACGTCGGCACCGGCCTGCGCCGCCAGGACGCCAGCGGTGATCTCGTCGTGCCCGGTGGGTGAGTTGAGGCTGTCGGTGATCGTCACCCCCTGGAATCCCAGCTGGCCGCGCAGTAGACCGCGGATCATGGTCGGGGACAGGGCGGTGGGCCGGCCGGTGCTGTCGTAGGCGGGAAAGCCGGCGGTGGACAGCATCACCGAGTCCAGGCCACGTCCGATCAGGGATCGGTAGGGCACGAGGGCTCCGCGCCGCTGACTGGCTGTGGGGCGCAGCTCGTTTAGCTGGTTGTCGGTGTCCACCGCCGCCGATCCGACTCCCGGAAAGTGCTTGCCGGTGGCCGCGATTCCGGCCGATTGCACGCCACGGGCAAACCCTCCCGCGTACCTGGCCACCGCCCCCGAATCGAACGAGAACGCACGCCCCTGCTGCCAGATGAAGGCATTGGGATAGGTGGGCACGTCGAGCACCGGAGCCAGGTCCCAGTTGATCCCGCGGGCCCGGAGGTAGCCGCCGGTCAGCGCGCCCTGGCGGTAGGCCTCAGACACGCTGCCGCGCTGGGCCATCTGCGGCGGCGAGAGAAATGGCGGCCCGTAGGGGAATCGCTTGACCTGACCGCCCTCCTGATCGATGGCGATCAGTACGGGTGGATTTCCCCCGGCCCGGGCGGCGCGTTGCAGCGAGCTGGTCAGCGCTGTGATCTGGGGGCGGTCGACGATGTTGGCGGCGAACAGGATCACCGACCCCACCTGCCCGTTCCGGACCGCGTCGAGCAGGGCTTGACTGGGACTGGTGCCGTCCAAGCCGACCATGATCCGCTGGCCGAGCAGCTTCGAATCGGAGACCTTGGGGGCCGCGGGCGCCGGCGCGGTCGGAGTGGCGGCGCCCCCACCGGTCGATGCGACCGCCGGTTGCGCGGGCGCCAAGACCGCGGGCGCCGAGGCTCGGGGAACGATATGGCCGCTCGCGGGGGCGCTCGTGGCCTGCAGGCTGCGGTGAGCCAGCAGCAGGGCCAGGCCTACCGCCAGCGCAATCACCGCCAGCAGGGCCAGGCGCCGGCCGGCTGGGCCGTGGCCCCGGCGCATCAGCACTGCGCGCAAGCCAGAGTGCCCGTTTGCGTGACCAGCTTGGAAGATCGGTGAAAGGTTACGGCTAGTGGGCGGCGCAGGGTGGCCCCTACGGGTCTGCGCGTCGCCGTCTCTGCCGCCGGGGCATTTGTATGCTCGCCCGCGGTCGAGAGGTTGGTGGCGACCGGACGTCGGCTTGTGAGCAACGGACAGGAGAGGATATGAACGCGATTGGGCAGGCCGGGGAGGACCCTGGTGTCGGTGGGTTTGCGGGACGCCAGTTGGTAGTGGTGGCAGTGATCGTGGGACTGGTTTTCTTTGGCCTGTCGACGGGACGAGCGTCCACGTTGACAACGACAGGGGTAATCACCAGCAATCGCGCGGTGAAGCTGTGCCCGTCCGGGACCGTGGTGTCAGGTCTGGACGTCGACGTCGAGCCACGCGGATATGTCGATCTCGTCGCTCCGCTTTGCCGGGATAGCAGCGGGGTGGTGACCCGCGGGCCGGTGATCGGTATCCCGGGAACTGTGCCCACGGGGTTTCGCCGCTCATCGTGTGGGGCTGCGCCGATCGTTGCAGTTGGTATCTACGGCCGGTCAGGCGACATCGTCGATGCGATTGGTGCTCGCTGCGGCCATCCCGGGCGGCCCATCCTGAGCGCGCCGCTTCGCGGTGGACACGGTGGCGGCCGACGTGGCCCGTTTGACTGCCCGATCGGCCAGCGCCTAATAGGGCTGCAGGGAAAGACTGAGTCCAATTACTACGGCGCCCCAGACGTGTCGAGCGTGACCGGCGTGTGTGGTACCAGCCGGCATCCGTGACCGCTCAGCCTGGACGAGCGACAGAGCCGGCCATCATGTCCTCGATGCTGTCGCAACCATGGGTTGGATAGGAATCGCAGGATCAGTAGTGACATTCACTGATCTGAAGCACCCCAGTGGTGCGATGGCCAGCGGCGACTCAGCCAGCGACGCGCTTCCACCAGGCTTCCATCGCGTCCGGGCGCAAGTGGACGCTCCACCCGCCGAGCGCCAGAAATCCCGGATTCTCGGGCGATACGCCAGTGGGCGGTGCAGGACTCGAACCTGCGGCCCCGTGCGTGTAAAGCACGTGCTCTAGCCAGCTGAGCTAACCGCCCCAGCGTGATGGTATCCCGCAAGTAGACTGCGCCGGTGGGCGTGAGATGGGGAACGGTTCGTCTGGTCGGGCTGGCCGGGCTGGCCGCGGTGTGCGCTGCGGCGGCCGCGGCGATCTCAGCCCCCGCCGCCTGGGGCCATCCCGCGGCCGTACCGCCCGCCGGGCAGCGGCTATCGCTGATCCTCCCGCTCAAGGCCGACGACGCGGGGCTGGCCAGGTTTGCCCAGTCGGTGTCCACACCCAGCTCACCGGACTACGGCCACTACCTCTCGTATGGCGAGCTGGCCGGGCGGTTTGGCGCCTCGTCTGGCACCCGGGCCGAGGTCATGGACTTCCTCACCGCCCACGGCGCCACCGACGTCAAGCTCGACCCGACCCACATGTTCGCGTTCGCCAGCATGAGCGTCGCCGACGCGCAGCAGGCGTTCTCGGTTCCCCTGGCCCGGCTGAGCGCTCACGGCACACGATTCATCGCGCCCACAGGCCAGGTGAACATCCCCGCCGGACTACGCGGCGTAATCGACGGGGTGGTCGGCCTGAACACGCGGCCACTGTTCAGCGGGGCCAAGCCGCTCCATGCTCAGCCCGCGACCTCCTACAGCCCGGCCACCGGCCAACCCTCCGGGTGCGCCGCCGGCGTTCAGAGCGGTGGGTTTACGCCCAACCAGTACCTCGGCGCCTACGGCTATGACCGTGTGCGCTCGGCCAAGCTGGCCGGGCAGGGCGAGCGCGTGGCGCTGATCGAGATCGACGGCTTTCGCTACTCGGACATCCAGACGTTCGCCCGCTGCTTCGGCCTGGACATTCCCGCCATCACCACGTACGCCACAGGCGGTGGGCGAGCTCTGGCGCCGGGCGGGGAGGCCACGCTCGACCTGGAGGTGCTCGACGCGGCCGCCCCCGACCTCGGCGAGCTGGAGGTGTTCGAGACCGCCGCCGACACGGCCAGCGTGCTCCGGGCGTACCTGGCCCCGCTGGTGTTCCCCAACGCCAAGCCCCAGATCATCTCCACCTCGGTCGGGCTGTGTGAGAAGTTCACGGACGAGGCCGATAACGGGGCGGCGATCCGATCGGCGGAGCGGGGGTACCGGTTGCTGGCGGCCACCGGCGTCAGCGTGCTCGCCGCGGCCGGAGACGACGGCTCGGCCGACTGCATCTCAGGTGAGGAGAACAAGCCGCCACCCCAGGACCGGACCCTGGCCGTGGACTATCCCGCGTCCTCGCCGGAGGTCACCGCCGTGGGCGGCACCCAGCTCTTTCTCGACTCTTCGAACCACATCAATCAGCAGGTGGTGTGGAACGAGGCCGACCAGGATCCGGGGATCGGGGGTGGCGGCGGCCTCAGCTCCCAGTTCCGCCGCCCGGCCTATCAGAACGGCACCGTGGCGGCAGCCCAGCGCGGGCTCCCCGACGTGTCGATGCTGGCCGACTCGCTGCCCGGATACGCGATCTACTGCACGGCGGCGGCGCCGTGCGACTCCCACCAACCCTGGACCACCCTGGGCGGAACCAGCGCAGCCACTCCGTTGCTGGCCGGCGGAGTGGCCCTGATCAACCAGGACCTGCACCGACACGGCAAGCAGTTCGTGGGCTTCCTCAACCCGCTGCTCTACCAGGCTGGCCGAAGCCAGCCCGGCGTGTTCTCAGACGTCACCGCTTTCGGGAACGACGTCGGCCCGTACCTGTACGGCGGCAACGGGCAGCCGCTGGGCTGCTGCACCGCGGGGCCGGGTTTCGACCTGGCCTCGGGCTGGGGCAGCGTCGACCTGGCCGGGCTGGACGCGTTTGCCATCCGCACGCTCCCGGCGGTGCCCAACGTGTCCCTGTCGGTGCCCCGTCAGCATCCGGTGAGAGCCCATCGTTTCGTGGCCGGCATGTCCTGCTCGACGAAGTGTCTGGCCGGCGCGTTCGTGATCGTCAAGATCAGCGGCTCGGGCTCTTTCGAGGTCACGTCGAAGACCTACTCGCTGCCCGCCCGCAGCCGCCGGAGGGTGGTGATGCGCTTCTCGCCCAAACAGGAGCGCCGGCTGCGGCGCGCGCTCCGGGCGCACAAGGGAATCTTCGCCGAGGCGTTCGGGGTGCTGACAGATGCGCAGGGTGACCTGCTGAAGGTGACCGCCGGCCGGCCGGCCACGATCTCCAGCTAGCAGCTACCGCTGGGCCGGCGGGGCCGTCCCGGCTGCTGGCGCGGGAACGGGATGCGCGCGGGCAGCGGGTAGGGGGACCCACCGGTCTCCCCGTGAAAGTCGCACAGGCTGCTGTTCACTCGCGGCGAGCTGAGGGAGGTTGGAGGCAGCTTGGGCACCGAGTAGTCGGGGGCCGCCCTGAAATTGAATGCCGGGGTGAGATCGCCCGCGACGCTGCGTCGCCATTTGGACAGGTTTGGCACCTCGGCGCCGAATCGGCGCTCGATCAGCCGCAGGACAGAGGTGTGATCGAACGTGTCCGAGCACACGAGTCCGCCGCGCGTCCAGGGCGAGACGATGATGCATGGCACCCGGAACCCGAGCCCGATCGGACCGCGAATGCCCCCGGCCTGTACAGGCAGGCGCTTGACCGTGAGCCATTCCCCCTTGGTGCCGCGCGGAGCGGTCGGCGGGGCGACGTGGTCAAAGAATCCCCCGTTCTCGTCGTGGTTGATGATCACCACCGTCTTGCGCCAGATGTCGGGATGGGCCCAGATCGCCCGCAGCACCTGGTCCACGGCGTATTCGCCCTGGGCCGGGGCAAAGTTCGGATGCTCGGAGTAGTTGAAGTTGACCTGGATCCACGACACCGCCGGTAGCTGGCGACGGTCCAGGTCCTGGAGGAAGTCGTTGGGAAATGTGGGCTGGATCCCGAACTGGTTCAGCCTGCCGGTCCGGAACTGTCTGAAGGCCGAGAACGGGCTGTCGAGATTGCCTGACAGGATCAGCTTTGGACCCGGATCTCGCAGCTCCAGCGGCTGCGTGTAGCTCTTCCACGTGATGCCACGCGCCTCCAGCTGCTCCGGCATCGTGGTCCAGTGGTAGGCCCAGGGCCTCCCGAAGTACTTCGGGCCCGGGCCAGAAAGCCCGTAGAACGCGTTGAAGTGGGTGGCCAGACACGGCCCGCCGTGGCGGCCGTCGGGATCGAGCGTCGCCGATACCGAGTACAGCCGGTTTGACTCGGTGGGTCCGATCACGGAGGAGAAGTACATGTCGCACAGCGTGTACTCGCGGGCCAGCGCCCAGAAGTACGGGATGTCCGACTGGGTGTAGTAGCCCATGACGTTCTGCGCCTGGTTGCCATCCCACTGGGTGTGGACCTGATAGAAGCGGTCGTTGCGGCCCTGATTCCAGCTCCGGTGTTGTGGAATCCAGTCGTGGTTGGGCTTCTCGATGCTCCCAATGCACTGGCCGATCGGCTTGTGGCCATCGAAACGGAACGGGATCAGGCGTCCCTGGCGCGACCCCCGGCCCCGGTAGCCGGGCTGGAAGAACGCCTGGCGGTTGGCCGGGTCCGCGAATCCCCGCACGCCGGGGAACGTCCCGAAGAACTGGTCGAATGGCCGGTTCTCCTGCATCAGGATGACTACGTGCTCTATGTCCTGGAGGCCAGGCCGGCAGGCCCCGGTGGTCTGCGCAGCCGCGCTCCCGAGCCAATTACCGCCCAGCGCGCCGTAGGCCGCGGCGGTCCCACCGAGCGCCGCGCCGGCTTTCAGCAAGTCCCGGCGCGTTAGTTCGGGCGCGGCCATGCGCGGCGCGACGCTATCAGAGCGCCTGCTCGGCCCAGAGCGAGAAGCACATGAGCCCCCACAGCTGGCGGCTGTAGTCCTCGCGCCGAGCCACGTGGTCCTCGAGCAGCTCGGCGACCACCGCCGGCTCGAAGAATCCCTGCTGGCGGGTGCGTTCCGCGGCCAGCAGCTCACGGGCCAGCGGCTGCAGCTCGCCGCGCAGCCAGGCCGCGGCCGGAATCGAGAACCCGCGCTTACGGGCACGGGTGATGGTGGACGGAACCAGCGTCGCGGCGGCCTGCCGCAGCAACCGCTTCTTGGACAGGCCCCGGACCTTCAGCCGGGTGGGTAGGGCCTGCGCCAGCTCGGCCACCACGGGATCGAGGTAGGGCACCCGGGCCTCCAGGCCGTGGGCCATGCTCATGCGATCGGTCTTGACCAGCAGGTCGTCGGCCAGGTAGATGCCCAGGTCGACGTCCTGGAGGCGGGCCAGCAGCGGAGCATCGGCCGTCTCGGCGAACCGCTCCCGCCATGGCCCCAGCGGGTCACACGGCTCGCACTGCCAGTCGGCCGTGAGAAGCCGCGCCCGCTGCTGCGCCGAGAAGATCTCCTTGAAGCCGTGGTGTCGCTCCAGCGGCGGCAGCGCCGCGGCCCGCACGAACCGCTTGGCTCGGTAGTCGAGGCTGACCCGCCGGCTCGAGCTGGGCAAGCGCTCCACCAGCGGCGCCAGCCGGGCGGCGGCGGGACCGATCCGCTGGGCCAGCAGGTCGGCCGAGTAGGTCTCGTAACCACCGAACAGCTCATCCCCGCCCTCGCCGGACAGGACCACCTTGACGTGGTCGGCGGCCAGCTCGGACACCAGGAACGTGGGCACTGACGACGAGTCGGCAAACGGCTCGTCGAACGCGGCCACCAGCTTGGGCAGAAGCTCGGCGATGTCCGGCGAGACCACCAGCTCGTGATGGTCGGTGCCGTAGCGCTCGGCCACCTGGCGGGCCAGGCCAAGCTCGTTGAACGAGCGCTCGCGGAACCCGATCGAGAAGGTGGCGACCCGGTGGGGGGACACCGTGGCCGCCAGCGCGGCCAGCACCGAGGAGTCGACCCCGCCCGAAAGCAGCACGCCCACGGGGACGTCGGCCAGCAGGTGGGCCTGGACTGAGTCCTGCAGGCGCCGGCGCAGCTCGTCCACCAGCACCGGCCCGGGCTCGGAGCGCAGCTCGTCGCGGCCGGCCGGCCGCGGGCGCGCGAAGCGGCTGATGGCGATCCCCTGAGGCGTACACAGCAGGGAATGCCCGGGGGGGAGCTTGCGGGCGCCCGCGAAGATCGTCTGGGGCGCCGGGATCGAGTTGAAGGCCAAGAACGAATGCAGTGCCTCCCGGTCCACCTCGCGGGAGAACGAGGGCTGGCGCAGCAGTGCCTTCAGCTCGGAGGCAAAGCTCAGCCGGCCGTCATCCAGGGCGTAGTAGAGGGGCTTGATCCCGAACCGGTCGCGGGCCAGGAGGAGCTGCTGCTGGCGGCGATCCCAGATGGCCAGTGCGAACATGCCGCGCAACCGCGAGACGAACTCGGGCCCCTCGTGCAGGTACAGATGCAGCAGCACTTCGGTGTCGCAGCGGGTACGAAAGCGCGCGCCGGCGGCCTCCAGCTCCCGGCGCAACTCCAGATGGTTGAGGATCTCGCCGTTCTGGACCACCGCGACGTCGCCGTCCGGGGCCACCATCGGCTGGTCGCCATGGGCCAGGTCGATGATGGCCAGCCGCCGCGCGGCCAGGCCGGCCGGACCGTCGACGTGGACGCCGCCTCCGTCCGGCCCCCGGTGCACCAGGGCCTGGTTCATCCGTTCCAGCAGCTCCGGCTCCGCGGGGTGCCCGCGCGAGTAGTCGTAGCTGCCACAGATTCCGCACATGCGTTCTTCGCGCCCGGCTAGGGCAGCCGGTTCAGCCCGGAGCGCCGGTTGGCCGGGCGGACCACGATCAGCCACACCGTCGTGGAGATGACCGACAGGTACAGCCGCAGAGACCGATCGGCGATGAACTCCAGATCGTGGGCCAGCTTCTCGGACCAGGTCATCTCGCGGGTCAGCCGCAGCTGGGCCAGACCGCTGACGCCGGGTCGGACGACCAGCCGCTGCCAGTACTCGGGAATGTCCACGCACAGCTCGCCGAAGAACCGGGGCCGGATCGGACGCGGACCGACCAGGCTCATCTCGCCGCGCAACACGTTGACGAGCTGCGGCAGCTCGTCGAGGCGCGAGGCCCTGAGCACCCGGCCGACCCGGGTGACCTCGTTCTGGGTCAGCTGGGTGAGCTCGGGTCCCAGGTAGGGGCCCAGCCGCTGCTCGGCGTCCGGCACCAGCGTGCGGAACTTGAGCATCTGGAACAGGTGGCCGCCCCGGCCCACCCGCCAGCCGCGGTAGATGACCGGGGCTCGCGGCGAGCTCAACTTGAGCAGCGCGGCGATGGCCAGGATCAGCGGGGCGGTGAGCACCAGGGCCGTGCCGGCGATGGTCAGATCCAGCAACCGCAGCAGGTGATCGACCGGCCGGGGCTGGAAGGCGTGGGACATCGCGGCGTACTGCTCGACCAGCGAGTTGTGATCCTCGAGCGGAGCCGGCGGGACCTCCCCGGCCAGCACGCGCGACAGGTGAGTGGCCGCGGGAGCTGGGTCGCCGCTGGCCGCCATCAGCTGACCGCAGACAGGATCATGTCCACCAGCAAGCCGGGATCACGGCGGGGCCAGTCCAACGTCCCGGTGCGCTTCTGCAGCTCGAGCGCGCGCGCATCGGTCAATGGTCGCAGGCGACCATTACGGATAAGCGACTCGTCCACCCCACCCAACCGGCCCCCGTAGGTCGTGTAGACCGGAACGCCCAGCGCCACCGCCTCCCGGTTCATGCTGCCCCCGGCTGACACCACCAGGTCGGAGGCGGCGATCAGGCTCTGAGCGTCGACCGCCGCGTCCGGCACCAGCACCGACCCCAGCCCCAGTGAGCGAACATGCCAGCGCTGGGCGTCGGTGCGCGGGATGACCACGGCATGGACTTCGGGGCGATCGCCCAGGTAATCGAGCACGCGGGGAAACAGCGGGTTCGACTTGCGGTGGTACAGCGAGACGTCGGGCGGGGGTCGAACCACCACCACCACGCGCTGCCTGTCCACGCCCAGGCGGTCGAGGACGTCCGGGTCAGGCTCGAAGTCGGCCAGGTAGTACTCCTCCTTGAGGCCGGGGTACTGGACAAGCTTCTCGCCCTTGGCCCCAAACCGAGCCAGACGCGACGGAGGGATGGCATCCGGAGTGATCACCCGCCGGGCCAGCCGGCAGCCGATGTGATGCTGCTGGATGGCGAACTCGTAGTCGAACATGTTCACCGCGGGGATCCGGTCCCAGGCCGCGGCCAGCGCCAGGTCGTTGGAACCGTGGGCCACGGCCAGGTCGAACCGCCCCTTGGCCCAGCGATGGAGCTGGTAGGTGCGCTGGGCCAGAGCCAGGGCCTTCCGGGGGCGGGAAGCGCCCGGATGGCGACCGAACAGGGTGTAGTCGAGACCCTGCAACTCGAGCAGGCCCAGCGTCTGCGCGTAGTCCCGGGCGGTGATTTCCACCTCATGACCGGCCTGGCGCAGCCGCTGGATCACCGGGCGGAACACCACCGGATGAGCCGATGCGGTCATGTCGAACCAGATCCTCATGCAGGGATAAGCTAGCCACCGAGCAACCGGATGCGCGCGCTGGTGATAACCAATATGTATCCCAGCACGGACGATCCGGCGCGTGGGAGCTTCGTGCGCGACCAGGTCGAGGCCCTGCGCTCGCTCCCCGGGACCGAGATCGAGCTGTTTGCGTTCGCCTCCCGAGGGGCGTCGGCGTACGCGGAAGCGGCGGGGCAGCTGCGGCGGCGCTACCGGGCAGCGGCGTTCGATGTCATTCACGCCCACTTCGGGCTCACGCTGTGGCCCGCCCTGGCGCTACGCCAGGCACCCCACGCGGTCACCCTCCACGGCACGGACCTGGTGCATCCGCGATCGCGGGTGATCACGCGGGCCGGCCTGCGATTCGCCGACCTGGTCGCCCCGGTATCCGAGGCGCTGGCTCAGCTGGTCCCCGACTGGGCCGTCCGGGGCCGCCGGGCCATCCTGCCCTGCGGAGTGGACACGGATCGTTTTCACCCGATCGACCGGCTCGAGGCCCGGCGGGCGCTCGGCCTAGAGGAGTCGGCGCCGTACCTCCTGTTTCCGGCCAACCCCGGCCGGCCGGAGAAGCGATTCGACCGAGCCGTGGCGGTGGCCGGCGAAACTCGGCTGCTCACGCTGGGGCGGGTTGAGCCGGCCCAGGTACCGCTGTGGGTCAACGCGGCCAACGCGGTTCTGGTGCCCTCCGACCGGGAGAGCTTCGGCCTGTCGGTGCTCGAGGCGCTGGCCTGCGATGTGCCCGTCCTGGCCACCCCGGTGGGGGTGGCCCCGGAGGCGCTGAGCGGCGTCGCGGGGGCCTATTGCGCCCCGTTCGATCCGGCCGCGTGGAGCGCTGCGCTCGAGCCGCTGCTGGCCCAGGCCGATCCGCGGGTGGCCGGCCGACCGCAGGCCGAGAAATACTCCGCGCTGGCCATGGCCAAGCGGGTGCTCGCCGCCTGGCGATCGCTTGCCTAGACGTCGGGAAAATCGTTACAGCATCTCCCCCATTTGGCCGATACAGCAGACATGGGATGCTCCGAGGGGAGACACAGCCGTGCCGACACCTCTACGGGCAGCCACTATCCGTGCTCGATGAGCGCCGTACTGATCGGCGAGATGCACGACTTCGGAGGCCCCGATGCGGTGGCCCGGCTGATGGAGCTCTCCGGCTCCGAGCGAAGCGTCGCGTACCTGACCGACATCGGCAACTGGATCTCGTATGACGAAGCCCTGGCGCTGTGGCGCGCGGGCATGGAGGTCACCCACAATCCGCAGTTCCCGCGCGTCCTCGGGCAGCGCGCCGCCGAGCGCCTAGCGTCCTCCCCGGTGGCCGCCGCCCTGCGATCGCTGGGCTCGCCGGGCAAGGTCTACGAACAGGTGGCGATCAGTGCCACCAAGTTCAGCACCGTGGTCCGGATGGAGGCGGTGGAGATGGGCGAGCACACCGCAGTGCTGACCTGCGAGCCGGTAGAGGGATTCTCGCGTGCTCCCGAGCACTGCGCCTGGACGGTCGGGCTCCTGGCGGCCTCGCCGATTCTGTTCGGCCTGGAGCACGCCCAGGTGGAGCACGATGAGTGCGCGGCGCTGGGCGCCGAGCGTTGCGTCTACCGGATCAACTGGTCCGGCGAACCTCAGCGCGGGGGCGAGGAGGGCCAGGAGCTGGACGTCCTGCGCCGACAGTTCGACGGGCTCCAGGAGCGCTTCAACAGCCTGTTCGCCGCGGCCTCCGACCTGATCGCCGCCGACGAGATCTCCGACATCCTGGCCCGGCTCACCGAACGTGCGGCGTTGGAGGTCCGGGCTCCGCGCTATCTGCTGGCCGTCCGGCTGGCCAGTGGCGAGGTCCACATCCATCAGCGCGGGTTCGACGAAGCCGAGCTATCCGGGAACATCGACCGGCTGCTGGACGAGGGCCAGACCGAATTCCCGCGGTCCTGGCTCGTGGTGCCGGTTCGCTCTGACCGCCGCAGCTACGGCCGCTTGGTGGCGGCGTTCGAGACCGAGACCTCGTTCTTCCCCCAGGAACGCGACCTGCTGGAGATCTTCGCCCGCTATGCCGCCAGCGCGCTGGACGGCGCGGCCGCGTTGACCGAGGCCCAGCGGCGGTATGACGAGACCAGCGCGCTGCTCGCGCTGTCCAAGGCCCTGGCCAGCGCGGGCACCAGCACCGAGGTGGCCCAGCGCCTGGGCGAAGCCGTGCCGCTGGTCGTGGATTGCGACCGGGTTTCCGTGTTTCTGTGGGATCCGGGGAGTCAGGAACTGGTCCGGCGCAACCTGACCTCCCGCGATCCCGAGGATCCGCTGCTCAGCCAGCCTTGGGTCCGCTCGCCCACCCCGGGCGGTCCGCTCGCCCACCTGCTGGCCACGCCTCAGCAGGAGCCAATCTTCGTGGACGCCGAAAACGGCCACCCCCTGTTCCAGGAGGAGGTGCTGGGCAACGGCGACGACGCAGCCATCCTCGTGCCGATCTCCTCCTCGGATGCGTTTCTGGGATTGCTGGCCGTCTCGGTGCTTGAGGGGCGGGAACGGCTGGCCCCGTCTGCGGATCTGCTCAACCGCCTGTCCGGTGTGGCCGCTCAGGCCACCACCGCGCTGCAAAACGGCCGGCTGGTGGATCAAATCACCCACCAGGCAATGCATGATCAGCTCACCGGACTGGCCAACCGGCTCCAGTTCACCCAGGAGCTGCGCCGAGCCATCCACCGGGCCCGCCGGTCCTCGCAGCTGGTGACCGTCCTGTACCTGGACCTAGATCGTTTCAAGCCGGTGAACGACGAGTTTGGGCACGACACGGGCGATCGCCTCCTAGTCGAGGTGGCACGCCGGCTGGACGCCTGCACGCGCGCAGCCGACACCGTGGCTCGCCTGGGCGGCGACGAGTTCGCCGTCCTGGTCAGCGACCACCACGCGGCGAACGAAACCGATCAGCTGCGCCAGCGACTTATCGATGCGTTCAAAGATCCGTACCGCATCGACGGCCACGGGCTGAAGCTGACCGCCAGCGTCGGGCGGGCCACTTTTCCTGCCGACGCCGACGGCGCGGACACGCTGCTGCGCCGCGCGGATGCCGCCATGTTCGACGCCAAGCGCAAGCTCGGCTCCAGCGGAGTCAGACGGCTGGCCGAGCGGTAGCGACGTCTCGTCGTTCGCTGCGCTAGACCATACGCGTGGCTTCGTTCATCCGCAGGCCGGAAGAGATCGACGGCGCGTGGCTGAGCGCGGTCCTGGACCGGCCGGGCCTGGAGCTGATCGGCACCGAACGGATCGGGACTGGGCAAATGAGCCAGAGCCACCGAGTGAGGATTCGCTCGGTGGACGGCGAGCCCCAGTCGGTGGTGATCAAGCTGGCCTCCGACGACCCGACCAGCCGAGCCACCGGAGTGGGCATGGGGATCTACTACCGCGAGGTGGCGTTCTACCGCAACCTGGCCGAGCGGATCGGCGACCCGCTGCCCGGCTGTCACCTGGCCGAGTACGACCGCGCCGAGGGCTGGTTCACGCTGGTGCTCGAGGACGTTCAAGACGCCCTTCAGGGCGACCAGATCGCCGGCTGCGGGGTGGATGACGCGCGAGTAGCGCTGCGCACCCTGGCCCGGGTGCACGCGCCGGTGCTGGGCGATGTGGCGGTCGGCACGGCCGACTTCCTGAACCAGCCCGACCCCATGAACCAGGAGCTGATGAACGCGCTGCTGGCCGGATTCATCGAGCGCTATGGGGACCAGGTGGCTCCCGAGCACCAGGAGGTGTGCCGGCGGGTCGGAGCCGTGCGCGACGCATTGATCGCCGAGCAGGTGCCCCCGCTCGGCCTGGTGCACGGCGACTACCGGCTGGACAACCTGTTGTTCG
>DATKRM010000355.1:0-7927 GCA_035532195.1 Solirubrobacteraceae bacterium
TGAAGCTGATCGCGTTCTGCGGCGGGCACGTGAGCTGTCCCACTGGGGCACCACCCAGCGGCGCCGGCTACAGCGATACCGCCTCGAGTTCGAGCCCGGTGGGCGCCGGCCAGTCAGCCGGACAGTTCGACGAGAACCAGACGCTGGCCTGGTTCAACCATTACCTGAAGGGCCAGGGGTCAAACGACGGCATGCCGGCCAAGGTGGTCTACCAGGACCAGACCGGTGACTACCACGCGCTGCGCACATTCCCCACGGTGGACCGGCCGGGCCCGGCCAGTCTGGTCTCGGCCCCGGTCTCCGGCACGCTGGTGGACCACAACGCCCCCAGCGGCGCGGGCCCGGTCGGCGTGGACACCGCGGTAACCGACGGGGCCACGAATGCCGGCGACCCGGGCCAGGTCACGGTGCCGGTGTTCACGGCCAGCACGGACACGCCGGTGGTGGGCATCGGGCGGGTGACCGGCAATGTGACCGTGAACGGCGCGGCCACCGAGCTGTTTTTCCGCCTGGTCGACCAGAACACCGGGGACGTCGTGGACCTCCAGACCACGCCGCTGCGGGTGGACAACCTCGACCAGCAGAACCTCGGCACCAGCGCGCACGCGCCGGCGTCTCAGCCGTTCTCGGTTGACCTGCCGGGCGTGGCCTACAAGCTGCCCAAGGGCGACACGCTGGAGCTCCAGGTCTCGACCTCGACGGACTCGTTCAGTGCCAATCGCGGGAGTGCGGTGATCCAACTGAGCGGCACCGTCCAGGTGCCAACGCTCTAGAGCGGGGAGCAGGTCCCGAGCACAGGCGCGACGGCAGGGTGGCCGTCGCGCCTATGCTCGGGTATTGGGGTGGGTGGCGAGGGTGCCGGTGATGTCGAAAAGCCACGCTATGTGTGCGTAAATGACATCGCCCCGCCGTGGCGTGCGTACGTAGGCGCGGGGCCGCGTGCGCGCGCGGGCCAACGGCGTGGTCGATTTTCCTTGCATATTCAGGAAGTTCGTCCACACGGCTCGGCCCGGGCGTCCGCTGGTGCAGCATCGTCACCGCGGCCCCCGTAACCGTCCCGCGCCAACCCTTGACATACCGTCCGGTATGTGATTCAAATACCGGACGGTATTCGGAAATGGCCGACGAGCACCACACCTTCTTGTTCGCCGATCTCGTCGGGTTCACGGCGCTGGCCGAGCTAGAGGGCGATGATCGCGCGCTGGAAGTGGTACTGGCGCTGCAGCGGCGGGCTCGCGAGCTGCTCGACGATCACGGCGCCGAGCAGGTGAAGACCATCGGCGACGGGCTGATGCTCCGTGTCCACGAGCCCGATTGCGCGATCCAGCTCGGGCTGAGGCTGGTCGCGGGGCTGGCCAGCCAGGCCGATTTCCCCCCGGTGCGGGTGGGCATCCACACCGGTCCCGCTCTGGCCAACGACGGCGACTATTACGGTCGCACGGTGAACGTGGCGGCCCGGCTGTGCGCCGTGGCGCCGGGCGGCGAGGTCATGGTCTCTGAGCAAACCCGCCAGGCGGCCGGGGCGGTACGCCAGGTCAGGTGGGGTGAGCGCGAGCTTCACTGGTTGCGCAACGTGCCTGAGCCGGTGCCCACGTATCTTGCGGCGGCCGACGGCGAGGTAGTGACCGAGCCCGAACCCAAGCGCCGGCGCTCGCGCCTTCCCCGGTGGAGCTGCGGCCAGGCGCCGACCCGCGCGGAGGCGATGGCATGAGCACGCTCACCCGGGAACCGGCTCGTCCGCAGGCCACCCCGCCGGTCGACCCGCCGGGTCATGGGCTTCCCGCCGGCCCGCCGATGCCCGCCGCGCTCCAGACCGCGATCTGGTTCGGCAAGGCACAGTGGATGCTCGGCCAGTGCGCTGCCCGGTACGGGGAAACGTTCACCATCCGGCTGGTCAACGAGGGCCCGTTCGTCGTCCTGTCGAACCCCGAGCACGTCAAGCAGGTGTTCACCGGCGATCCGCGCGTGTTCCACGCCGGCGAGGGCAACCGGATCCTGCTCCCGGTGCTCGGCCCCAACTCGCTGCTGCTGCTGGACGACGACGCCCACATGCGCCAGCGCAAGCTGCTGCTGCCGGCCTTCCACGGCGAGCGGATGCAGCAGTACGGCGAGCTGATGGCCCAGATCGCGGCCGAGGAGATCGGCCGCTGGCCCGCCGGTCAGCCCTACCGCCTGCGGCCCCGCATGCAGGCGATCACCCTGGAGATCATCCTGCGCGCCGTGTTCGGGCTTCGCCAGGGCGAGCGCTTGGAGCAGCTGCGGGTGGAGCTGCGGCGTCTGCTCGACCTGCTGACCCAGCCCCGCATGATCCTGTTCCCGGCGCTCATGGGCCCCGACCGGCTGAGCAAGTTCCGGCCGTTCCAGCGTTTGCTGGATCCGGTCGACCGCTTGATCTACGAGGAGATCGCCGAGCGTCGCACCGCGCAGGACCTGGACCAGCGGGACGACATCCTGTCGCTGATGATGGGGGCCGAGCACGAGGACGGCTCGCAGATGTCAGACCGCGAGCTGCGCGACGAGCTGATGACCCTGCTGGTGGCCGGCCACGAGACCACGGCCACCGCGCTGTCCTGGGCGGTCGAGCGGCTGGTCCGGCATCCGGACATGCTGACCCGTCTGACCGAGGAGACCCAGGCCGGCCAGACCGAGTACCTGGACGCCGTGGTGATCGAAACGCTGCGTCTGCGGCCGGTCATCTCGCTGGTCGCCCGGCGGCTGACCGAGCCGGTGCAGATCGGGCAATGGCACCTCCCGGCGGGCGTGATCGTCACCCCGTCGATCTACCTGATGCACCGCCGGCCCGACGTATATCCCGACCCGGAGGCGTTCCAGCCCGAGCGGTTCCTTCAGAGCAAGCAGCAG
The DNA here is from genome assembly GCA_035532195.1 of Solirubrobacteraceae bacterium. Lineage (GTDB taxonomy): Bacteria > Actinomycetota > Thermoleophilia > Solirubrobacterales > Solirubrobacteraceae > Palsa-465. Next base: position 2,863 of record DATKRM010000355.1, read on the forward strand.
GATGACCCGGGCGCGGACCAATCAGGCGAGGCCGGAAGCCGAGCGGTCCGCAAGCCCGGGACCTACACCTGGATCCCGTTCGGCGGTGGCGTTCGCCGGTGCCTGGGCGGAGCGTTTGCCCAGTTCGAGATGAAGGTCGTCCTGGGCGAGCTGGTCAAGCGCTGGCAGCTGAGCCCCGCCCAGCCTGAGCCCGAGCCGGTGTTCCGCCGGGCGATCACCGAGACCCCGCGGCGTGACGCGGAGGTGGTCCTGCAGTGAGCCAGCAGACCCTGACCCGTCGTGAGAAGCAGCGCCACACCCGCAAGTGCCTGCTGGAGGCCGCGGCGCAGATCTTCTCCAAGCAAGGCCTGGAAGGAACCTCCATCGACCAGGTCGCCCAGACCGCCGGCTATACCAAGGGCGCGTTCTACGCCAACTTCAAGAGCAAGGAGGAGCTGTTCTTGGTCATGCTCGATGAGCGCTTCTCCGGCGAGCTGGAGCGCCTCGATGCCGCGCTGGTCGGTAGCCACGACGCCCAGGAGGAGGCCATGGCCGCCGCGGCCGACTTCATCCACGTCGCTGGCGACGATGACTGGCCGAGGTTGTACTTCCAGTTCGTGGCTCACGCCGCCCAGGACGATGAGTTCCGCCAGGAGCTGGCCACCCGGATGGCGGCGATGCGCCAGCGGGTGGGGGGGATCTTCAAGCGCTGGAAGGAGAGCTACGACATCCCCCAGGCGCTACCGATCGAGCAGATCACCGCGATGATCTGCTTCATGGCGGACGGCTTCCTGGTTGACCGGATGATCGAGCCCGAGCTTTCCGAGGAGCTCTACACCACGATGGTCGGGGTGTTCCTCCGCGGCCTCAAAGCGCTGGCCGAGGAAAACCCCGCCGCCAGCTAGTACGCGGCGAACAGGTAATAGTCGGCTCGGCGCAGGGCCGTGGCCGCGGCCTGCCCCGCCAGGATGGCGAACACCAAGCCTCCGGCGGCCAGGCCGGCCACGGCGTATGAGAAGTCGACCACGCGGCTCAGAACCATTCCCACCACGAGGTCGACGGCCACGCCGGCGATGATGGCTCGGGTGGCCAGGCTCGGCCGGGCGAGGTTGAACAGGACGCCTGAGCTGGCGACGCCGATGGCCACGAAGCCGTAGCCCACCAGCCCCAGCACGAACACGCGCTGGGTGACCGGATCGTTGTAGAACCGCGCCGTGTTGCCCAGGGCGCCGGCGTCGTGGAGCACCGTGACCAGGCCCAGCATGAGCGCCCCCCCGACGACCAGCAACCCGACGACCACCGCCAGCTGGCGAGCGAAGAACCGCAGGTACCAGCGGTTGTGCTCGGAGCGCCGCAGCCCGGAGTAGCGGTCCTGGCGGGGCAGCGCGAGCTTGGTGAACGCGTGCAGGGCGCATTCGAGGAAGGCAATTCCGATCGCCGCGCCAAACAGGGCCACGTCGAGCCCCAGCTCGTAGCGGACGTTGAACCACACGGGCAGCGGGTGGTGGCCCACCGTCCAGGCCACCGCCCGGTCTCCCAGCAGCAGGGCGAAGTACGCCGTCCCGTAAAGGTACAGCGGGACGATTGTGGGCCGGAGCACCGTGAGCCGCGGGAACCTGGCCAGCCGCAGCTCCTCCGGGGTCTGCGCGGCGCGACGGCGCAGCAGCGAGGCCACAACGGCCAGCTGCACGGCCGCGCCCACCGCCAGGCCAAGCCAGTGCGCGGCGTAGATTCCCCAGTCGCTGCCGTTCAGGACCGCCGCCACCACGCCGACCGACACGCCGATCCCGACCAGGATCCAGAACTGGCGTTTGAGCATGTAAAGCGCTCCGTTGAGCAGCCACAAGGCCGAGATAAGGACGTCGTAGACGACCGCCTGGCCGATCCGCGCGGCCGGATAGGTGCCGGTGACCAGCAGCGGGATGCACACCATCGCGGCGAAGATCGCCGAGCCGAGCATGCCCAGGGCCAGTGTCCGGTAGGTGGCTCGCCGGGTCAGGGTGTGCTTGTCGGACTCCGAGAACAGCGGTCCCAGGTACCCCAGGACCTGCACGGACCCCGCGGTGCCCAGCAGCGCCAAGCCGACGGCGAGCGCCACGGTCGAGGCTTGGGCCAGGCTGAAGTGAACCCAGCCCCACTGGCTGTAGCCGATCGTGACCAACAGGATGACCTGGGCCAGCAGGGGCAGGAACGAGAACACCCCGCGCAGATAGGCGAAGGCAAACGAGCGACGCGACACGCCCTCTTTTTCTGGGTGCAGGAACGTCGGCTCCCCCGGTTCGATCCTCCGCGCCCGGACGAACACGTCGTCGGCCAGATCGAAGATGTCCCGCTTGCCATAACGCTCGACCGCGTCGACGTCCCGCAGGCCGCGGCTCTCCAGCGTGGCGGCCACCCCGCGCTCATCAATCGGCGTGCCGGCGACGTCGATCACCATGTCCGCCAGCTCGTCGATCGCTTGCTGCTCCGCGCTGCGCTCGGGCGCCAGCGCGGCGATGGCCCGGGCCGCGGCCAGCACCTGCGCCGGCGAGCCGTGGTGCGGGCGCCTGCCGCCTGGGCCAAAACGATCGCCGCGGGGCGAGGCGACGACGGGCATCACGCGGCGGTCTCCAGTCGCTTCGCGAGTGCCGACTCTTCGGCGCGACCGTCGAGCAGCCGGGCGTAGACCCGCCGATAGCCGTCGACCGAGTTGCCGACGCGGAAGCGGGACAGCACCCACTCGCGCGCCTGGCGCCCCAGCTGGGTGCGCAGCCCGTGGTTGGTCAGCAGCAGGGTCAGGGCCTGGCCAAAGGCCACGTGGTCGCGGGGCGGGACGATGATCCCGAAGCCGTCCAGCGCCTCGCTCACGCCGCCCACATCGGTGCCCACGACCGGCCGGGCGCAGGACATCGACTCGAGCACGGTGTAGGGGAAGGCCTCGGAGATGCTCGACAGGGCGGTCACGTCGCCCTCGGTGTAGACCTCGGCCGGATTGCTGTGGTGGCCGGCCAGTTGGAACGTGGCCTCGAGGCCCAGCTCGGAGATCAAGGCCCGGCAGCGAGCCACGTACTCCACGTCGGCCTCCAGTGACCCGTAGACCCTGAACTCGACGTTAGGCAGCTCCTGGCGCACCACCTCCGCCGAGCGGATCATCGTCTCGATGTCCTTGAGCGGGAACAGCCGCGCCGCACCGATCACCACCGGGCGGCCATCTGTCTCGGGCGGCTTGCGTCGGGGCACGAACAGCCCTGGATCCACGCCGTTGAAGATCGTCTCGATTCGTTTGGGATCGACCCCGCTCGGCACCTCCCAGCGTCGGTTGAAGTTGGTTACCGGCGCGACTACGTCGGCGCACGCGTAATTGATCTCGGCGATGTAGCGCGAGAGGTCCATGAGAAACCGCTTCTCGAACAGCGAGAAGTCGCTGGCCGAGATGGCTATATAACGCTCGCGAACCCACACGCCGTGCTCGGTGACCAGCATGGGCGTGCCCCACTCATGCTTGGCGATCACCCCGGCCAGGCCGGGGAACCCGGCGATCGTGGTGTGGACCAGGTCCGTCTGGGGGACCGGGGCGCTGAGTGGAGTCAGGTAGTGATACAGCCACCGCAGCGCCGTGGCCATCTCTCCCATCGAGGGCGTCTCGGCGGGGAGCTTGTGATCCCCCCCCACCCGGGCGTAGGTGGCCAGGATGCTGTCGGTGAATACCTGCCAGGTCAGCCACGAGCGCCAGGTGAGCTTCCAATCCCGCCCGGAGAAGTAGCGCCACAGCTGCCACATGACCTGCCCGTCGTCCACCGGATGCAGGCGGTCCGGATCGCCGCGGCTCAGCATCTTGCGCAGCAGCGCTCGCAGCAGCGGCGCGAACTCGGTTTGGATGACCTCGGGCGTGGTGGCCCGGCGGCGCTCCCGGAGCTGACTGGCCGGCACATCGGCCAATACGGACTCGGCCGGTTCACTCACCCCCCACACCGGGAGGTGGGTCACCCGCTGGGCGTTGGCCGGCAACTCGAAGCGCAGTGTCACCTCCGGCGCTCCGGTGAGCGCGTAGGTGATGAACTCGTACTCCGAAAGCTCGCGGCACAGGATGTCGCACCACGTGCTTACTCCGCCTCCGACATACGGGTAACTCCCCTCTGTACAGAGGAGCACCTCGGGATGCCGGTCGCCCATGTTTAGGCGGCGACCCTGTCGTACAGCCCGTGGTAGCTACCCCACACGTGTGCGGCGCGATGATGTTGACGGGCCCGCTCGCGTCCGGCGGCACCCAGCCGCTGACGGAGCTGAGGATCGCGTCCCAGTGCCAGGATTGCGTCAGCGGTGGCCCGCGGGTCGGCTGGCGGCACCAGCAGGCCCGCGACCGAACTCCGGTGCGCGCGCCTCTGCTCGCCCACGAGCTCCGGGCAACCGCCCACCCGGGTGGCCACGCTGGGCAGCCCGGCCGCCATCGCCTCGAGCAGCGCGAGCGGCTGAGCCTCACTACGGCTGGTCAGGGCCAGGGCGTCGAACCGGTGGTACCAGTCCGCCGGATCAGCCTCGCCGACGAACGTGACCGCTTCGGCCAGATCGAGGGAGCCGACGAGCTCCTGGCAGCGCTGGGCGTAGGCAGGATCGTGGTCCAGCGGACCGACGATCACGAAGTCCGCTGCCAGCAGCTCGCCGCGGACCAGTGCCGCCGCGCGGATCAGCGTGAGCAGATCCTTGATCGGAACCACGCGCCCCACGAATCCGACCGTGAAGCGGCCGGGCTCTGGCCCTGTCTGAGCCAGGCTGGCCTCAGGAGCCGGATTGGGGATCAACAGCGAGCGGGCCGGCGGAGCTCCCATCCGGCGCTGAGCGGCCAGATTGACCGAGCACACCGAGGTGATGGCATCGGCCCGGGCGTAGGCCGCGCGAGCCTGCGCGCCCACCCGGCGCACGCGCTGAGCCCGGTCTGCCTTGGGCAGCAGCTGGCCATGGGGGTTGCAACCGCTGATCCAGCCGGCCTCGCGCCAGGCCAGCCCGTGCTCGGTGAGGAGCATGGGGCGCCCACGTTCATCGGCGGCCCGGGCCGCCGTATCGCTCGCGTGGCCGGTGATGCAGGCGTGGTAGACCGTGGCCTCGGGCA
>DATKRM010000356.1:0-18573 GCA_035532195.1 Solirubrobacteraceae bacterium
GACCTGGCCTACGCGATCGTCCGGCTGGCCGAGGCGTACCTGTTCAACGACACCCTCGCCGGCATGCGGGGGGATGTCGATCGCCTGCGCAACGTCGAAGCCGCGCTGCTGGGGATCCCCCGGCGCCGCTCGGACGACTAGCCGCTCAGGGCCGCCTGCAGCGCCTGGCGCACCTCGTTCACCCCGAACGCTCCTTCCAGCCGGGCCGCGATGATCCCGCGCCGGTTGACGGTGAACAGCCACGGCTCAGTCTGGAGGTGGAACGCCTTGAGCTGGGGGCGGAGCCCCAGATTCGGCTTGTTGTCGACGTAGACCTCCTGGTGGATGAACGTGATGCGGCTGCCGAACTGCGGCTGGAGGTCGACCGCTATGTCGGTGACCGGGCCGCAGACCCGGGAGGTGCACAGCTCGGGGGTCGAGAACAGCAGCGCCACCGGCCGCTGGCCCAGCACCTGACCAAAGGACACCGAGTGCATCTGCTCAGGCGGCGTGCGGGTGGTCAGCAGGGTCAGGTTGCCGTGCACTGAGGCCAGCGTGTCGGTGGTGATGGCCGGAGGTCGCTGGCCCACGTCGGGAATCGGCGAGCTGGCAGCCACCGCGACTTCGCCGGGGGATCCGATCATCCCGTGGGCGGTCCGGGTCAGCGTGAGCACGTCATAGACGCCCGGGTGGGGCAGGGGAAGCTGGGTGTAGTAGATGGCCTTCAGTCCGCCCGGGCCCGCGTTCTGGGCGCTGCGAAACTGGGCCGGCACGGTCGTGGGATCGGCCGGCGCCAGGAACGGCCCCTGGGCCGGCGCGGTCGGGCTGGTCGCGAGGTACACCGCGCTGGGGGCGTAGATGAGCTGGTTGGACTTGGTGGTCAGCGCGAAGGCCAACCGGCGCGTGCCCGGGGTGTAGGTGCCGGTGGCCGCGCCGAACTGAGCCGTGGAGGCCACTCCTGCGCCGAGCTGTCGGAGCGAGTGTCCGGCGGCAGCCGGAAACTGGCTGGTGGAGGGCTGCTGGGCCGCGGTCAGCTCGTCCACCGCCGCCGCCGGCGTGGTGGACGTGGGGGCGATGGCCGCGGTCTGTCCGTGCGAGGCCGGCTGGCTGGCGCCACCGCACCCAGCCAGCGCCAGCAGGCACAGCCACAGGGATGAACGGAGCCACGTCGGCACGGCCCGCATTTTCGCCTACGGCTAGCGAACTATGCGGAATACCCCTCGCATGAAGGGGTGAATTCGGCAGAAATACGTATACGTGCCGGGAGGCAGGCTGGTCGGGCTCTGCCAGCTGAGGTTGCCGGCGGCGGGGGTGTCCTTGCCGAGCTGCGTGGAGTCGAAGTTGCCCGCGCCGTTGGCCAGCGGATAGGAGATTCCGGTGTCAAGTCCGCACGGGTTCTGGCACGAGGTGACGGTGTGGAAGATCGACCCTAGGTAGGCCGGGCTGGGATTGAGGAGGTTGAAGCCCGACTGGCTGCTGGCGTCCTCATTGGTGAAGGTGATCGACTGCCCGCTGCGCACGGTGGGGATGCAGCGATTTTGACCGGTGGCCCGGAAGTCGCCGGGCAGGTACTTGAAGCCAGCAATCACCACCTGGTTGCGCCGGCAATCCCGGCGGCTGGAGATCGTGGCCCCCACCCAAACCGACCCGCCGTGGTGATTGGTCTCGGCCAGGTGACCGTGCGTCAGGTGCTGGCTCAGGTCGATCTTGTGGGTGAACGGATCGACGCCGCTCTGGTCATCCCAGGCCTCCCACACCACCATAATCCCCATCGACTCGTACCAGGATGCCCGCTTGGTCTCGTAGGTGGCGGAGACGCGCAGGGTGTCGCCAGCCTTGACCTCCGGGCGCCAGTTGGCCGAGGTCGCTCCCATGGCCATGTCCCAGGAGATGGGGCCTCGGGGATCCCAGTAGTGAGCACTGGAGCGGAACAGCCGCACCGAGTTCGGTTCGGCGCCGGGTGTGGCGCCGGCGCTGGGTGTGGCTCCGGGGCGGATCAGATCCAGATCGTCGTATAAGCCGCCGGGGTGCAGATGGCCGGCGGTGCCGACCAGCCGGCCCGTGTGCTGGACGGTGAACGTGTTAAGTGGCGGTCCCGAGCCGTAGGGGTCCTTGGCCATGTCGGGGAAGGTGAACTTTCCGTTTCGCCCGCTGAAGCGCTTTACGTCGAACACCGGATACAGGTGGCCCTTCTCGACGTCCATCCAGATCGGGTGGACCGGGGTGATGTGGGCGGCCAGCGGTGAGGTGGCCGGAACGAAGTCGATGTCGTAGGTGACGTAAACCTGCGCCGGGGTGGCGGTCAGGTTGTGGATCATGTAGTTGAAGAGCCAATGGTCTTGGCCACCCACCGGATAGCCGTAGCCGCTCGGCACCGAGAAGACCGTCTTCTCTTCGCCGGTGGCCATGAACGGGTAAAAGCCGCCGTAGCCGTTAGCCTCGCCCACGCCCGCCGTCCCGTTGCTCAGCCACACTCCATGGTGCAGGTGGAGGACATCCACCCGGGGGATGCCAGCGCAGCAGGTTCCGTTCGGCTTGGCGTACCGAAGATTCGGCGCCGCCCGGATCATGAACCCGTCCTGGGCCGGCTTGGGGACCTTGTTGGACTGGAGCAGGATCAGGTTGGCGCCGGGGGTGATCCGGTACGGGCCGGCGTGGAAGCTCAGGTGCTCAACCCCGCCTGCCGCCGCTTGGCCGGCGGCGGGCAACATAACCAGGGCGGCGAATGCCACCAGACACCCCTTCATCACTGCAACCTTCAACAGCCCTCCAGTCCTTGGCGCCGTCCCGGCTCTTAGAGCGTAGCGGCCAGACCAAGCGGGGGCGCTACAGCTAGCCCAGCGTCCGCGCGGTCTGCGACTTGGGCACCGTGGCCTGGTCAGGGGCGGTGCGCAACATGTGGTCGCCGAGCGTCGAGGTGACGCCGAACCAGAAGTGCTCGTTCTTGTAGTGGTGCAGACGGTGACCGCGCCAGATCGTGCGGTAGTACCGCCCGCGCGGGCGGTAGGGAGTGTGGATCAGGAAGTGGCACCACTCATAGACGCCCAGGAACACGTAGCTGGTCAACAGCCCGGTGGCTGCGTGGGCCAGGCGGTCGCCGCCGACCAGCGCGTGGATAGGGAACGACAACAGCCAGACGGTCAGCGCGATCTGGGGGATGAACAGGAGCACCGCGTAGGTCGGGATCAGCACCCCATCCAACTCGGCTGGCGCCATGTGATGGGCGCGGTGCTCACGAGCGGCGATCAGGTCGTAGCGCCGGCCGCGCACCCGGATCGGTTTGGCGTGGAGCAAGTACACGTGGATCACCCATTCGGCCAGCGGGGTGAGCGCCAGCACGCCTACCACCACCGCCGCGTCGCGCCAGTCGTAATGCCCCAGAGCCAGGCGAAGCCCCAGAGCGCCAACGATGGCCACCAGCAGGATGGGCGGCGTGCGCAGGCGCGTAAACGCTCGCCAGCAGTCCCCGCGTGTGAGCCCGCCGGGGTTCCGGCGCGGGATGGCGTCACCCGGAGCCGTCAGACGGTCGTTGGGGTCCAGTGCGACTGGCTCCTCCCGGACAGCGGATTCCCGCACGTCGGCCAGGATACCCACGGCCGCCCGGGTAGGCTCCACCTGGGTTCGGCCCTCGAACTCCCAGAGGAGGATCGGAGCAGCGCGAATGGCGGTCAAGGCAGGCAAGCTTGAATCCGACCTGATCGACGCCCTGTGCCGGGACGCCCGGGAGCGCGTGGATGACGGCCAGGGCAAGCTGGCCGAGGCGTTCGTCCGCCAGTACTACCACTGGGTTCCGGCCGACGACCTGGCCGGGCGGACCAGCCAGGACCTGCTGGGGGCGGCGCTGGCCCACCTGGATGAGGCCGCGGTCCGCGCTCCAGGCCAGACCAAGGTTCGCGTGTTCAACCCCGCCGAGGAGGGCGACGGCTACTCGTCGCCTTACGCCGTGATCGAGATCGTCAGTGACGACATGCCTTTCATCGTCGACTCGGTGACGATGGAGATTGCCCGCCAGGGCCTGACCATCGAGCTGGCGATTCATCCCGTCATCCGGGTGCGCCGTGATGAGGCCGGGCGGCTGACGGAGATCCTGGAGCCGGACGACGACACCGACGCCGCTATCGCGGAGTCGGTGTTCCGGGCTGACGTGCGGCGCCCGCACGATCCCGATCGCCTGAAGCAGCTGCAGGCCGGAGTCGACCGCGTGCTGGGAGAGGTGCGCGTCGCGGTCGCGGACTGGCGGCCCATGCGGGCCCGGGCCCTGGAGCTGGCGGACGAGCTCAAGCGACGCTCGCTGCCGGTGGATCCGGACGAGGTGGCGGAGAGCGCAGCCTTCCTGGAGTGGCTCGCCGCCGACCAGTTCACGTTCCTGGGCTATCGCGAGTACGACCTACCGGGAGATGAGTCCGAGTCCACGCTGACGGCGCTTCCGGACACCGGGCTGGGGATCCTGCGCGGGGCGCCGAGGACGCCGGCCAAGCTACTCCGGGGCCGGGTAGCCGAACTCGCGCACCGGCCGTACGCACTGGTGCTGACCAAGGCCAACTCGCGGGCCACCGTGCACCGCCCGGCCCACCTGGACTACATCGGGGTCAAGCGGTTCGACGCTGAGGGCCGGGTGGTCGGCGAGTGCCGGTTCCTGGGCCTCTACGCCACCACGGTGTACCGCACCAGCCCTCTCGACATTCCCCTGCTCCGGGGCAAAGTGAAGTGGGTGCTGAACCGGGCGGGGTTCCCCGCCGCCAGCCACGACGGCAAAGAGCTCATGGAGATCCTGGAGACGCTGCCGCGGGACGCACTGGTCCAGATCGGCGTCGAGGACCTCTTCACGATCTCGATGGGGCTGCTGGGCCTGGGCGAGCGGCCCCGCGTGCGGCTGTTCGCCTGGCCGGATCCGCTGGGCCGCTTTGTCTACTGCACGGTGACGGTTCCGCGGGACCGCTTCAACACTGAGAATCGCGAGCGCGCGGAGTCGATTCTGCTCGACGCGTTGGGCGGCCGGGAGGTCGATTGGGGTATCCAGCTCTCCGAGTCCGTGCTGGTCTGGGTCAACTACGTCGTGTGGTCCGCGGATGGCTTGCTCCAGAGCTTCGATCTGGACGCGATCGAGGGGCGTCTGGTCGACGCGCTGCGGGGATGGGACGAGGAGCTGGCGGCCGCGTTGAGGGCCGAGCACGGCGAGGATCGCGGGGCTGAGCTCTATCTGCGCTACCGGGAGGCGTTCCCGGCTGGATACCGCTCTGACTCGGGCGCTCGCCAGGCCGTCGAGGACATCGGCGAGCTGGACGGGCTAAGCCAGGCCGGCGGCACCGGCATCCGGCTGTACCGCCCGGCCAACGACAGCGCTCCGGCGTTGCGCTGCCGGCTGTACAGCGCTACGGCCATCGCTCTGTCCGATGTGGTGCCCACGTTCGAGCACATGGGCACGCGGGTGATCGACGAGCGGCCGTTCCGGATCACCCCGCAGGGCGCCGAGGGCGCGTGGATCTACGACTTCGGGCTCCGCACCGGGGCCGAGGACCTGGAGCGCGTCGGGGACCGGTTCCAGGAGGCGTTCATCGGGGCCGTGCGCGGCGAGTTCGAGGATGACGGGCTGGGCGGCCTGGTCCTGCGGGCGGCGCTGACAGCCCGGGAAATCGTGATCTTGCGCACCGCCGCTCGGTACCTGCGCCAGGCCGGGATCGCCTACTCCGACGCCTACATGGAGCGGACGCTGAACGGACACCCGGACATCGCCCGGCTGTTGGTCAAGCTGTTCGTCGCCCGGTTCGACCCGGATGCTGGCGCGCCTGAGCTGGGCGAGCGCCTGGCCCGGGCCATGGAGATGGCGATCGATGGCGTGGCGAGCCTGGACGAGGACCGGATCCTGCGCAGCTTCCTGTCGGTGATCAGGGCGGTGCTGCGGACCAACTACTTCCGCACCGATTCCGACGGCCGGCCACTGCCCTACGTGTCGATCAAGCTCGACCCGTCGGCGCTGCTGCTACTTCCCCGCCCGCGCCCGCGGTTCGAGATCTTCGTGTACTCGCCGCGGTTCGAAGCCGTCCACCTGCGGGGCGGCAAGGTCGCCCGGGGGGGGATCCGGTGGTCTGACCGACCCGAGGACTTCCGCTCGGAGATCCTGGGTCTGATGAAGGCTCAGATGGTCAAGAACGCGCTGATCGTGCCCGTGGGAGCCAAGGGTGGGTTCGTGGTCAAGGGCCCGCCGGCGGACTCGGAACAGCAGCGGCGCGCGGACGGAATCGCCTGCTACCGGATGTTCCTGGCCGGGTTGCTCGACCTGACCGACAACATCGTGGACGGACAGGTCCGCCCGCCCGAGCGGGTGGTCCGGTACGACGACGACGATACCTACCTGGTGGTGGCTGCGGACAAGGGCACGGCCGCGTTCTCAGACATAGCCAATGAGGTTTCCGATTCCTACGGCTACTGGCTGGGCGACGGGTTCGCGTCCGGAGGCTCCCGCGGCTATGACCACAAGAAGATGGGCATCACCGCCCGGGGGAGCTGGGAGTCGGTCCAGCGTCATTTCCGTGAGCTCGGCACCGATATCCAGACCACCGACTTCACGGTGGTGGGGATCGGCGACATGTCCGGCGACGTGTTCGGCAACGGCATGCTGCTGTCGCCTCACATCAAGCTGGTGGCGGCCTTCGACAACCGGCACGTGTTCGTGGATCCCAACCCTGACCCGGAAGCCAGCTTCGGCGAGCGCCACCGGCTGTTCGAGCTCGACAGCTCGAGCTGGATGGACTACAACCGAGAGCTGATCTCCGAGGGCGGAGGGGTGTACGAGCGGACGGCCAAGTCGATCCGGCTGTCGCCCCAGGCGCGAGGATGCCTGGGGGTTGAGAGCCAGGAGCTGGCGCCGGCCGAGCTCATCCGGGCCATCCTCAGGGCGCCGGTGGACCTGCTGTACAACGGCGGGATCGGGACCTACGTGAAAGCGTCCACAGAGACGCAGGCCGACGCGGTGGACAAGGCCAATGACCCCCTGCGGGTCGACGGCCGAGAGCTCCGCTGCCGGGTGGTGGGGGAGGGCGGCAACCTGGGTTTCACCCAGCGGGGGCGGATCGAGTACGCCCAGTCGGGTGGGCCGGCGGCCGGGTGGGCGGGCGGGCGGGCGGGCGGGCGGGTGTCCCCAGAACACGAGGGCGGGCGGATCAACACCGACGCCATCGACAACGTGGCTGGCGTGGACACCTCCGACCACGAGGTGAACACCAAGATCCTGCTCGACGCCCTGGTCCGGCGCCGGGAGATCCAGGAATCGGAGCGCAACCAGCTGCTCGTGGAAATGACCGATGCGGTGGCTGAGAACGTCCTCTACGACAGCTATGTCCAGGGCCAGGCGATCAGCCTGTCGCTGGCCCAGGCCGAGCCGATGATCGACGTGCACGGCCGGCTCATCCGTTGGCTGGAGCAGGCAGCCGGGCTGGACCGGGAGCTGGAGGCGCTGCCCAGCGAGGAGGAGATCGCCGAGCGTAAGTCAGCCAACCGCGGGCTGGTATCGCCGGAGATCGGGGTGATGATGGCCTACACCAAGATCGAGCTGTACACCGAGCTGCTGAAGTCAGACCTGCCCGAGGACGATTACCTGGGGCACGACCTGGAGCACTACTTCCCGCATGCGCTGGCCCGCTTCCGGCCGCGGATGCGCTCACACCGGCTGCGGCGGGAGATCGTCTGCACGGTGGTGGCCAATGAGCTGGTGGACCGGGCCGGCACCACGTTCGCCTTCCGGATGGGCGAGGAGACCGGCGGCCCCACTCCGCTGCTGGCCCGGGCGTACACGGTGGCGCGCGAGGTGTTCCGCCTGCTCTCGTTCTGGCGGGAGGTGGAGGCGCTGGACGGCCACATCGACGCCGCGGTCCAGCTCGACATGCTGATCGAGGGCCGGCGGTTGGCCGAGCGCAGCGCCCGGGCGCTGGTCCGCGGCAATCCCACTCGAATCGACATCGAAAGCGCGGTGCGGAGGTTCGAACCCGGGGTGCGGCTGCTCGAGGAGCAGCTGGAGGATCTGCTCGAGGGGAGCGACCTCGACTCGTTTCGAGGGCGCGCCGAGCAGCTGAAGAAGGCCGGCGTGCCGGCCGAGCTGGCCCGTCGAGTGGCGTCGATGCCCAGGCAGCCGGCCGCGTTTGACGTGGTTACGGTGGCCGCGGACGGCCGGCACGACCTGGCCGCCACCACCCGGGCGTACTTCCGCATCGGCGGTCGGCTGGAGCTCAACTGGCTGCGCGACCGGATCGTCGGGCTGCCGCGGACCGACCGCTGGCAGGCCCTGGCCCGCACCGCGCTGCGCGAGGAGCTGCTGGGCGCCCAGCGCGAGCTGACCCGGGAGATCCTGGAGGCCACCGCCGGCGTGATCGACACCGACCCGGCAATCGACCGCTGGGCGGGCACGCACGAATCGGGGGTGGAGCGGCTGCTGCAGACGCTGGCCGAGATCCGAGCCTCCGGGACCTACGACACGACCACGCTGGCGGTGGCGCTGCGGGAAGTGCGGGCGCTGATCCGGGGCCAGGCCGGATTCACCCGGGCCTAGGGCGCCTAGGACACGGACACGATGCGGCTGTAGACCACCGAGCCGCTCGGATTCAGCCAGCCCAGGCGCACGTCGCCGGCCGAGGAGATCGCCACGTGGTTGTAGATGAAGCCCTCGGGGCTGGAGGTCTGGACGTCGGCCAGCTTGGACCAGGGGCCCGAGCCCCGGGGACGGAATTCGATCACCCCGTCCTGGGTGTTCGAGTGATTGGCCGGCCGCAACTGGCCCCACACCACGACGCTGCGCCCGTGGCGGGCGGTGGGCAGCCAGATCGGGATCTGGAAGGCCTGATACGCCGGCTTCGCGCTGCCGTTGCGGAACTCCAGCCCGGTCTGGAATGAGCTCCAGTACAGGACGCTGCCCTTGGGGTCTTCAGTTCTGGGTGGGCTGTCGACCAGCTCGAACTGGTTGAGCGCGCGGACGTACGGCATCCGCCAGGTCATGTATTCGCCCTGGTTGATCCACGCGGCCTGCTGGGCGGTGGTGGTCTTGACGTACGGGTTGGGCGGGTTGCTCTTCTCGCCCCACTCGGTCAGGTACAGCGGCACGCCGCCCGAGGGGTGCAGGCCGTAGATGACGAAGATCCCGTTGAGCAGGCGCTCGAACGAGGGCAGGTTGTAGATCGCTACGTATGTTCGATCGGAGTATGGGCGGTTGGGGGGGGTATCGAACGCGTAGGGGTGATGGGCCCAGCCCGCCGACTCGAACAGCCCGGGATGCTGGTTGACGAACTGGGCCGGACTGCCCGACGTGGGGCAGCCGATGTCCGAGGCCGCGGTACCGGTCAGCGGGCGCAGGTTCGACCCTACGCAGTACAGGCCGCGGACGAACTGGGTGGGCGTGAGGATCCCGCGGTTGGCCGTCTCCCCGATCATGATCGTGTCGCTGGAATGGCTGGAGGCCGAGAGGCCGTTCCAGGCCGCGTCCACCAGGCCCCGGTACCATTGGGGCTGGATGTAGACCTTGCGGCTACCCACCTGCCGGTACCACGGGTTCATCCACGAGCGCTCGTTGGGCTCGTTCCAGATCCCCCAGTAGTTGACCCGGGGAATCATGGTCGGCGGGGTGCTGGAGCCCTGGGTGACCGTCACCGGCACGGTGATGCCCTGGACCGGCACGCTGGGGGTTGAGGACGAGCTGGACTGGGGCGTGGAGGGATCGGGCCAGGCCCCGCTGTAGCGGCGGCCCACCGCCTCGACGAAGTTCTGATAGTCACCCGCGTTGGGCGCCAGACCCAGATCGGGGCCCTGCCGGCTGTTGCGCACCCCGCTGGAGATCGCCCACTTGGGCGCGGGCCCGATGACCAGGAAGTACACATTCATGCCCAGCCTCTGCGCCGCCTTGACCAGCGCGTCGTAGCGGTCCCATGCCCCCTGCGGGTAGGCCGCAGGATTGGTGGCATCGAACTTGGGCCGGTGGGTGGAGCTGGGGCTGGGCGCGATCAGCTGCCAGACCACGGACACCTTGACCGTGTCCGCACCCAGCGAGCTCATCTGCTGGAGGGTCCGGGCCATGTGCGACTGGGAGACGTAGATCAGCTGATCGTCGTCCATCATCGACGTGCTCTCAGTGGTCGAGGCCAGCGCGGCGGTGGGCAGCGCACACAGAAACGCGGCGACCGCCACCACCGCCGGCGCGATCCGGGACCGACGGCTCATGGCCGGGGAATGGTAGAGGGCCGCAGCTGTCCTCGCGCCACTCTGATCAGCCACTCCGCCCAGTACCCGGCAACGTCGATCAGCCCGGCCAGCAGGAACGCGAACGGTCCAGTTAGCAGTCTTCCGGCGCAGGCTGACAGGCGCGCAGCCGGGTCCGGCGAGCCCGGATGCCGAGCCGGCAAGCGCGTGCGGGACATCACCGGGGCCAAGCTATCGTGTGATCCCTATGCCCAGTGTGAAGACAAACGTCACCGAGCTCCCCGAGTCGCGGGTGCGGGTCGAGGCCGAGGTGGCGCCCGATGAGGTCGAGCGCCGCGTCACCGAGGCGGCCCGGCAGCTCGGCCGCCGCATGCGCATCCCCGGATTTCGCAAGGGCAAGGTGCCGCCGCCGCTGGTCATCCAGCGCCTGGGTCGCGAGGCGGTGCTCGACGAGGCGCTGCGCAGCGCGCTCGGCGGCTGGTACGTCGACGCCATCGAGGAGGCCGGGATCGCGCCGGTGGGCGAGCCCGACCTGGACGTGGCGGAGATGCCGGGCGAGGGACAGCCGCTGTCGTTCTCGATCGAGATCGGCGTGCGCCCGGAAGCCACGCTGGGCGACTACAAAGGTCTTGAGGTGGGCCGCCGGGAGCCGGCGGTGGAGGAGGCGGCGATCGACGCCCAGCTGGAGCGACTGCGCGACCAGTTCGCCACGCTGGATACGGTGGAGCGGTCGGCGGCCGAAGGCGATCAGGTGGTGATCGACTACGTGGGCTCGATCGACGGTGAGGGGTTCGAGGGCGGTGCGGGACGCGACCAGCTGCTGGAGCTCGGCTCGGGTCGGCTGATCCCGGGTTTCGAGGAGCAGCTGGTCGGGACCAGCGCAGGCGACGAGCGCACGGTGGAGTTGACGTTCCCCGAGGACTACGGGGAGTCCCGGCTGGCGGGCCAGCCGGCCAGCTTCAGCGTGACGGTCAAGGAGGTCAAGGCCAAGCGCCTGCCCGAGCTGGATGACGAGTTCGCCGTCGAAGCAGGAGGCTTCGACACGCTCGACGAGCTGCGTGAAGACATCGCTGAGCGACTGCGCGAGTCCGAGGAGCAAGCCATCGACCGGGAGTTCGAGGAGGCGGTCCTGGACGCGGCCGTGGCGGGTTCCCAGGTCGAGGTGCCGGAGAAGCTGGTTCACGCGCGTGCGCACGAGGTAATGGATGACACATTGAGCGCGCTGGCCCGCCAGGGCATCTCCAAGGAGGTCTACCTCCAGATCGCCGGCAAGGACGAGGAGACTCTGGCCAAGGAGGCCGAGCCCGACGCCGAGCGGGCGCTCAAGCGGGAAGCGGTGCTGGCCGCGGTGGTCGCGGCCGAGGGGATCGAGCCCACAGACGACGACGTGCGCGAGGCGCTCAAGCCCACGGCGGAGCGGACCGGCCGCAGCGTCGACGAGCTGTTCAAGGAGCTCGAGTCCGGCGACCGGCTGGAGCGGATCCGCCAGGAAGTGGCCACCCGCCAGGCGGCCGAGCTCCTGGTCCGGGAGGCCAAGCCGATCTCGGTGGAGCAGGCCCAGGCCCGGGACAAGCTGTGGACGCCGGGCAAGGAGGGGGCCGAGGCCGGGCAGCTCTGGACCCCCGGGGGTGACTGAGCGGCGCTGATACCGTTGGCAGCGTTGGCAGGAATCAGGCCGAGGAAGCGAAAGAAGCGAGGACGATGAGCCCACTCGTACCGATGGTCGTCGAGCAGACCTCCCGCGGGGAGCGTGCGTTCGACATCTACAGCCGTCTGCTCAACGAGCGGATCATCTTCCTGGGTACGCCGGTTGATGATCAGATCGCCAACCTGATCGTGGCCCAGCTGCTGCACCTGGAGTCCGAGGATCCCGACAAGGACATCTCGGTGTACATCAACTCCCCGGGTGGATCGGTGTACGCCGGGCTGGCCATCTACGACACGATGCAGTTCGTCAAGCCCGACGTGCAGACGATCTGCGTGGGCATCGCCATGTCGATGGGCGCGCTGCTGCTGGCGGGCGGGGCGCACGGCAAGCGGATGGCGCTGCCCAACGCCAAGATCCTCATCCACCAGGTGTCCTCCGCTTTCCAGGGTCAGGCCACCGACATCGAGATCCACGCCAAGGAGATCATCGAGGTGCGCCGGCGGCTGGACGAGATCATCGCCAAGCACTCAGGCCAGGACATCGAGAAGGTCCGTCAGGACACCGACCGCGACTACTTCATGAGCGCGGAGGAAGCGAAGGACTACGGAATCATCGACCGGGTGATATCGCAGCACTGACCGTCTACGCTTAACCGACGCGGCCGGCTGGATGGGCGCGTCGGGAGAGGCCCCTATGGCACGTCCTACCGACTCCAACGAACAGCTTCTTTGCTCTTTCTGCGGAAAGTCCCAGCGCCAGGTGAAGAAGCTGATCGCCGGCCCGGGCGTCTACATCTGCGACGAGTGCATCGATCTCTGTAACGAGATCATCGATGAGGAGCTCACCGCCCCGCCGAGCTTCGACATCGAGAACCTGCCCAAGCCGCGGGAGATCTGCGAGGTCCTCAACGAGTACGTAGTCGGGCAGGAGCAGGCCAAGCGCACGCTATCGGTGGCGGTCTACAACCACTACAAGCGCGTGCAGATGATGCAGTCCGATGAGAACGACATCGAGCTGCAGAAGTCCAACATCCTGCTGCTGGGTCCCACCGGCTGCGGCAAGACACTGCTGGCCCAGACGTTGGCCAAGATCCTCAACGTCCCGTTCGCCATCGCCGATGCCACCGCGCTGACCGAGGCCGGCTACGTCGGCGAGGACGTGGAGAACATCCTGCTCAAGCTGATCCAGGCGGCCGACTACGACGTCAAGAAGGCCGAGACGGGGATCATCTACATCGACGAGGTGGACAAGATCGCCCGCAAGGCGGACAATCCGTCGATCACCCGTGACGTGTCCGGTGAGGGGGTGCAGCAGGCGCTGCTGAAGATCCTGGAGGGCACGACGGCGTCGGTTCCACCCCAGGGCGGCCGCAAGCACCCGCATCAGGAGTTCCTGTCGATCGACACCACCAACGTGCTGTTCATTTGCGGCGGCGCGTTCGCCGCACTGGACAAGGTGATCGAGCGACGGATCGGCCACCAGGGAATCGGCTTCGGGGCGGCGATCAAGACCAAGGAGCAGCGCGACCTGGGCGAGATCTTCGAGCACTGCCTGCCCGAGGACCTGATCATGTACGGGCTGATTCCCGAATTCATCGGGCGCCTGCCGGTCATGTCCGCGATCCATCAGCTGTCGCGCGACGAGCTCATGCGGATTCTGACTGAGCCGCGCAACGCGCTGGTCAAGCAGTTCCAGCGCTTCTTCCAGTTCGACGGGATCGAGCTGGTGTTCGCCGACGACGCACTGTCCTCGGTGGCCGACAGGGCGCTGGAGCGGGAGACTGGAGCCCGCGGCCTGCGCTCGATCATCGAAGAGGTGCTGCTCGAGGTCCAGTTCGAGCTTCCCTCACGGCGCGACGTGCGCAAGTGCGTGGTGACCCGGGAGACGATCGAGAAGGCCGTCCCGCCGACGCTGGTCACCGTGGCCGCTCCCGAGGAAGAGGGCGAGGAGGCGGCTTAGCTTTTCGCCGGGCGGATTCGCCCGCGGAGCCGACGGATGACCTCGATCTCCTCGAGGTCGATCCGGTCTTTGTCTCGGCCGCTGGCTCGCTTCATGGCCTCCAGATCGTCGAGAGAGGCGATCAAGATGGCGACGCCATCGAAGATCGTGCGTTCGGCGCGCGAACGGAGCGTTTGATAGTCAGGGGATCCCGCGGGTCGCACCAGCAGGTCGATAGGTCCCTCAGACGTGTCAAGCGTGAGGATCGTGGTCCGGCGGAGCATGCGCGCGTCGGCCACGTACGGGAGGTCTTCCTCAACGCCGCGCAGCCGCGCCCCCAGTTTCACCATGGCCGCACCGAGGGCGTCCAGATTGGCCTGATCCGCCGAGTAACAGACGTCTAGATCCTGGGTGATCCGCCCCGAGCCATGCAAAACCATGGCGATCCCGCCGACAACGACGAAATCGACCCCGTGCGTGACCAGCCGCTCGAGGAGGGCGGTCGGACGGAAGTCAGGCCAGTTCTCCACGGCTCCGCGCCCCGGCGAGCGCGATCTCGCGGATGTTCGCGTAGCTGCGCTCGAAGCTCTTGATCCGCTCCCCCGGAGGTATCCGCAGCATTCGCGCCACGAGCGTCTCGTCGATGCTCGCCTTCCGCGGGCGCGAGCTCAGCTCGAGCTCCTGGCCACAGGCCGCCAGCGCCCTGCGCAGCGTGTCGATGCGCGGGCTGGCCACGTCGCATTCGAGCCGGGCCACGGCCGACTGGGTCGTTCCCAACCGCGTGGCCAGCGACTCCTGGGTAAGGCCAGCGTTGCGGCGGGCTTCGCGGACGAGTGCTCCCGGCGTCATAGCAGAAAGAGCATAGCAATATGAACATTTCACAAACCGCATACCAGGCTCCGCAAATAAACTGCGAGCCCTATGTCCGACCTCGAGGCCAAGACCCGCTACGAGCCCTCCGAGGTCGAGCCGCGGATCGTCAAGCGGTGGCTGGAGTCAGGCCTGTTTCACCCCGAGCCCTCTGGCGATCCTTCCGAGAACTACTCGATCGCCATCCCGCCCCCCAACGTGACCGGGGTGCTGCACATGGGCCACGCGCTGAACACCTCGGTCCAGGACACCCTGATCCGCTGGCACCGGATGCGGGGCCAGCGCACCAAGTGGATCCTGGGCACCGATCACGCCGGGATCGCCACCCAGACCCAGGTCGAGCGGGCGCTGGCCGACGAGGGCCTGGACCGCGAGCAGCTGGGGCGCGAGGAGTTCGTGCGCCGGGTTTGGCTCTGGCGCGCGCAGTACGGCGGCCAGATCATCGAGCAGCTCAAGCGCCTGGGTGCGTCCTGCGACTACGAGGACGAGCGGTTCACCCTGGATGACGCCTACGTCGAGGCCGTGCTGCACGTGTTCGTGGCGCTCTACAACAAGGGCTACATCTACCGCGACCGCTACATGGTCAACTGGGACCCGGGCAGCCGCTCGGCCATCTCCGATCTGGAGGTCGAGGAGCGCGAGGTCACCGACACGCTCTGCTGCATCCGCTATCCCCTGGCCTCCGGCTCGGGTCACGTCACGGTGGCCACGGTGCGGCCGGAGACGATGCTGGCCGACACTGGGGTGGCCGTGCACCCGGACGATGAGCGCTACCAGGAGCTGGTGGGGCAGGAGGCGATCCTGCCGCTGGTCGGCCGCCACCTGCCGATCATCGCCGACGAGTTCGTCAAGCCCGAGTTCGGCACCGGGGCGCTCAAGATCACCCCGGGCCACGACCTCAACGATTTCGAGATCGGGCGTCGCCACGGTCTGGAGCAGGTCAGCGTGATCGGCGAGGACGGGCGGCTGACTGACCAGGCGCCCGAGCAGTTCCGCGGGCTGACCGTGATGGAGGCCCGCCAGGCGCTAGTGGCCGAGCTGCGCGAGCAGGGCCTGATCGAGCGCGAGGAGCCCTACACGCACGACGTTCCGTTCAGCCATCGCTCCGGCGAACGGATCGAGCCCTTGATCTCGCTGCAGTGGTTCATGCGCATGGACGAGCTGGCCCAGCCGGCCATGGAGGTCGTGCGCTCCGGCCGGCTGCGGATCCGCCCCGACTCTGAGCGCCGGCGCTACCTGCAGTGGCTGGAGAACATCCGGCCCTGGTGCATCTCGCGCCAGCTGTGGTGGGGGCATCAGATCCCGGTGTGGTACCGCCGCGAGGAGGTGTACGCCGGCACCGAGCCCCCGGAAGGGGAGGGCTGGGAGCGTGACCCGGACGTGCTCGACACCTGGTTCTCCAGTGCCCTGTGGCCGTTCGCCACGCTGGGCTGGCCCAACCAGACGCCAGAACTGCGGGCCTTCTACCCCACCGACGTGCTGTCCACCGCCCGGGACATCATCTTCCTGTGGGTGGCGCGGATGGTGATGATGGGGCTCGAGTTCACCGAGCAGATTCCGTTCGAGGACGTCAACGTCCACGCAATCATCCAGGC
Organism: Solirubrobacteraceae bacterium; assembly: GCA_035532195.1. Lineage (GTDB taxonomy): Bacteria > Actinomycetota > Thermoleophilia > Solirubrobacterales > Solirubrobacteraceae > Palsa-465. The sequence continues at coordinate 16,210 of DATKRM010000356.1, forward strand.
GCCGGACGGCCGCCGGATGTCCAAGTCGCTGGGCACCGGGATCGACCCCATGGACCTGATCGAGGGCGGCCCGCGGCCGCCCGTGTTCACGCCGGGAGGCGATTTCCCGCCCTACGGCGCCGACGCCGTGCGCTGGGGCCTGCTGGCCATGGCCTCTAGCCAGGACGTTCGCTTCTCGGAGGACAAGGTGGCCCAGGGCCTGGCCCTGGTCAACAAGCTCTGGAACGCGGCCCGGCTGATCCTCCTCGGGGTGGGCCCGGATGTCCGGGCGGCCGCGACTCCAGCCCAGGTCGAGGACCGCTGGATCCTGGCTCGGCTGGGCCGGGCCGAGGCGGAGGTGACCCGGCGGGTCGAGAGCTTCGACTTCTCCCACGCGGCGCTGGAGCTGTATGACTTCGTGTACGCCGAGCTGTGCGACTGGTACCTGGAGCTGGTCAAACCGCGCCTGCGGGCCGGGGAGCCGGCGGTGGCCCAGACACTGCTGCACGTGCTCATCCGGACGCTGTGGCTGGCGCACCCGATGATCCCGTTCGTGACCGAGGAGATCTACGCCCACGTGCCCGGGGCCCAGGGGCTCCTGGCCAGGGGCATCGAGCTGAGCGACGGCGGCGCGCCGGATGCCGAGGCGGAGGCCTCGCTGCAGCGGATGATCGAGGCCGTGCAGGCGCTCCGCACCTGGCGCGACGGCGCGGGCGTGCGCCCAGGGCAGATCTTGACCGCGCGCCTGGCCGCCGACGGCTATGAGGAGACCAGCGAGCAGCTGGCCCGGCTGGCGCGAGTGGAGCTGAACGGCGGCCCCGGCGAGGCGGCCGCCGCCGTGCCGGTGCCGGGGGGAGCGGTGGAGATACTCCCCGGCGCGGGTCTCGACCCAGAGGCGGCCGAGCGCAAGCTGGAGGCCGAGCGCGTCCGGCTGGGCTCGGAGATCGAGCGGGCCGAGCGTAAGCTGGCCAACCCCGGCTTCGTGGCCAAGGCGCCCGATGAGATCGTTGATGCCGAGCGGCAGAAGCTCGAACGGTTACGGGAGGAGCTCGAGGCCCTGTGAGAGCCGAGGACGCGGAGCGCTACGTCCTGGCTCGCGAGCTGTTCGGCATGCGGTTCGGCCTGGACCGGATGCGCAGGATGATGACCGCGCTGGAGCACCCCGAGCAGCGGTTTGAGTCCATCCACGTGGTGGGGACCAACGGCAAGTCCTCCACGGTGCGGATGATCGCGGCGATCCTCGAGCGCCATGGCGTGCGCACCGGCGCCTTCCTGTCGCCGCACCTGGTGTCCTACGGCGAGCGGATCCGGATCCAGGAAACCGACCTGGATCCGCGGGCGTTCGCGGCCGCGGTGGCCCGGGTGATCCGCGCGGCTGAGCTGGTCGACCGCTCGCTGGGCGCCGGAGAGCAGGTCACCCAGTTCGAGCTGCTGACGGCCGCCGCCTACTCGGAGATGGCGGCCCAGGGGGTCGAGGTGGCGGTGGTCGAAGCCGGCCTCGGGGGACGCTACGACGCCACCAACGTGATCCCGTCCCGGGTTCAGGTCCTGACCGGAGTCGGCCTCGAGCACACGCGCTGGCTGGGGCCGACGATCCGGGATATCGCCAGCGAGAAGCTGGATGTGGTCAAGCCTCAGGGCACGCTTGTGCTGGGCCACGGGCTGCACCCAGACGCGTTTGAGGTGGCCGAGACGGTGGCCGCCGAACGCGGGGCGCGGATCGTGCGCGCGTCGGCCGACCCGGGCGTGGCACTGGGCGCGCCGGGCCTGTTTCAGCGCCGAAACTTTGCCCTGGCCCGGGCGGCGGCCGGCGCCTACTTGGGCCAGCTGGACGAGCCGGCGGTAGCCCGGGCGGCCGCCGAGGTCCGGGTGCCGGGCCGGCTCCAGGTCATCGCCCAGGACCCAGTGACCATCGTCGACTCGGCCCATAACCCCGACGGGATTGCCGCGCTGGTGCAGTCGCTCCCCGAGGCGGCGGGCCCGGGGGCGAAGCGGCTGGTGGCGGTGCTGTCGATCCTCGACGACAAGGACGCGGCGGGGATGCTGGCCGGGTTGCTGGCGGTCTGTCAGGCAGTTGTGTTCACCAGCAGTCAAAATCCCAGGGCATTGCCCCCGCCCACGCTTCAATCGCTGGCCCGTCAACTCGACGGGCCGCCGGCCGAGATCGTTCCTGATCCGCAGGCCGCGCTGGAGCGCGCCCGCCAGCTGGCCGGGCCGAGCGGCTCCGTGGTGGCGGCGGGCTCGATCTACCTCGTGGCCGATCTGCTCCGCCCCGAATCGTTCCGCCGGGTCTCGACGCTGTGAACGAGCGCGATGACCAGCCCTCGTTTCTGGCCATGGTCGGGCTGGTGGCGCTGGTCGTGGCGATCGTGATTCTGGTGTTCT
>DATKRM010000357.1:0-20609 GCA_035532195.1 Solirubrobacteraceae bacterium
ACATGGTGGTGCACCGCCTGGGCCCGCGGGGAGCGGGATTGCTGCGCGCCGCTGCTCTCTTGTTATTCGTGACCACCGTGGTGCTGAACGTAGCGTCCCGGTGAACCGGTTGCTGCTGGCCCCGCCATTCTCCTAAGCCCCTGAGGCCACCGCCGGGACCGGGCCGCCCACGATCGCCGCGCCGCCGGTGTCCGGGTGCCCGCCCGGCGCGCCCAGCGAGACCAGCAGCTGGTTCATCGCCCGGCCGGCGGCGGTGTCGGCGCCCTCGCCGCCCACGCCGTGGGCCAGCGCGGAGTCGCTCTGGCCGTCGGCCGCGAATCCGGTCTCGATCGAGTGGCCGTTGAACGTCCCGATCTGCTGCCCCGCGCTCACCGTCTGCCCCGGCTGCACGCTGGGAGTGATGCCTTCCGCCACGAATACGTAGGCGCCCGCGTAGCGCCCGGCTGTCAGCTGGTAGGAGACCCAGCCGTCGCCGTTGCCCCAGCCGGTGTCGGTGCTCGAGACCATCACCACCCGCCCCGGGCCCAGGGCGTCGATCGGGCCGCTGCCTCCGTAGTCGACCCCCTGGTCGATCCGTGAGGCGTTGACCTGGGCGTGCGCGAACGGGTTGACGTAGCCGCCGGGACCTCCGACCGTGACCGGGCAGAAGCCACCGGCCGACACGAAGCTCGTGCTGCCGGTGCCCTGGTAGCGGTGAGCGTCCGCGATCACCCGGGCCGCGTAGGCGTCGGCTTCGGGACCCGATCCGTTGTACGCGCGCACGTAGGGCAGATAGGCGTCGATCGGCTGGCCGGTCGGCGCGCCCTTGTGCTTGATCAGGACCAGCGCGGCCAGCTGCACCGCGGTCAGCGGGTCGTGCGGCCCCAGTGCCGGGTTGGGCAGATACCCGCGAAGCTCGCCGTACTCGTCGCCGGCGGCTCCGCCGACCCCGATCTGCATCAAGCCCGAGGCGCCGGCGTAGTTGGCGGCCCCCGGCCCGGTGGCTCCCGGCTGGAGCGTGCACGCGGGATCGGAGGTCTGGGCCTGGGAGCACTCCTCGGTCCCGATCCCGGCCAGCACCTCCCACGGCAGTCCGTACTGCGCGCCCACCTGCCGGTAGATCGGGAGCAGGTTCGCCGGGATCGCGCTCCGGGCCGCAGACGAGGCAGCATCTCCGCTCCCGCTGAACCCGCCCGGGCACGCCCCAGCGATCATGGCCAGCAGCACGGCGAGCACGGCGACGCCGATGAAGGTCGACAGGAACAGGACCAGCGCCAGTCCGGCCGCTCGCGCGCCGCGCCTGGGCCTCTCGCTGCTCATGCCGGGCCACGCTAGATCCGTTCGGGCCCCGTGAGACCGAATGAAGCCAACTTGTTGCAACCCCTGCGCCGTCTTGTGACGCGGCTATGTAGACGTGTGCGCCGCTAACGTTGAGGGGTCATATGGCGCGCATTCTCGACGTTGAACAAGCTCTGCTGCTCCTCGAGCTCGAGGCTCCGTTCGACCAGCGGGAGGTCCAGCTGGCCCGGCGCCGGATGGCCAAGCGCTGGCACCCGGACATCGCCCCGCCAGGCCGCCGCCATGAGCACGAGCGCCACCTGCAGGCGATCAACGAGGCCGCCGACCAGCTCGCACAGCTGGCCGATTCCTCCCGCGGCGGGCGGGTCAGCAGCAGCGCGGTCAAAGCCTCCGCCCAGGCGGCCCGCAAAGCCCGTGAGGAGGCCGGCCGGCGGGCCTACGAAGCCGAGCAGCGAGCCAAGGCCACGGCCGAAGACCGAGCCAAGCACGACCCGTTCGGCTCCCGGGTGCCCGACCACTCGGTGGTGCACCGCTACGCCCGGTGCCTGTCCTACCCCGAGTGGGGCGTGGGCACGGTGACCGGAATCTATTTCTCCGGCGAGGATGAGGACGTGCAGCAGTGGGCGCGGATGAAGTTCGGCGTCGGGGTCCGCACGGTCCCGGCGGGCTCGCTGCAGTTCGTGGACTTCTCCCAGCCGGACCCGGGAGCCGAGCGGGTGCAGCGGTTCATGACCGCGGCCCAGCACGCGCTGGCCGAGGGTGACGCCGAGCTGGCCGCCGAGCGCCTAGTCTACGCCCGGGATGCCGAGCCGTCCAACCCGATCGTGCTCCGCTTGCTGACCGTGGCCTTCTGGCAAGCCGGCAACCTGCCGGCCGCCGCGCGGGCGGTTCGTAACTGGGCGCGAGTGGACACCGACCGGCCCACGCCCGAGCGATTCGCCTCCCGCATCTACGAGGACATGGGAGCGATCGACCTGGCGGCCGAGGCGGCCGCCCGCGCCGCCTACCGCGCCCCCGCCGACCCGTCGGCCTGGGAGCGGCTGGGCCGCCTGCGCCTGCGCCTGATGGATCGCCCGGGGGCGATCTCCGCGCTCGAGCAGGCCCGCCTGGCCGGCCCCACCACCGAGGGTCTGCTCACCCTGGCGCTGGCCTACCACCTGGCCGGAGATGTGGGCGCCGAGGTCTCGGCGGCTCACGCCGCCACGATTCTGGAGCCAGATTCTCCCCAGGCCTGGAGCAGCTACGCCCACGCGCTGGCCCGCACCGACCGGCTCAGCGAATGCGCGGACGCGTGCCGCCGGGCCCTGAAGCTGGCCCAGGATCCCGAGGTGGCGGATCTCCTGGAACGGGTCAAATCCGCCCAGCCCCGCGAGCTCTCCCAACGCACCGCGGCCTAGCGCCGCGACGCCGACCCCTCGCGGCCGCACACCGGGCAGGACTCCTGCGGGCCCAGCGGCCGCCCGCTACAGCTCGGGCAGTCCTCGACCCGCTCGAGCACGCCCAGCAGCTCGCCCACCCGGCAGACCAGCAAGCGCTCCTCGTCCACCTCGACCCAGGCCCCAGCCGAGGCAGGAAACACCACGTGGTCGCCGGGCTTTACCGGCATCACGATACCCGCCTGGTCCCACCAGTCCAGGCCCGGGCCCACGGCCAGCACGATCCCGTGCTGGGGTGGCGGCTCCTCGGTCCCGGGAGGGATGACCAGGCCCGAGCGACGGACCCGGTCAGGGTCGAGCTCCTTGATCACCACGCGATCGAACAGAGGGCGGAGTTGGTTGCGCATGTGTCCGCACCTGATCTTAGGGTGGGTCGATGCGTCTGATCGTCGCCCGCTGCGAGGTTCGCTACTCCGGCCGCCTAAACGCGCTGCTGCCCGAGGCGCTGCGACTGATCATGGTCAAGGCGGACGGGTCGGTGCTGGTACATGCCGACGCCGGGGGGTACAAGCCGCTGAACTGGATGACGCCGCCGACCGTCATCGAGGAGTCGGACAAGCTGATCGTGGTGCGCAAACGCGCCGCTTCGAGCGAGGACCGGCTCGAGATCTCGGTCCGCGAGGTCCTGTCCGATGTCGCGCATGACATGGGCCAACCGGACGACGACGCGGCCCTGGCCAAGGACGGCGTCGAGGCCCATCTCCAGGAGCTCCTGGCCGAGCAACCCGAGTGCTGCGGAGAAGGCCTTCGCCTGGTGCGCCGGGAGTGGCCCACAGACATCGGGCCCGTGGACCTCATGTGCCGCGACGCCGAGGAGCGCTGGATCGCGGTCGAGGTCAAGCGCGTGGCGGGGATCGAGGCCGTCGAGCAGCTGTCGCGTTATTTGGAGCGGATCCGGCTCGATCCGGCGATGAGCTCGTGCCGCGGCGTTCTGGCCGCGCAGACGATCAAGCCGCAGGCGCGCGTCCTGGCCGGGGCACGCGGGATCGACTGCGTCGAGGTGGACCTAGCCGTGCTGCGTGGCGAGCGCGCGCCGGAACTGAAATTGTTCGCGGCATGAATGACGCCCCAGCAGTCCTCACCGAGCACCGGGACCGGGTGCTCCTGATCACCATCAACCGCCCCGACCAGCGCAACGCGGTGAACGCCGCGGTGGCCCAGGGGATGGCGGCCGCCCTGGACGAGCTCGACGGTGACGTCGGCCTGTCCGTGGGCGTAATCACCGGAGCGGGCAAGGGATTCAGCTCCGGCATGGACCTCAAGGCCTTCGTCACCGGAGAGCGACCCTACGCCGGCGACCGCGGGTTCGCCGGCATCGTCCAGCGTCCCGCCGTGAAGCCGCTGATTGCCGCGGTCGAGGGCTTCGCGGTGGCCGGCGGCCTGGAGGTGGCGCTGGCCTGCGATCTGATCGTGGCCTCACGCGGGGCACGACTGGGGGTGCCTGAGGTCAAGCGGTCGCTGGTCGCCGCCGGTGGGGCCCTGCTCCGGCTGCCCCGCACCCTCCCGCGCAACCTGGCCATGGAGCTGGCCCTGACCGGCGACCCGATTGACGCCGAGCGCGGCTACGAGCTGGGGATGATCAACCGCCTCACCGACCCGGGTGGCGCGCTGGATGCAGCGCTTGAGCTGGCCGCGACGATCGCGGCCAACGGCCCGCTGGCCCTGGCGGCGACCAAACGGGTGATGGTCGAGTCAGCCGACTGGCCGGACGCCGAGTTCTTCGCCCGTCAGGGAGAGATCGTCGGACCGGTGATGACGTCCGAGGACGCCCGCGAGGGCGCCACAGCGTTTGCCGAGAAACGCCCGCCGGTGTGGAAAGGACGCTAGGCGGACGCTTGACGGCGAACGATCAGAGATCTACCGTGACGGGAGACCATTAGGGAGTAAATCAGGGGCGGTGGTCAGGGCGGCGGTAACGCTTCGCGCGAACTTTGGCGCTGGGGTTGACGCATGCGCAGCAAACTGGATTGCCGAAGTTCGCCGCTGCGCAGCCCCGCGAGCCGCCGGCCGCCCCAACGGGCCACCCGCCCCACCCGGCCTACCCCTCGCCGAACGCCGTGGCCACCAGCGTCCGGCTTCCGCCGCGGTCGCGGTGCTCGCACAGGTAGATGCCCTGCCAGGTCCCGAGCGCCAACCGCCCCCCGGACACCGGAAGCGATAGGACGGGCCCGAACAGCGCCGCCTTGATGTGCGCCGGCATGTCGTCGGCACCCTCGAGCGTGTGGGTCCAGTGGCGCGCCCCTTCGGGCACCGCCTGGTTGGCCCAGGTCTCGAAGTCACGCCGGACGTCCGGGGAGGCGTTCTCGTTCAGGGTCAGCGAGGCCGAGGTGTGCTGAATCAAAACGTGCAGCAGCCCGACGCGAATCCGCCCCACCTCGGGAATCGCCTCGAGCACCTCGGAGGTGATGAGGTGGAAGCCTCGGGGCCGGGGGGCGAGGCGAACCGTGTGCTGGGCCCAGATCACGCCGGAACTCATACCCCGCGGGACCGGTCCTGGTAACGTGCCCGCGGCCGAATTCCCTGCGTAGCGTGGGAAACGGGGGGCATCCAGGCTTATGACAACCTCGATCCTTCGCATCCTTTGCATCCTCCGCATCCGCGCGGCCGCGTGGCTGGCGGGTGCGTGCGCCCTGGTCGGCCTGGCCACGGTGCCGGTGTCCTCGGACGCCCAGACCGGCCTCAACCAGCTCAGCCAGCAGCTGTCGGCCCAGCAGGGCCGCCAGCAGCACCTCCAGGACAGCCTGAAGACGCTGTCCAGCCTGATCTCTTCCCTGGAGGCGCAGATCTCGCTGGTCCGCTCGCGGGAGGAAGCGGTCCAGGCCGAACTCGACACCGATCGGGCAAAGCTGGCCCAGACCCAGGCCGACCTGGTCCGGGAGCGAAAGCTGGTCGCCCTGCTCAAGCGCCGGCTGGCGTGGGGCCGGCAGCTCCTGGCCCAGCAGCTGGTCAGCCGCTACGAGTCCGACAGCCCGGACCTGGTCAGTGTGGTCCTGGACTCGGGTGGCTTCACCGATCTGCTCGAGCGGTTGACCTACCTGCGGGACGCCGAGCACCAGCAGCAGCAGATCATCGCCATCACCACGACGGCCAAGCACCAGGCCGACAGCGCCGCGCGGCGCCTGGCCAAGCTGGAGCAGACCGATCGCCAGCTGACCGCGGACGCGGAGCTCCGCCGGCGGGCGCTGGCCGGAATGGACTCGCTGCTCCAGAACCGGGAGGGCGCACTCCAGCAGGCGCAGGCTGCGCAGCGGGCCGCGCTGAGCGCCAGCCAGGCCAAGGCCGGCCAGCTCCAGAGCGAAATCAACAAGATCCAGGCCGAGCAGGCGGCGGCGGCCCAGCAAGCGAGCTCGTCCAGCGCGCCGGGCGCGGGCCCTGCCCTCGGGCCCTCAGGCGGGTGGGCCATCCCGTACGCCATCGTGCTGTGCGAGAGCGGCGGTCAGAACCTGCCGCCCAACAGCGCCGGCGCGTCGGGTTACTACCAGATCATCCCCAGCACCTGGGCCCTTTACGGGGGTAGCGGCCCGGCGGCCTACCTGACCAGCAAGGCCGAGCAGGACGCCGTGGCGACCCGGATCTGGGCCGGGGGCTCCGGGATCGCAAACTGGGACTGCGCGAGGATCGTCGGCCTCCTCCACTGAGGGAGGATCGAGACCGTCAGCTGCCGCGCGGTCCGGGCAGCCACCCGATCTGACCAGTGCCGCCCGGGTCCTGGAACGCCCGGGACGACGTGGCCCGGCGATCGGCCGGCTCGGTTGCCCCGCGGGTCCGAGCCAGTCCATAGTGGCGACACAGGGCGTGCTCGATCTTGGCGGGCAGACCGGCCAGCGGGACGTCCGGAGCGGCTTGGATCCCGGCCGCCCGCACGGGCGTGCGGTAGCGAGACCCGATGGCCTCCAGACAGGCGATCGGAACTCCGACCAGCCGCTGCCGGAGGGGGTCCTCGACCGCCAGCCACTGGGGCTGGGCGGTCTCCCGGTCGATCAGCACGGCGACGATCGTGCCCACGGTCTGGCCGCCCTGGTCGCACAGCTCGTGGCCCCGAGCGGCCAGGCCCCGGTGCAAGAGCTCGCGGTCGGCCGGGCTCAACTGAGCCAGGATCTGGGCATAGAGGTCGGACGCGCCGGCCAGCCGGAGCGTGCCTGACCTGCCCGATTTGTCCTCGCTCCGAGCCGACACCCTGCATTGTTCGCGGCTGATCGCCAGATACCTCGTGCCTGGCAAAAGCTTCAGTTCTGTAGGATTTGCCGCGCAGTGGGTTCGGGGACGCTCTCCACCGCTTCGGCCGATGGACCGGCCGGCCAACCGGTCGAGCATCTGGACGTGCTGGTGGTGGGCGGCGGGCTGTCCGGAGTCGGGGCCGGCTGCCACCTGGAGCGCGATGCGCCGCACAAGAGCTACGCGATCCTGGAGGCGCGGGGCGCCATCGGGGGCACCTGGGACCTGTTCCGCTATCCCGGCATCAGGTCGGATTCCGACATGTACACGTTGGGTTTTCCTTTCCGGCCCTGGGACAGCAATCAGTCGATCGTCGACGGCGCTTCGATCCACCAGTACATCCTCGATACGGCGCGTGAGTACGGCGTCGATGAGAAGGTCCGCCTCCACCACCGGGTGACCCGGGCGAGCTGGTCGACTACCGATCAGCGCTGGACCGTCGAGGCCGAGCGGACCGACACAGGAGAATCGCTGCGGTTCAGCTGCCAGTTCGTGTTCATGTGCAGCGGCTACTACCACTACGACGAGCCCCACAACCCGGGCTTCCCCGGTCGGGATCAGTTCCGCGGCGCGATCGTCCACCCCCAGTTCTGGCCCCGGAATCTCGACTACACGGGCCAGCGGGTGATCGTGATCGGCTCCGGAGCCACCGCGGTCACGCTGGTGCCGGCCATGTCCGAGAGGGCCGCGCACGTGACGATGCTGCAGCGCTCACCGAGCTACGTCGTCTCGCTCCCGGGAGAGGACCCGCTGGCCAAGCTGGCTCGCCGGCTGCTGCCGGTCCAGGCCGCCTACACGCTGGTTCGCTGGAAAAACGTGCTGATCACGATGCTGATGTTCTGGCTGAGCCGCAATCGCCCCCACGTGGTCAAGCGAATGATCCGGGCCGGCCTGGAGCGTCAGCTGCCTGAGGGCTATGACATCGACACGCACTTCAAGCCCCGCTACAACCCGTGGGATCAGCGGATGTGCCTGGTCCCTGACGCCGACCTGTTCGAGGGAATCGGAAACGGCCGGGTGTCGGTGGTGACCGACCACGTCGACACGTTCACGCCGACCGGCATCCGGCTGGCTTCGGGCCAGGAGCTCGAGGCCGAGGTGATCGTCTCAGCCACCGGCCTCAACCTGCTGGCCCTGGGCGGCGTGGAGTTGGAGGTGGACGGCCAGCCGGTGGACTTGCCCCAGGCGATGATCTACCGGGGCTGCCTGCTGTCCGGCGTACCCAATCTGGCGTTCGCCTTTGGCTACACCAACGCCTCCTGGACGCTGAAAAGTGATCTGACCTGCGAGTACGTCACCCGGATCCTCAATTACATGTATGAGCGCGGCTACAGCTCGGCTGTGCCCACCCTGCGCCCCGGGTCGGTCGAACCGGTGGACTTCGTGGACTTCAGCTCGGGCTACGTCCAGCGATCGATCCACCTGTTTCCCAAGCAGGGCTCCCGCCCGCCCTGGCGGCTGTACCAGAACTACATCCGGGACCGCAAGCTGATCCGCAAGGCCCCGCTGGAAGACGGCGTGCTGCAGTTCGCGCGCCAGCCGCCTGGCCAGGAGCCGCATCGGTCCGACGCCGTCGCCGCCGCGGCCTGAGTCGGACTAACCTGCCGTGCGGTGAGGAGGCCCCCCTCCCGGACAACCGTGCTCGTGGCGGCGATCCTGGCGCTGGCGCTGGCCGTCCGCCTGGTCGAGGTCGAGACCACCTCCTACCGGCCGGTCAACGATGCCGGCACCTACCTGGCGCTGGCCAGCCAGATCGCCCATACCGGCAACTACACGAACAGTCACGCCCCGGGCGTGGGCGCGGGCGGGACCCGCGGGCCCAGCGCCTACTTCCCCCCGGGCTACCCGTACCTCCTGGCCGCGGTGGACCTGATCGACGGCCACACCTCAGTCAAGCGCGTGAACGGACACACCCGGATCCCCAGCGGCGCGGTGCACGGGGCCCGGATCTCACAGGCCCTACTGGGGACGGTCACGGTCGCGCTGATCGGCCTGGTGGCCCTGGAGGGGCTGGGCGAGCTGACCGCGCTGATCGCCCTGCTGCTGGCGGCTCTGTACCCCGTGTTCATCGGGCTGTCGGGAACCATCGTGGCCGAGAACCTGGCCACCCCGCTGGTGCTGGGCGCGCTGTGGGCCGGGCTGAGGGCCTTGCGCTCGGAGCGGCCCTATCGCTGGCTGGTCGGAGCGGGGGTCCTGACCGGGTTGGCGGTGCTGACCCACGTCAACACGATCGTCGTGCTGGTGCCGCTGCTGCTCGTCGGGTGGCGGGTCAGACCGGCGAGCGCGGCGGGCTCCGCCGCAGGCCCGCTCGGCATCCGGCCTCGCCACCACCGGGCCGCGGCGGAGTCATCCCGCTGGTGGCGGTCGGTGGCCGCCCCGGGCCTGATCGTGGGCTGCATGCTGCTCACCCTGGTCCCCTGGCTGGTGCGCAACGCCGTGGTCATGCATCGCTTCGTGTTCGTGACCGACGAGACGGGGATAACCCTGGTCGGGACCTACAACCCAGCCTCGGCGAACAACCCCGGCATCCCCTACAAATGGCGGCTGTACTACGGCATCCCGGGCGAAGGACCGCTGATCGGGCAGGCCGGCCGGCTCACCGAGCCCGGGCTCTCCGATCGCCTCCAGACCCAGGGCCAGAACTACATCTCCGACCATCTGTACGCCCCGTTCGCGGTGGCCTTCTACAACTCCCGCCGGCTGCTCGAGCTCGAGGGCTCCGGGGCCTGGCGCGCCTCGGCCAACGCGATCTCGCTGCCCATCGGCCTAGCCCGGGTCGGGGTGATCGGATTCTGGGTGCTATGCCTGCTGGCGCTAGCCGGCGCGGTCACCCGGGCCGCACGCCGAGCCTGGCGGTGGCTGTGGGTGACACCGGTGCTGCTGTGGCTGAGCGTGGCGGTGATCAACGCCGAGACCCCGCGCTTCCGCGAGCCGGTCGATGCGTTCCTGATCCTGCTGGCCGCCTGCGGGCTGGCCGCGGCGCTGCGCTGGCTCCAGCCGCGCCTACGCCGTGCGCCAGTCGCCGGAAGCGGCGTAGGACCGCGGTCGGCTGGAGCGAGCGAGCGTGTCGAGGTGGGCTAGGGCCTGGCCCGAGCCTGAGGCCACGCAGGTCAACGGCGACTCGGCCGAGTGCACGGGCATCCCCGTCTCGGCGCCCACCAGGTCGGCGAATCCCTGAAGCATCGTGCCGCCACCGGCCAGCAGGATCCCGTCCCGGGCGATGTCGGAGGACAGCTCGGGCGGCGTCTGCTCCAGCGTGTCGCGGATGCCCTGGATGATCTCGCGGACGGCAGGCATCACGGCGCTGCGCACCTCGGCCGCGGAGATGCTGATCGAGGTGGGCAGGCCGCTGACCAGGTGGCGTCCGCGCACCTGCATCTCCGGCTCATTGCCGTTGGGCGTCACGGACGCGATGGCCAGCTTGATCTTCTCGGCGGTCTGCGAGCCAATGGCCAGCTGGTGCACGGCGCGCAGGTAGTGGGCAATTCCCTCGTCCATCTCGTATCCCCCCACCCGGATCGAGTGCGCGACCACGATCCCGCCCAGCGAGATCACCGCCATCTCGCTCGTTCCGCCACCCACATCCACGACCATCCTGCCCACCGGCTCTTCGATCTCCAGCCCGGCGCCGATGGCCGCGGCGATCGGCTCCTCGATCAGGTGGACCCGGCGGGCCCCGGCGGCCAGTGATGCCTCCTCCACGGCCCGCTTCTCGACCTCCGTGATGCCCGACGGGGCGCACACGATCAGCCGGGGATGGGCCATCCGGCGGTCGAGCACCCGGCGGATGAAGTAGCGCAACATCTGCTCGGTGACCTCGAAGTCGGCGATCACACCGTGACGCAGCGGCCGGGTGGCCGCGATCGTGGACGGGGTGCGCCCGATCATCCGCTGGGCCTCAGAGCCCACGGCGTGCACGGCGCCGGTCTCGGTATCGGCGGCCACCACGGAGGGCTCGGAGACCACGATCCCCTGGCCGCCCACGTAGACCAGCGTGTTGGCAGTCCCGAGGTCAATCGCCATGTCATGCACGCGGAAGTTCGGCGTCAGATGTCGACGCGCGGTGTCGCGGCTCGTGCCCTGTCTACGGAAGCGGATCGGCTAAGGGTGCCAGACCGCGGGCCCGGGCGCGCGGTCAGGGGGTGGTGGTGGCGCCGGCCCCGCTCAGTTTTCCGGTCAAGTCGGTGACTTGGCTGGCCGGGGGCAGCACCGGCGGCGGCTGGGGCCCGTACTGGACGAAGTCCGCGGTGACCCCGACGGCCAGTGCTTGACCGGTGGGCAGCTTCTCGTCGAACGTGACGTGCATTCGGCGCACCAGGTTGCCGGCGTCGATCCAAGCCTCGACCGAGATCTGGTGCAGGCCGGTCAGGCGCTCGACGGCGGCGATGGCCTGGCGGGCCTGGGCCTGCTGGGCGGACGGGAGCAGGTCGGGAACCTTGTCCAGGTTCACCTGGGCCCGGTACTCGGTGGTCTGGAGCCCGTTGACCGTTGCCGTACCCACCTTGGTTACCCCGCCCGACGTGGCCCGCAGGTAGTTCAGGAGCTGACTGGGATCTGTGGACGTGGGGTTGTTGAACAACGACCCCAGCCCGGGAACCCCCGCGCTCGACCCGGCGCTGGCCAGATCGATCTTCAGCCACGGCGCGCTCAGCGTCGGGATCCGGTGGCGCAACGCGGCCGGTAGGTGGATGTAGACCGTGGTTGCGCTGATCAGCTCTTCCAGGCGCAGCCGGCTGGTGCCCAGCACCTGGCTCACCTGCGGGATGCTGCCCAGATCCATGTCGAGTACCAGCGATCCGCTCCGGGCCGGGCGATCGAACCTTCCGCGGCCGGTGGCGGTGATCGGGGCGGGAAGCGCGGGCGAGCTGATCTGCAGGGTGAATTTGATGCGATAGCCGGCGGCGGTGGCCGACTTGGTAGCGGCCTGGGCGACCGGGTCCAGCGATCCGGAGCCGCACCCGGCCAGCGCCAGGCCGAGTGCTGCACCCGCGGCCAGCAGCGCGGCCAGCCCCTTCATCCGCGTGCCCCGGGCCGGTCGCACTACCGGTCGCCCGGCGCCTTGTGCGGGAACTGGGAAACCGACTCTCGCATGTCCACCGCCGTGGAGATGATCCGCTCCTGCTCCTCGGCGTGGGCGATCGGATAGCCCTCGCCCGGCGAGGCCCGCTCGGGGCGGCCGATGTAGCCGACTTGGAGCTCCTGAGGCAGAATCTGCATCAGCCGTGGGGACATATGGGCGCGGGCGCCCATGTTGCGCGGCTCCTCCTGCACCCACACGACCTCGGACAGGCGGGGGTACTGGTCCACCAGCGCCAGCAGCTCCTTCTGGGGGAAGGGATAGAGCAGCTCAACCCGGCCGATGGCCACCCCGGGCTCCTGCGCCCGCAGGGCGTGGCCGGCCAGCTCGTAGTAGATCTTGCCGCTGCACAGGATGAGACGGCGCACCTGGTCAGGGTCGACGCCGGGCTCAGGCAGCACCGGCTCAAACCGCCCGCTGGTGAGCTCCTCGAAGCGGCTGGTGGCCTGCGGGAGCCGCAGCAGACTCTTGGGTGTCAGCACCACCAGCGGCCGCTGCTTGGCGATCCGGGCCTGCCGGCGCAGCAGGTGGTAGTACTGGGCCGGGGTGGTGGGCTGGGCCACGCGGATGTTGCCCTCAGCCGTCAGCTGGAGGAACCGCTCGACCCGGGCCGAGGAGTGCTCGGGGCCCGATCCCTCGTAGCCGTGCGGCAACAGAAGGGTCAGCCGCGAGGTCTGGCCCCACTTGGCCAGCCCGGACACGATGAACTGGTCCACGATCACCTGGGCGGCGTTGACGAAGTCGCCGAACTGCGCCTCCCACAGCACCAGCGTCTCCGGCGCCTCCTGGGAGTAGCCGTACTCGAACCCCACGCAGGCCACCTCGGACAGTGGGCTGTTGTGCAGCTCCATCGGGGCCAGCGCGCCCGGCAGATGCTGGATCGGGGAGTACTCCTGGCCGGTCTTGGCGTCGTGGAGTACCAGGTGACGCTGGCTGAACGTCCCCCGCTCGGTGTCCTGTCCGGTGAGCCGGATGGGAAGTCCCTCGGTCAGCAGCGAGGCAAAGGCCAGGCTCTCGGCGTGGGCCCAGATGATCCCCGGGCGGGCGGGGCCCGAGTCCAACGCCTCGCGCCGCTGGTCCAGCTGGCGCAGCAGCTTGGGATGCACGATGAACCCGTCGGGCACCGACAACAGCTCCTCGCCCAGAACGTGCAGCCGCTCGGCGGCCACCGCGGTCTTGACTTCCGGCGAGGGCGTGCGATCCAGCTGGTACTCGCCGGTCGCGTGCTCAATGTCCTTGGCCGCCTTGATCCGGTCCTTGAGCGTCTGATGGGCGTCGGACAGCTCCGCCCACACCTCGTCGGTCATCTCGGTCGATTCCTGCTCTGAGACCACGTTCTGCTCGATCAGCTGGTGGGCGAACAACTCGCGCACCGGTGGGTGCTGCTTGATCGCCTGGTACATATTGGGCTGGGTGTAGGCGGGCTCGTCGGCCTCGTTGTGTCCGAAGCGGCGGTAGCCGATCAGATCGATCAGGACGTCGTGGCCGAACTCCTGGCGGAAGGCAAAAGCCAGCCGGACCGCCGAGACGCAGGCCGCCACGTCGTCCGAATTGACGTGGATGATCGGGACGTCGAAGCCCTTGGCCAGGTCTGACGCCCAGGTGGTGGAGCGGGCATCGTCGGGATCGGTGGTGAAGCCCACCTGGTTGTTCTGGATGAGGTGCACCGTGCCGCCCACGGTGTAGCCGTCCAGCGCCTGCAGGTTGAGCGTCTCGGCCACCACGCCCTGGCCGGGGAAGGAGGCATCACCGTGGAGGATCACCGGCACGGCAGCGTTGGTGTCCCGATGCACGTGCGGCCCCTGGCGGGTGGTCTGCGCGGCCCGCGTCGCACCGGCCACGACCGGGGCCACGTACTCCAGGTGGCTCGGGTTCGACTCCAGCCGGACGATCACCGACTCGCCGTTGGGCAGCTGGTAGGAGCCCTGGGCCCCGTGGTGGTACTTCACGTCGCCAGTGCCGCCTTGCGGGATGGTGGTTACGGCCTGGAGGGTCGAAGTCCCCTCGAACTCGGCGAAGATGGTGTAGTAGGGGCGGCCCAGGTTGTGGGCCAGGACATTTAGCCGGCCCCGGTGGGCCATGCCCAGTACGACCTCCCGCGCCCCCTGGCCCGCAGACAGCTGGATCAGCTCATCCAGCATCGGCACGGTCATGTCCAGCCCCTCGACCGAGAACTGCTTCTGGCCCAGGTAGGCCTTGTGCATGAAGCGCTCCAGAGCGTCCACCTCGGTCAGCCGCTTGAGCAGCGCCTTCTGCTCATCGGTGCTCAGCGGGTTACGGAACCGGCCTGACTCGATCGCCTCGCGCAGCCACAGCCGCTGCCGGTGCGAGCCGATGTGCTCGATCTCGTAGGCGATCGGCCCGCAGTAGGTCTCGCGCAGGTGGGGCAGGGCCTCGGCCAGCGTCTCACCCGGTACGTACATGCGCAGGATGTGCGCGGGGATCTGGGCCATGACCTCCTCGGTCAGGCCGAGCGGCTCGGGGTCGAGCGCCGGGTCGCCCTCGGGCTGGCGGCCCAGCGGGTCCAGCTTGGCCGCGAGATGGCCGTGAGTCCGGTGGGCCTTGAGCAGGGACACGGCAGCTTGGACGGCTTGTAGGAGCTCTTCGACGGGCTCCGCTGTCGCTTGCGGCGGCGCTACCGGCGTTGCCTCCGCCCTCGCACGCGAGGTTGTCGGCAACGCCGGTAGCGTCACGCCTAGGTCCCGGAAGACCGACTCGTAGAAAGCCTCTTCACCCTGCAGCGCCGCCTCGACCCGCGCCAGGAACCGCCCAGACTCAGCCCCCTGAATCACCCGATGGTCGTAGGTCGAGGTCATCGTCATCACCTTCTCGACCCCCGGGACGCCCTCCGTCCCCACCGGCACCCCAATTGCTCCCGTGGCCACGATCGTCCCCTGGCCGGCCATCAGCCGGGGGACCGAGGCCACGGTGCCGATCCCGCCGGGGTTGGTCAGCGACACGTTCCCGCCGGTCAGGTCATCGGCGCTCAGCGTGTTGGTCCGGGCCTTCTCGACCAGCGCGTTGTAGGCGTCCAGGAAATCGGAGAAGCTCAGGCGGCCGGCGTCGCGGATCACCGGGACCATCAGCGTCCGGCTGCCGTCCTTGCGCTCGACGTCCACGGCCAACCCCAGGTGACAGGCGCCGTCGTCCACCCGCTGGGGCTTTCCGTCGACCTCGGCGAAGTGGTAGGCCATCACCGGCATCTCCTCGGTGACCACCCGGGCGATCGCGTAGGCGATCAGGTGCGTGAATGACACGCGCTGGCCCGCGTCCTTGAGCTGCTTGCGCCGCGCGTCGAGCGTGGTCACGGTGATCGTCCGGAACGAGGTGGCGGTGGGGACCGAACGGCTCTGGTCCATGTACCGGGCCAGCGCGGCGGCGGCGCCTCGGAGCGGAGTCATCTCCGCCTCAGCCCGCGCTGGCGCGGCCGCCGGAGCGCCATTCTCGGCCGCGGCCAGGACGTCTGACTTGGTGATCCGCCCGCCCCGGGCGCTGCCCTGGATCCCGCCCAGGTCGACGCCCTCCTGGGCCGCGACCCGGCGGGCCACCGGCGACGCGTTGGCGTCGGAGCGTGATGCATTTGGCCGCATATCCAGACCTTTTTCATCACGCTCGCGGGGCCCAGGGGCGACCCGCTCAGCCTCGCCCTGCCGCATCCGGGCGATCGTCTGGCCCACCGTGACCGTGTCGCCCTCGTCAGCCAAGATTTCGGTGATCGTCCCGCTGGCCGGGGCCGGCAGTTCCATGTCCACCTTGTCGGTCGAGATTTCGACCACGGTCTCGCCCTCCCGCACCGAGTCACCGACCTTGACCGACCACTCGAGGATCGTGCCCTCGGTCACCGACTCCCCGCCCGTGGGGGTGACGATGTCGATGACCTCGTCACCGGCCGCCTGGCTCGCGCTCGCGCTTGGCGCGTGCTCGGCATCCGGCCTCGCTTCAGCACGATCCGCGCGAGTCGTCCGGCTACCCTCGGCCTCGGTCGCGGCGCCCGCCACCCGCTCCTCAGGCGTAGCCGGGGGCGACTCGTCGCTCACGGGGTAGCCCGGCGCCGCCGATCCGTTGGGCGTACCGCCGTTACCGCCTGAGATCTCGGCCAGAACCCCGCCCACGGCCACGGTGTCTCCCTCGGCGGCCAGGATCTTGGTCAGCGTCCCGCTGGCCGGGGAGGGAACCTCGGCGTCGACCTTGTCGGTGGAGATCTCGACCAGCGTCTCGTCGGCCGCCACGTGGTCGCCCACCTGCTTGTGCCACTCAAGCACCGTTCCCTCGGTGACCGAGTCACCCATCGCCGGCATGACCACCTGAACGGTGCCGCTGTCTACTGCCATTCGAGCCTCAACTGTATCTCGTGATTGGGGGTGTTCCGGCGCGCCGCCGCCGGGACTCTACGACGAAGCCGAGGGTTCCCGCGAACGGACCCAGGCCGCCCAGCAGCGCGATGGTCACGGCCAGCCAGAACGGCACGATCCGCGCCCGGGCGGCGGCGATGCAGACCAGCGACATCCCGATCCATATGAGCCCGTGGGCCAACCCCAGGATGAAGGTCTCCGGCTCGGGGCCGCCAGCCGCAAACGCGCAGATCAACAGGCCGAGGTAGATCGCGGAATGGGTGAACGAAGCCGCCTCCAGCCGGCCGAAGGTGACGGCCTTCACGGCTCAGTCGGCAAGCAGCGAGGCCATTCGCCGCAGCGGCTCGTCGGCCTCCACCGGCCACTGGCTGACGTCGGCTGGCCACCAGGCGAACTCGTCGTGCTCGGCGTCCGGCGAGACCGTGGCCTGGTCGGCCAGCCAGGCCTGGCCCACCAGCATGGCCAGGCCGGTGTCCAGCAGCACCAACGCCTCCACGACCAGGCGCTCCGGTTCGACCGACCACTCTTCACGCAGCTCGCGGGCCATGGCATGGGTCGGGTTCTCGTCCAATTCGACTGAGCCGCCGGCCCCCAGCGCCCAGCGGCCGGGCCAGGTGGCCAACCAAGCGGCCCGCCGTCCGGCCAGCCAGGACCCGTCGGCCGACCGCACCAGGCACAGGACAGCCAGACTCCGCCCCGCCATGCCCGGCAGCAGCCGCAGCGCCCACCTAACCGGCTGGAGCTCCAGCGCCAGCCGGCCCGACGCGACCTCGTAGCTGGCCAGCCGGGCGGCCAGACCGTCGTGGGAGGGCGAGCTGCGCGCGCGCAGCGCCGCCAGCGCCGTGTCCGCGGCCTCGGTGGTCTCGGCCGCCGGCTCGAAGCTCTCGGCGCGCCACGTGACCTCGATCGACTCGGGATCCCAGGGTCCGCGGGCCAGAATGCCGGGGGCGTAGGTCGCCATGGGGCAGACGGTACCGCTATAGGCTCACCCGCCAGTGAGCCGCCAACTCAAGCATTGGGGCTGGGGCTACGAGGACGAGCAGCCCTCGGTGGAGGACCTGCGGGGGCTGGCCCCGGAGCTGGTCCAGCGGCTGGGCTTCGGCTCACCGGAGCCCGAGCAGCCGGTTGGCCTGGCCGAGCTCAGCCTGCCGGCGCCGCGCCTGCAGCCGCCCCGCGGGCTGGACGAGATCTGCGCTGAGGACACCTACCAGCGGGCTCTGCACGCGTATGGCCGGTCCTACAGCGACATCGTGCGGGCGTTTCGCGGCCAGTTCGATCACGTCCCGGACATCGTGGCCCGTCCCCGGAGCGAGGAGGAGGTCGAGGCCGTGCTGGAGTGGGCCACCGGAGCCGGCGCGGCCGTGATCCCGTTCGGCGGCGGGACCAGCGTGGTGGGCGGCGTTGAGCCCGCGGTGCCCGCTGGCTACAGCGGAGTGATCACGATCGACCTCAAGAGCCTGAACCGCGTGATGGAGGTAGATCCCGTATCGCTGGCCGCCCGCATCCAGGGCGGGGCGCTGGGCCCGGACCTGGAGGACCAGCTGGGCCAGCACGGTCTGACGCTACGCCACTTTCCCCAGTCGTTTCAGTTCTCCACCCTGGGCGGCTGGATCGCCACGCGGTCCGGCGGGCACTTCGCCACCCTGTACACGCACATCGACGACCTGGTCGAGTCCGTCCGAGCGGTGACGCCCCAGGGCATCTGGCAGTCCCGGCGGCTGCCGGGATCAGGTGCCGGCGTGTCACCGGACCGGATGCTGATCGGATCGGAGGGCACCCTGGGCCTGATCACCGAAGCCTGGGTCCGAGTGCGCCCCCGGCCGTCACGCCGGGCGTCGGCCGGCGTGAAGTTCTCCAGCTTCCAGGCCGGGGTGGAGGCGGCCCGGGCGCTGTCTCAGTCGGGGCTGTACCCCAGTAACTGCCGTCTGATCGACGCCGACGAGGCCCGGATTACCGGGGCCGGCGACGGCTCAGCCACGCTCCTGCTTCTCGGCTTTGAGGCGGCCGAACGGGACGTGGAGCCGTCGATGACCCAGGCCCTCCAGATCTGCGAGGACCACGGCGGCGCCTGGGAGCGGCGTCAGCAGCGCGGAGCCCAGAGCGGCGGTGAGGCGGTGGGCAGCTGGCGTGAGGCCTTTCTGCGGGCCCCCTACCTGCGTGACACGTTCGTGGCCATCGGCGTCCTGTCGGAGACGTTCGAGACCGCCATCACGTGGGAGCGCTTCCCTGGATTTCACGAGGCGGTCATCGGCCAGGCGCGTGAGGCGGTGCGGTCGGTGTGCGGCTCGGGCTCGGTGACGTGCCGCTTCACCCACGTCTACCCGGACGGTCCGGCGCCCTACTACACGATCCTGGCCCCGGCTCGACGTGGGTCAGAGCTCGAGCAGTGGGGCCAGATCAAGGCCGCCGTCTCGGACGCGCTGATCGCCGCCGGTGGGACCATCACCCACCACCACGCGGTGGGCCGCGATCACCGGCCCTGGTATGACCGCCAGCGGCCCGAGCCGTTCGCCTCTGCGCTGCGCGCGGCCAAGGCCGCGCTCGACCCCTCGAGGGCCCTTAACCCCGGGGTGCTCATCGATCCGTAGCCGGACCCTCGAGCAGGCGCTCGTACACCCGGTAGCGCTTGACGATGCGGCCGCCCATGGCCTCCAGGCCACGGTTCATCGACTTGTTGCTCTCAAGGATGAAGCCCGCCTCGCCCCACTTCTGGGGCGTCTTCTCGGCCATGTCGTAGTGCTCCATGTACAGCGCCGCGGCGGCGCCCGTGTGCTGATGCTCGGGTATCACACCGAGGAAGCCAACCCGGACGTGGTCCGTGAGCCGGTTGCGGTTGAGGTAGTGCCACCAACCGAGCGGCAGCACGCGCCCGTTCATCCGCTTGAGGACCGGATTGATGTCCGGCACCGAGATCGCCATCGCCACCGTCTCGCCGTCGATCTCGGCGACCATGAACCAGTCCCGACTGAAGACGAGCTGATACGTCTGGGCGAGGTGGTCGAGGTCCTCCTTCGAGTACGGGACGAAGCCCCAGTTGCTCGACCACGCGGCGTTGTAGACCTTGGCGAACTCGTCGAAGTCGCGGCGCAGGCTACGCCGGGTCATCTTGCGGATGTTGATCCCATACGTCGTCTTCGCTCGGTCGGCGATGTCGGGCAGAACCGGCAGCACCTTGTCGCGGTCGTGCACGTCGAGGAAATAGGCGAACAGGTCCATCGCCTTGCTCAGACCGGCGGCCTCGCACCGCTGCTGGTAGTAAGGCGGATGCCAGGACTGCTTGATCACCGGCTCGCGCTCGAACCCGTCGATCATCACGCCGCTCTCATCGTTGAGCTGGAAGTCCATCGGGCCCACCATCCGCTCGCAGCCACGCTCGCGCAGCCAGGCTGCGACAGAGTCGAGCATCGACTCGAGCGTCTCCTGGTCGTCCTCGAACTCCAGAAACCCGAAGTTCCCCCAGCGGCTTTGGTGAAACCGGTTGAAGGCATGATCGATCTGGGCGGTGATCCGTCCCACCACCTGCCCGTCGCGCCGGGCCAGGAAGTACTCCGCCTCGCCGTGCCCGAAGTACGGGTTCAGCCGCCGGGACAGGAACATGTAGCGCTCGATCCTCACCGGCGGAACCCAGGGCGTGTCCGCATGCAGTCGGAAGGGCAGAGAGACAAATTCCTTAAGGTCGCGTAAGCCGCGAACCGGTGTGATCTGGACGCGCACGGGGCGGCGAACCGTACTGTTCGGCCGGTGCCTACGACTGCCGTCCTGGGTCCCGGTGGAGTCGGTGGCTTCCTGGCCGCCGCGCTTGAGCGTGCCGGAGAGCCGGTTGTCGTGGTGGCTCACGAGGAGACAGCTACCCACCTGGCCGGGTCCGGGATCGCGGTGCAGAGCGCCCGCCTGGGCAACTTCACGGTCCGCCCGCGGGTGGTGTCGCGGCTCCACGAGGCGGTGCACACGCTGATCGTGGCCACCAAGGCCAACGGCCTGGCCGCCTCCCTGGGCCGAATCGGGACCCGGCCGGCCGTGGTGGTACCCCTGCTCAACGGGCTCGAGCACATGGATGTGCTGCGGCGGCATTTCGGTCCGGAGACGGTGGCCGCGGGGACGATCCGGATCGAGTCAGACCGCCCGCGGACCGGGCACATCCTCCAGACCAGCCCGTTTCTGCGCGTGGACCTGGCAGCCGAGCATCCGGTCGCCCGGGCCGAGCTGCCGCCGGTTCAGCAGACGCTGGAGGGGGCCGAGGTGCCGACCCGG
>DATKRM010000358.1:0-3456 GCA_035532195.1 Solirubrobacteraceae bacterium
GACTCCAGGCGTGCCCAGCTTCTGCCGACACAACCGCCTGATCCAGAACTGCCCGATCTGCTCGCGGGAGCAGGACGTCGAGGCCAGGCCGATCATCTCCTCGCGCGCCGGACGAGTAGAGCCCCGCCCGACGCCCCCGCGTTCCGGGCGTTCTCGCGGCGACCGTTTCTCGCCCCGCGCAGGGGTGACCGTGCGGCGGGTACGCACCTCTCTGGACGACGGCTATCGCAGCTCGCTGGTACCCGGACTGAAGTCGAGTGCCGAGGCGGAACGGCTGGCCGACGAGCTGGCGTTTTCCGCGGGCCGGCTCAGCGCGCTGGAGCAGGCTCCGCCCGGGCTGTACGCGGAGGTGGCCTCCGGCTCGGACCCCGAGGAGCGCGCCTGGCTGGCCTTCCTGATCGCCTACCTCTGCCCGGTGGATGGCGAGGATCCATTCGCGGGCATCCGGTCGGTGCGAACGCCGTGGCACACCGATGAGCTGCCCGCACTCGAGGACGTGCCCCTCGGCCCGCGGACCGCCCACGACCCGGGCCGGGGGACGGCCACGCTGGTCGCTTACCGCGCCTGGGCCGAGCGGGCGGGATCGCAAACCGCCGCGCTGACCGGGGAGGCGTCGTGGACGCCGGAGCGTCGGTTCGGGCGGATCTATGAGCGGCTGTCCCTCCCGGGGCTGCATCGCGCAGCCAGGTTCGACCTGCTGGTCATGCTCGGGCGTCTGGGAGCGATCGAGCTGGAGGCCGCAGGGCTGATGCTCGGGGGCACCGACGAGGTAACCCTGGCCGCTAAGCGGGCCCTCGGCATCGGCGATCCGCATCTGCTCGAGCGCCGAGCCCGGGAGCTGGCGCAGGCCTGCCAGCTGCCGCTGGAGGCGCTCGATCTGGGTTTCTACAACTGGGAGCGCGGCGCGCGGACGAGAATGGGACTGCCGCTAGATTCCGAGCCTGATCCGGCTGCGGTGGCGGGAGCCCGCGACGCACTCGGGTTGTGAATCGCAACTTCGGGCGCCCGAGGGCGTTATCCACGCGAAACCTTCGCCGTCTGTAAACGGCAGAAGACCCATGCGACGTTTTCTTGCCGCCCTGCTACTGCTGCTTGGCCTGGCTGCCGGGCTGGCGCTGGCCGCCAGCTCGCCGGCTGCCCCCTCGGGTGCCGGTGGTCTCCCGGGCGGCTCACATCGTCCCGCCCCGCCCCGGCGCAGCGTCCGCTCGATCTCAATCAGCTCGAGCCCCAACCCCTCGCTGCCCGACGAGCAGGTCGTGATCTCCGGGAGCCTGCACGGCCGGCGCGTGGGCGGCCTGCGAGTCCTCCTGTGGCGCAAGACCCCCCGCGATCGCCAGTTCCATGTGGCGCTGGCCACCCGGGCCGATTCGCAGGGCGTGTATGAGATCGCGCTCGGTCAGCACGCGGTCACCACCAACCGCCAGTGGTACGTCACGGCGCTGGGCGCGCAGAGTCCGGTCCTGCTCCAGCGGGCCCGCGGTCTGGTCACGGTAAAGCCGTCGGAGACCCTGGTGGCGCCGGGTGAGCGGGTGGTGTTCAGTGGTCACGTGAGCCCGTCGCATGCGGGCGACCAGGTGGAGCTGGAGCAACTCGAGCCGTGGGGTTGGCAGGTGGTGGCCCATCAGCCCCTGGATCGCGCGTCGAACTTCGTCCTCGGGCACCGGTTCGAACGTGGCCAGGCCCGGGTGCGGGTCCTGATGCCCAGCGGCCCGCGTAACGCCGACTCGTTCTCACCGTCTCTGGACTTCGCCGTGGCCGGCATCCACCGGATCAAGCATGTGGTGGTGATCATGCAGGAGAACCGGTCGTTCGACAGCTACTTCGGGACCTTCCCCGGAGCCGACGGGATACCGGCCGGGGTGTGCGTGCCCGACCCGATGGCCGGCAACTGCGTGGCGCCCTACCACGATCCAGCAGATCAGAACAACGGCGGGCCACACAGCGCCACCAACTCCAGGGCGGACGTGAACGGCGGAAGGATGGACGGGTTCATCGGCCAGGCCGAGACGGGGTCGGGCTGCGGCACCGATCCCACCAACCCCAACTGCAGCCCGTGCAACCAGCAGCCCCTGGCCGTGCCCGGGGGCAAGTGCATAGATGTGATGGGCTATCACGACGCCCGGGAGATCCCCAACTACTGGAGCTACGCCCAGAAATTCGTGCTTCAGGACAACATGTTCGAGCCCAACTCCTCCTGGAGCCTGCCCCAGCACCTGTTCCTGGTCTCCGGATGGTCGGCCAACTGCACCGACCCACTCAACCCGTTCTCGTGCAAGAACGCGCTGCAGAGCCCCAACGACGATGGCGGCTTCAGCGGCCCCAACGACGGACAGCTCCACTACGCGTGGACCGACCTCACCTACCTGCTGTTCAAGCAGCAGATCAGCTGGGGCTACTACGTGTTCAAGGGCACTGAGCCCGACTGCGAGAACCCCGGCTCGATGACGTGCAGCCCGGTGGCCCAGTCCCCGCAGACCCCGGGCATCTGGAACCCGCTGCCCTCGTTCACCGACGTCTCCCAGGACGGACAGCTGGGCGACGTGCAGTCGCTGGACAACTTCTACCAGGCCGCGTCCAGCGGGACGCTACCCGCCGTGTCCTGGATCGCCCCCAACGCCCGCGTGTCCGAACACCCGCCCGGGCTGCTCAGCGCCGGGCAGGCCTACGTGACCAAGCTGATCAACACAATCATGAGGGGGCCGGAGTGGAAGAGCACCGTGATCTTCCTTTCCTGGGATGACTGGGGCGGCTTCTATGACCACGTGGTGCCTCCGGTGGACGACAACAACGGGTACGGGCTACGGGTCCCGGGCATCGTGATCAGCCCGTACGCCAAGCCGAGCTACATCGACCACCAGATCCTCAGCCACGACGCGTACAACAAGTTCATCGAAGATGACTTTCTGGGCGGTCAGCGGCTCGACCCGCGGACCGATGGGCGCCCCGATCCGCGCCCCGCGGTGCGAGAAAACAGCTCTTTGCTGGGAGATCTGACGCGCGAGTTCGACTTCTCCGCGCCCCCCCGCCGACCGCTGATCCTGCCCGAGCATCCCCCGCCTGGGCCGGCCTCCACGAGCCCATAGCGTCCGGGCCGGCGGCGGCGGCGTTACGTCCGACCCGGCGCCTAGTTTCTGCGGCGTCACCATGCCTCTCTGCTTCATCGAGCCGCAGAATGCAATCCGGGTGATCGCCGAGTCCGTGGGTCGGGAGGCCAGGCGCCAGATCCTGGGCGAGGTGGTCCGAGCCTGGGTCGATGAGATCCCTGAGCCCGAGCTGGAGTCCCACTACGCCAAGGCGGTGGCGGACCTGGACGAGCACGACCTGTCGCTGCTCGCGGCCTGGCACGCCTCGCTGGAGGTCGGCCATGCGGTGCCGAACAAGGAGTTCCTGACCGGGGTGTTCCAGTCGTTGGGGGAAAACCGGCGTGAGGCAATGAAGATCGCCGCCAGCTTCCGC
>DATKRM010000359.1:0-8923 GCA_035532195.1 Solirubrobacteraceae bacterium
AAACGATTGCCTTCGTCATGAGCGTTGCCTCCCCATGAAATTCGTGAATTTCGGGGGAGGATGACAGCGACGAGATATCAGGTCCAGTGAACTAATTCATGTAGATGATAAGTTTTGCTAATGCTAAGTCCCTCCCGGCTCCAGGTGTTGCGCGAGGTGGTTCGCCGTGGGTCGTTCTCCGCCGCCGCCGATGCGCTGTCCTACACCCAGTCGGCGGTCTCCCAGGCCGTCGCGCGGCTGGAGGCTGAGACTGGGGCCCCGCTGGTGGTCCGGGATCGCCGGGGCGTCCGACCCACCGCCGCCGGAGAAACGCTGGTTGAGCACGCGGACACGATCCTGAGCCAGATCGAGGCGGCGGAGGCCGATCTCGACGCGGTCCTGGGGGTGCGCGCTGGCCGCCTGCGGGTGGCCTCGTTCCCCTCGGCCGGCGCGACGCTGATGCCGTTGGCCGTGGCTCTGTTCCGGGAGCGCCATCCCGGCGTGGCCCTGAGCCTGGCCGAGGGTGAGCCGGAAGAGATCGCGCCCCGGGTGCGAGGCGGGGAGCTTGACCTGGCATTGCTGTTCGACTTCCCCGGCGTGCGCGAGCGCCCGGGCGCGGGCCTGGGCACGGTCCACCTGCTGGAGGACCCGATGGACGTGGCGCTGCCGGCCGAACATCGATTGGCTAGCAAGCGCGCGCTCCGGCTGTCCGATCTAGGCGACCAGGACTGGGTGCAGACTTCGGCCGCCAGTCCGTGTGCCCGGCACTTGGTCAGACTGTGCCTGGGCGCGGGCTTCGAGCCCCGGGTGACGTTTGAGAGCGACGACTACGAGACCGTTCAAGGCCTCGTCGCCGCGGGCGTGGGGGTTGCGCTGATCCCGCGGCTGGCCCTAACCCATGTCCACCCCGGTGTGGTGATCAGGTCGCTGGATCCCCGCCGCCCGGTGCGCCACGTGGTCGCCGCCACCCCCGACAGCGCCGGCACATCCCCCGCGGCGCGGGCCATGCTGCAGATCCTCAGCAACGTATCTCGGGAGTACGCGGCCGCGCGGGGCTAGCCTTGATGGTGATGGCCCAGTCGACCCTCACCGAGCAGCCTCAGGTTACGGCCCGGCCCGCCGCCTCGAACGTTGCCGAGGACTCAGAGAGGCCGCGCGGCTTCGGTAACCTGCTGCTGCGCATCGTGCTGGCGACGGCCACGACGCTGGTCAGCATCAACCTGTGGAGTGGGGGGCCGCTGCTGGCCTTGTGGGTCGGCTCGCGGATCCAGACTGCCGTGGGCAGCCTGACCATGGGGGCCATCGGCGCCACGGTCGGAGTCCTGATCGTCGAGACGTTTCTGCTCTACCGCCTCTTGGCCTGGCTGAGCATTCGCTACGACGCGGCCATCGGCCGCAAGGTCCGGCGACGCCAGGCGCCCTGGCTGAAGCCGATGAGCGGCGAGCGCCGGACGCTAGCGGTCAGGCGACCGCTGACCGCCGTGGAGCGGATCGTGGTCATCTCGGCGGTGGCCGCGGTCGAGGCGTTCTTGATCTGGTTCTTCTTCTTCGCGCACTACAGCCTGCCCGGCTGAGCGCGCGCCGGCCGATCCCGCCCGGTTTGGCCCGCGGGCCTACGGCACGGTCTGCTTGGCTGCCTTAGCCTGGTCCTTGACCGCCTGGGCGGCGAACTTGGCGTCCTTCCGCGCTTTGCGATCGCGGCGGGCCCGGAGCATCTTGAACGGCGCGGTGACGATCGACTTGAGCAGCTTGAACAGCCAGACGAACGGCCTAGTGATGAGGAAGATCACGATTAACCCCCGAAATAGTGTGCCGTGGGCATCCTGCTGGGTACCGGCCCAGCCTGCAACCCGGATATCCGTCCAGGCTAGGGAGCGACCTTCTCCGGCTCGGCTTCGGGCTCGCCTCGCTGGACGGCCGGCTGGCCGTCGACGGCAAACCCAGCGCTGATCTCGGGGCTGCCCTCGATTCGGAAGTGGGGCAGCCGGCGGTCGATCCAGGTGGGCAGCTCCCAGGTCAGAGCGCCCAGCAGCTCGAGCACCGCCGGCACCATCACGCAGCGGATCACCACCGCGTCGAGGAACACCGCCGTGGCCAGACCGAAGCCGAACTCCTTGAGCGTGCGCTGGTTACCGATGAAGAACGACAGGAACACGCAGATCATGATCGCGGCGGCCGCAGTGATCACCCGGCCCGTGAATGCGAGCCCGTCGGCCACGGCTAGCCGGGCATCACCGTGGCGCACCCATTCCTCGCGTATCCGAGAGACGAGGAACACCTCGTAGTCCATCGAGAGCCCGAACACCACCGCGAACATGAGCAGCGGCACCCACGGCTCCACCGGACCCTTTTGCAGGCCGAAGACTCCGGCCAGCCAGCCCTTCTGGAACACGAGCACGGTCGCGCCCAGCGCGCCGCCGATGCTCAGCAGGTTCATCACGGCGGCCTGCAACGGGATGACCAGCGAACGGAAGATCACGAACAGCAGCAGCGCCGACAGGACCACCACCAGACCGATGAACAGCGGCAGCTTGCTGGACAGCACGTGGGAGAAATCGATCGACCCGGCGGTGAAGCCACCGACCAGTATGGGCACCCCGAGCTGCTGCCTGAGAGGCGGCAGCACCTGCTGGCGCAGGCGGTTGACCAGCGCGGTGGTGGCCGGGTCCTGGGGCGCCGATCCCGGGTAGGCCCGGATCAGTGCCACCCGGCCAGAGGGGCTGAGCTGGGGCGAAGTCACCCGGGCCACGTCGGGCGTGGCCGCGACGGCGTTGGAGATTGAGGCCAGCCTGGTGCCCTGATGGGTTGCGCCCACCGGCACCACCACGGCCAGTGGCCCGTTGAAGCCCGGGCCGAAGCCCTGGGCCAGCAGGTCGAACGCCTGCCGCGTGATGGTGTTGCTGGGATCGTTACCGGCGTCGCTGTTCTCCAGGCGGAGGCCGGTCACCGGCAGCAGGAATGCCACCATCACGGCCAGAGAGACCAGAGCCAGGGGCCAGGGGCGGGCCTGAACGGTGAGGCTCCACCGCCGCCACAGCGACTCCCGGGCCGGCAAGCCATTGGCGGTGGCCGCGGCGGCTTTCCGGGACCGGCCCAACCGGTGTCCGACCCGCGAGAGCATGGCCGGCAGCACGGTTATCGAGGCCAGCAGTGTCAACAGCACGGCGAGCACCGAGGCGATGGCCAGGCCGTACATGAACGAAACCCCGGTGGCGAACATGCCGAGCAACGCGATGACCACGGTCGTCCCGGCGAGCAGGATGGCGCGCCCTGAGGTGTCCATGGCCTCGAGCACCGCGTGCTCCACGTTCCCCGTGCGCCTGAAGCTCTCCTTGAACCGGGTGACGATGAACAGCGCGTAGTCGACTCCCACGCCCAGGCCGATCATCAGCGCCAGCTGGGGCGAGACATTGGACAGGCTGGTGAGGTGCGTGGCGAGCCCGATCAGGGCCACTCCGGTGATCAGGCCGAACCCGGCGGTGATCAGTGGCAGCCCGGCGGAGATCAGCGACCCGAAGGTGATCAGCAGGATGACCAGCGCTGCGAGGACCCCCACCGCCGTGGCGGGGCCGATGCTGAAGCCCTCGGCCTCCTCGATGACCTGGCCCCCGGCGGCCATTTTCAGCCCCGGCACCGAGACGGATTTGATCGCGTTCAGGATCGGCTTGCCGGTGGCGTTGGGAAGCTGATTGGCCCGCTTGTCGAATGCCACGTTGGCAAACGCCGTCCGGCGGTCCTGGGAGATCTCAAATGCCCCGGCCGAGCCGTATGGGCTGGTCACCGAGACCACGTGCGGCATGTGGCCCACCTCGGTCAGTACCCGCTGGACGGCCTGCCGGACCGCGGGGGAGTTGACGGTTCCGGTCGAGGTGTGCCAGACGATCTGGTCGAGGTCTCCGGCTTGAGACTTGAACTCAGCGTTCAGCAGGTTGACCACGTGCTGGGATTCGGTCCCGGGCAGCGTGAAGTTGCTGGCGTACTGGCGGCCCACCGCCTGCGCCACCAGGGTGGCGATCACTGCAATCGCGATCCAGCCCAGGATCACGGTACGGCGATGGGAGATACACCAGCGGGTGAGCCCAAGCATTGCTTCTCCTGATAGGTCCGGCGCCCTCTGCGGCCCCGCGTCAACGGCTCCCCTGTGACGCGCGATGACTCGGCCTGGGTCAGATTAGCGAGTCGGGATCGCTCGTTTGTGCGCGCGCGGTCGCAGGTTGGCCGGTTCAGGTCCAGCGCGCGATCTGCCGATAAGAAGTGTGTGAATTCTCGGGCGCGCGCCCGGCGGCCTATCAGCCGGTTCGTATCCACCGTCTCGCTTGCTCGCGTGCGGCGGGACGCTATCGAGCGCCTGTCTCGCCACGAGGTGCGCTGGCGCGCGCTCGGAGCGCTGTTTATCGCCGGAGGTCTGCTGGCCGGAGGATCGCTGCTCCTCCCAGTGGACACCGGGACACACATCCTGCCCCTGGTACTGGTGAGCGTGACCGCCGTCATCACCGGTGTGTTTCTGGTCTGGGCGGCCGGGCGCCTGCCGGCCTCGGACCTGTGGCTGGGCATGGTCCTGGCGTTCGGGACGGTCCTGATCACGTTGGCGGTGGTGTTCAACCACTCGATCTCCAGCCCGTACTCGCTCATCTACGTGTGGGTGGGCTTCGACGGCTTCTTCTTCCTGGGGCGCCGAGCCGCATTCGCCAACCTGGCCTGGGTCGGGTTGAACTACGCGCTGGCCCTGAGCCTGATCCCGGGACAGGCCGAGGTGGGACGCTGGGTGGTGCTGATCGGCACCGTCGGCGTGATCGGTTTCCTGGCCGACATCCTGCGCTCGCGTTCGGAGGTCCTGATCGAAAGGCTGAGCGAGGCGGCTCGGACTGACTCGCTGACCGGGCTCCTGAACCGGCGCGGCTTCGAGGAGCGGCTGGAGGACGAGCTGCGCCGGGCCGCCCGGACCGGCGGTCCCGTCTCACTGGTGGTGGGCGACCTTGACCACTTCAAGCTGGTCAACGATCGGTTCGGCCATCAGGTCGGCGATGAGGCTCTACGCAAGTTCAGCGCCCTGGTCGCAGAGGTCAAGCGGTCGATCGACGGCGCGGGCCGGATTGGGGGAGAGGAGTTTGCCCTGGTGCTGCCCGACACCGACGCAGCGGGGGCCCACGTGCTGGCCGAGCGGCTGCGCCGTCACGTGCGTGACGCCCTGGTGGAGTACGGGCTGCCGCTGTCGGTGAGCTTGGGGGTGGCCAGCTACCCGCGTCACGGACAAACCAGCGACGAGCTGCTGCGCCGCGCCGATCAGGCCATGTACCTGGCCAAGCGCCTGGGACGCGATCGCTCGATCAGCTACAGCTCCGAGGTCAGCCAGACGCTGCACGGCGAGCCGGGCGAGCGCCCGGCCAACATGGAGCACGTTCCGGCGGTGCTGATCCTGGCCGAGACGCTGGACCTGCGGGACACCGGGACCGCACTGCATTCCCAGACGGTCGGCCGCTACGCGGAGATGATCGCGTCGGCGCTCGAGCTGGACGAGGAGCGAATCAAGCGCATCCGACTGGCCGGCCTACTGCACGACATCGGCAAGATCGGTGTGCCGGACCCGATCCTCCGCAAGCCTGGTCCCCTCGACGCGCACGAGTGGGAAGAGATGCGCAAGCACCCGGAGCTGGGCGCCCGCATCCTGGCCGGGGCCAACCTGGACGACATCAGCGGCTGGGTGATGGCCCACCACGAGCGGCCGGACGGCGAGGGATACCCGCTGGGACTGCCCGGCCCCGAGATCCCCCTGGAGGCCAAGATCCTGTCGGTGGCCGAC
The DNA here is from genome assembly GCA_035532195.1 of Solirubrobacteraceae bacterium. Taxonomy (GTDB): domain Bacteria; phylum Actinomycetota; class Thermoleophilia; order Solirubrobacterales; family Solirubrobacteraceae; genus Palsa-465. Next base: position 5,780 of record DATKRM010000359.1, read on the forward strand.
GCCTTCGAGGCCATGACCGCGGAGCGGGTCTACAGCTCGCCGCTGCCCGTAATCGCGGCGATCGCCGAGCTCCAGCGCCACTCGGGCACCCAGTTCGACGCCGAGATCGTCCAGACGTTCCTGGGTTGCGTGGCCGCGGACGAGCCGCTGGCCGCGGCGGCCGGCTAGTTACCGCGGCCGGCAAGGGCGTAGGCTGGCGTCAGTGGGCGTCCGGCGCGTGCGCATGGCTGACGGGACTGAGCTCCACACCGTGGAGGCGGGACGCCAGGGCGATCCCGTTCTGATCCTGCTCCACGGCTTCCCCGAGCTCGGCTATTCGTGGCGCCGCCAGATCGGCCCCCTGGCCGACGCGGGATACCGGGTCATCGTGCCTGACCTGCGGGGCTTTGGCTCAAGCGATGTGCCGCCTGACGTGGCCGCCTACTCGATCGACGTTCTGAGCCGGGACGTGACCAGCCTGCTGGACGCCGCGGGCGCAGAGCACGGCGTCCTCATTGGACACGACTGGGGGGCCGACGTGGCGTGGAAGACGGCGTGGATGCATCCCGACCGGATCGCGGGCGTGGCTGGGCTCAGCGTGCCGTTCGTGCCTCGGGCCCCCGCTCCGCCGGTCCAGATCATGCGCCAGCACCTGGGGGAGGACTTCTACATCGTGTGGTTCCAGGAGCCCGGCGTGGCCGAGCCGGCGATGTCCCGTGACGTGCGGCGGACGATCAGTACGCCGCGGGTGTGGGATCCTGCCTGGGTGGCCGACGCCGAGGAGGATCCTCCGAGTCCGCCGTTCATGACCGAGGAGGACTTGGCCGTGTACGTCGAGGCGTTCGAGCGCACCGGGTTCGCCGGCGGGCTGGCCTACTACCGGAACATCGATCGCAACTGGGAGCTGACCGCGGATCTGGACGGTCGGCGGATCGATCAGCCCGCGATGTTCCTGACCGGTGAGCGCGACCCGGTCCGCCAGTTCATGCCTGCGGAGGGGATGGACGGCTGGGTAACCGACCTGCGGGCCCACGTGGTGGTGCCGGGCGCTGGACATTGGGTAAACCAAGAAGCACCACGGGAAGTGAATCGCGCCCTGCTCGCGTGGCTGGGCGCAATCGAGGAGAGAGAGGTCTGACATGGATCCGTTGAGCCCCCAGGATGCGTCGTTTCTCGATGTGGAGGACGAGGTCAGCCACATGCACATCGGCTCGGTGGGCATCTTCGAAGGCCCGCCCCCGGGTCGCGAGGAAGTCCTGGAGGCCGTGCGCTCGAAGCTCCACCTGGTGCCGCGATACCGCCAGAAGGTGCGCTATCCGCCGCTGCATGCCGGGCCACCGGTGTGGATCGACGATCCGCACTTCAACCTCGGCTACCACGTCCGGCGGACCGCTCTGCCATCGCCGGGGGGCGAGGAGGAGCTGCGCACGCTGGTCGGCCGGGTGATGTCCCAGCAGCTGGACCGCTCCAAGCCCCTGTGGGAGATGTGGCTGGCCGAGGGCCTGGGCGCCGGGCGCTGGGCGCTGGTGTCCAAGGTCCACCACTGCATGGTCGACGGCGTGTCGGCCACCGATCTGCTGACGGTCCTGCTCGATGCCGAGCGTGAACCCAAGCCCATCGTCGGGCCGGGCTGGCAGCCGCGCCCCGAGCCCTCGGCCGCCGAGCTGCTGGCCCAGCCGCTGGCCCGGCGGCTGGTCACCCCGGTGAGCGCGGCTGCGGCGATCGGGGCCCTGCTGCGCGGTCCCCGCCAGGTCGCCGAGCTGGCCGTGCAGACCGTGCAGGGCACGCTGGCCATGAGCGGCGTCCTGCGTCAGATGCCGCCGAGTTCACTCAACGGACCGATCGGACCGCACCGCCGGTGGGACTGGGCCGAAGCACAGCTCAGCGAGGTAAAGCAGGTGCGGGGCGCGCTGGGCGGCACGGTCAACGACGTCGTGCTGGCCGTGATCTCCCGTGGGTTCCGACAGCTCCTGCTGTCTCGGGACGAAGATCCGGGGCGGCTGGAGGTCCGGACGCTGGTCCCGGTCTCGGTGCGCCGGCCGGGAGAGCGCGGCACTTACAACAACCGGGTATCGGCCATGTTCGCCGAGCTGCCCATCGGGGTGGAGGACCCGGTCGAGCGGCTGGAAGCCGTCCGCCTCCAGATGGAGGGGCTCAAGCGCTCGCACGAGGCGGTGGCCGGAGAGGTGCTGACCTCGCTGTCCGGATTTGCGCCGGCGCTGTTGCTGGCTCTGGGCATGCGCACGGTCCTGCGCCTGCCCCAGCGCAGCCTCAACACGGTGACCACCAACGTTCCCGGACCGCAGCAGCCCCTGTATCTGGTGGGCAAGCGGATGCTGGAGGCGGTTCCGTTCGTGCCCCTGGGCGGTCACGTCCGGGTGGGCGTGGCCATCTTCTCCTACGACGGGACGCTCAAGTTCGGCGTCACGGGCGACTACGACACCGCGGCGGACACCGGCGTCCTGTGTCAGGGGATCGAGGACGGGATAGCCGAGCTGGTGGCCGTGGCGGGCCGGCCGGCGCCGTCCCGCCCCCCCAAGCGCACCTTGCACGAGGCGCCGGCCGCACAGACGTAGATCAGCCGGGCAGTCGACCGCTTCGCCAGCCGGTTCAGCTTGCGCTGAGCTCTGCCGAGGCGGCGGTCGCGCCCCCGGAACTGCGCTCGTGTCGGCGGACCCTGAGCGGCACCCCGCCGCGCGGCCCGATCGTGGGCATCTGTCGGGTCCGCAGCTGGTAGCCCGGCTCGAGGCTGAACTCGAAGTCGCGCAGCAGCTGGCTGGCGATGGCCTTGATCTCCAGCTGTCCGAACCGCATCCCGATGCAGATCCGGGAGCCGGCGCCGAACGGGACATAGGCGCCCTTGGGCAGCGCAGCCTTACGCTCCGGGCTGAAGCGCTCAGGCCGGAACTCGAACGGCTCCTCGAACACCTCGGAGAGGTGGTGCGAGGCCCACGAGCTGTAGTTGACGTAGGCGTTGGCCGGAACGGTCTGACCCGCGAACTCGAAGGTCGCGACCGCCCGGCGCCCTCCCACCCAGGCCGGCGGGTACAGGCGCAAAGTTTCATCGAGCACCATCTCCAACAGCTCCAGCTGACCGCTCATGAGCACTCCGGCGTCCGGGCGCTCGCTGCCGAGCACGCGGTCGAGCTCGTCCCGCAGGCCGGC
>DATKRM010000360.1:0-4692 GCA_035532195.1 Solirubrobacteraceae bacterium
TGCCCGGTGCTGCACCGCTGCCAGACCGGGGCGAGCTGACGTGGCCCATACGGCCGGTCCCCAGGCGCCGCGGCAGCGGCTGGCGGAACGACAGGAGCGCGGACGGACATGAGCTTCGGGGGCCGCGCCCGACCCCTCGAAGGGACACACGCACCACGAGAACAGAAGGGAACGGTGAGATGAGCACAGCCAACGAGGACGAGAGGAGCAGCACGGTCAACGACGATGAGATGGAGGCCTTACGGCAGCTCTACGCCGAGGCCTGGGACGAGGGCATCTTTGTGGTCGAATGGCCCGGCCTGGCCGCGGCCGGCCGGGTCAGCATCCTGCGCCAGCTCGAGCAGCAGACCGGTCGCAAGATCGACTACACCGTCTACCAGACATTCGGTCCGGGCGATTGCCTGGCGCTCGGGATGCTGCCCGGCAGCGGGGCATCGCGGCTGGACGCCTGCCGCCAGGCCATCGCAGCGCTCAAGCAGGACGAGCAGGAGCGGGCCGCGGCACCGGACCGTCCCGACCAGGTTCCGGCGGACGCGCCGGCCAGGCCGCTGGCACACTGGGACGCCCAGGAAGCGAGGTCGCCGTCCGCGGGACCGCTGGTGTGGTGGAGCCGCCTGGATGCCCGCTACCAGGTCGAGGTGCAGCGCACCGGCGACAGCACCGCGCGGCTGGCCGTCTTCGACCACCTCGACCGCGACCGGCTGGTAGGGCAGCAGGTGGTGTCGCTGCGCGCTGGCGCCGTGTTCGGCCCCGACGTCGAGGACCTCGCGGACTGGCAGGACGCGGCCGCGGCGCTGGTCGATGGGCGGACGGCGGAGACGCCGCCCGCGGCGGACGAGGAGGACGGCTCATGACCGCCCTGGACACGCTGGTGGCGGGCTGGGTGCCGTGACCACGCTGTCGACGATCCATGTCGGGGGCGACAAGGCCGCATCCACGGCCGTCGGGCTGACCAGGCTGCAGACGCGCCGCGGCCTGTGGGCGCTCCTGACCGGGGCGCTGCGCGCGGTGCTCTGGGGCCTGCTGGCCCTCACCCGCGTGCGCGACCTGACCGGCGGCCTGCCGGCCTGGTTCCTGGTCGTGTTGGGCCTGGCCCGGGGGGTGGTGGCTGCTGCTGACCAGCGTCGCCGGCAGGCTATTGACCAGCGACCCGCGGACCTGGGGCAGCCGGCCTCCCAGCGCCTGGCCATCTTCTGGCTGGTCCTGCTGGTCGACTTCTGGCGGCGCTGACCGCTGACTGAGAACACGGAGGAGGAACAACGACATGGAACCTGACGACCAGGCGGTACCGCCGGCGGTGCTGGAGGAGGGTGGCGCGGGGACCTCGTCGACACCCTGGACGGACTCATCCGGCGCCACTTCGGCGTGGGCATCACCGAGCCTTCCAGGCAGGGACCGACAGGGCGAACCACATCGAGGCCTTCCAGACGGGGCCCCGTTCGGAACAACAACAGGGAGGAGCATGACATGTCCTACAGCGTGCGCTACGTCCGGCGCGAATACGAGGTGGCGCGCTACTACGACGTCCGCTGCGACGGCTGCCGGCAGGAGCTGCAGCCGGAGGCCCCGGTCGGGCCGGACGGCGGCTGGCAGTGGCTCGGCGCCCGAGGCGCGCTCCGTATCCGGCTCATCTCCGAGTTCTGGGGCTTCTTCGACTCCGCCCAGGACCGCGACCCGGTGGTGCTGCTGTGCCACGACTGCGCGAACGGGCTGCTGGAGCTGTTCCCGGGCATCCGGGAGATCATCCGCAACGTCGACAGCCTGCCGGAGGAGACCGGGGGGCCCTTCGGGCTGTCGCTGCGCGACCCCAACCGCGAACCGCTCCGGAGAGATCCGGACTACGCGGACGAGGAGTGAGCGCTCCGTGACCCGGCTGCGGTTCACGCCGGAGCATTCAAATAAGCGCCCCATCGGCGTGATTCGAGCTCAAAGTGCTGGATTATACCGAGCTAGCGTGTCCGCTTCCCCAAAGTGGTGATCTCCGTGATCTTTGGCACTCGTAACCGAAGTCACCAACGGAGCTACCCGCCCAGCACCCACGTCATGAGATCGCCGACTCCGCGCTCGAGAGCAACGGTGGGTGTCCGCCAACCCAGACGATCGGCCCCAGGTCGTCCATCCCGACAGCACCGGCGCCGTCGACGCCGAGCCCGCTTTCACGCGACCAGCACAGCCGAGGTTCGCCCGGATCAGCCGGCAGCCCCATGCCGGCGAAACCACCGCCCCGTCGGGCATGCCCCGGTTGACCAGGTCCGCGCCGCGTACCAGGAGCGCCACCAGCGGGCATACGGCCAAGGGCAGCGCCAGCTGTCCCTGCCTGGCTCGCGTGCCCCGCACGCGCAAAGCCAAATCGCGCGGGCCCACGAGGCGAACGGCCTCGGGCGGCGCGTCAACCAGCGCGACCGGGCCGTCGTCACGGCGCGGGTCACGCCGGTCGCCCCAGGCATACAGCGGCGCCAGGCACTGGGACGGCTCGGTGGTCCAGGTCACCCGCAGCATGGCCGGCGCCTCGGCCACGCAGAGCAGCGCCTGACAGACCAGGCCGGCGACCGTCGGGACCTTCAGCGCCAGCGCCACGTCCTGCATGCTCCGCGGCGACAACCCACCCATGCCGGCCTCCAAGGCCTCCAGCTCCGCAAGGCTGGCCCCATCGCCGCCGCGCCGCAGGGCTTCCAGCTTCAGCCGGCTCTCCTGGCGCTGGCGCTGGACAAACCAGCCCACCAGCCGCCAGAGCGGTACCCCCGGCCGGCCCGGCCCCGTCGCGGCGGGCGGCTCCCGCAGCGTCTTGGTGCTCACACCGAGCGCCCGGGCCAGCGCTCGGAGCGTCTGGTCTGATACCCCCCGCTCGCCATGTCAGTATGTCGAGCGCCTCATCGCCCACCTGCCGGATGGCTCACTCCTCCGCCTGGTGGCCGACCGCTGCCTGCCGCCCGATGGCTGTCGTTGTTTCGAGAATGGACAGCCGCCGCGCAGCGGCCTGGACCCGTAATGGCGCTCCTGACCAGCCCGGACGCTGAGCGGTCAACGCGCACCTCGCGCGTGGGCCATGGAAGCGGCCCGAAGCAGGAAAGACGGTGTTCGCTACGATCGGGCAGCATGACACCGGCCGGCGAACGCGACCAGGTGATCGAGCGCATCGTCCGACATCCCCGGGAGCTCGAACAGCTGGGCGTTCAGCATCGGTCGCTCTTCGGCTCGATAGCGCGTGGGGAGGGGCGCGGCGACAGCGACGTGGACCTCCTGGCGGACATGCGCCCGCTCGGTTTACTCGCGCTGCTGCACGTCCAGAACTTCCTGTCCGATGTGGTTGGCCGGGAGTCGACCTGATTCCGCACCCCAACCCGCGGGCGACCTTTCGCGAGCGCGTCGAGCGGGAGACCGTGCCGCAAACATGGTTGGCGCCGGCGGGGTCCGCCTAGCGGCAGCATGATCACGAGCGTGACAGCTCCACGGCGCTGTCCCCGGGACGGCCCCACCAGGTCGGCAGCAGGGCCAGCGGTCTGGCCCTATCTTCGGGATCGCTGGACCGGGTCAGACAGCCGGCCGAGGCCCGGAAATCGGTCGTCGTCCGGGCAGTGCTCGCTGTACCAGGCCTGGCGTTACTCGCCGGCCAGCGGCACACCATCGTTCAAAGCCTCGGGCGTGACGTCGGTCGGCCACACGCCCTCGAGGTGGAAGTGCAGCAGCGCCCGCGCGATGGCCAGGGTGCGTCCGTCCATGGGCCGGCGCTCCGACGCGGGCATCCACGGCCAGATGCGCAGCGGACCCTCCGGCTGGAGCAAGGGGAAGACCGCGTCGCGTGCAGCCAGCTCCGCCAGGAGGCGCGCGACGGCCTGCACGGCCAGCCGGCGGTCGCGCGCCTGGCGCTCGGGTGTGTCCGCCGCGACCGGGTTGAAGCCGGCGTCCAGCTGCTGTTCGATGCCCCGCGCCGTCTCACGGCGAGGCACCCAGCAGCGCAGGCACAGGTCCTGCACCTGGCGCGCATGCTGCCGCGTCACGTAGACGTCGTGCTTGGTCAATACGTCTTCATAGGCCTGCAGCATGACGTCCGCCGCCGTCCAGCCATCATGTCGACCGGGCAAGCCGCTGCCCCAGTAGTACACCAGCGTCGCGTCCGCGGCCACCACCACACAGCCGCCAGCCGCCTGGTTCGGCGAGGTGCAGGTCCGCAGCCCAGCTGCCGCCAGGCACTGCTGCACGTACAGCCCGTCCAGGGCCGCGTAGAGGTGCTCCAACCGCGGTTCGGTCTCGTCCTGGGGCGGCGCTTCGGGCAGCGGCCAGCGCCCCGACTGCCCCTCCGGCGCGGCGGCGGCCGCTTCCTCCTCCTCCTCCTCTTCGGCCAGGAACTCCGGCTCCAGTCGGCGCCCCACCTTGGCCCACAGCGCCTGCTCGGGGACCGATCGCAACAGCTCGGCCGTCCGCGGATCGAGCTCGCCCGACGGCGCCTCCGCGCCGCTCGCCTCGCTCTGGGGCTGGCTCGCCAACTCGTCATCGTCGTTCATGTGGTCGTCTTAGCTCCTTCTGTTTTGTCGTCAGTCACGGCTACCAAGCAGGATCTCGGGAAACCTGGCCTCGGGAGTCTGGCGCCCGCGATGTAGGCATCCCCGAGCTGGGCTCCTACAGCAGGTGGTGAGACGCGGCGATGGCCAGCGCCACACAGGTGGCATAGCCCAGGATCAGAAACAGCGCCAG
>DATKRM010000361.1:0-6248 GCA_035532195.1 Solirubrobacteraceae bacterium
GAAGTGGATGACGCCGCCGCCGGCCGGGACCTGAGCCAGGTCCAGGAAGCGAGGTTTGCCATGGGCGCGCTGGAGGCCGAGGCCACCGGGCTGTGCCTGCAGCGCGTCAAGCCGGGTAAGCGCCAGGCCTTCGCCCACCGCCACGACCAGGCCGAGGAGGTCTACGTCGTCCTGGCTGGTCGCGGGCGAGTCAAGCTCGACGACGACGTGCGTGAGGTCGGGCCGATGGACGCGATCCGGGTTGCGCCCCGCGTGGTCCGCGCGTTCGAAGCCTCAGACGAAGGTCTCGAGCTCCTGGTGTTCGGACCGCACCATCCCAAAGACGGCGAGATCATCCAGGATGACGTCTGGACGGGTCACGCCTGACCGGGTTCGCCCGGGTCGCCGAGCGCGGGCTCGCTAGACCCCGCGCAGGCGCGCCCACGCCACCCGCGCCGCGGCCCGCAAGCTCACCTTGAGGTGGCGGTAACCGTACGTGGCGTCAGCCCGCAGCCGCCTCCACCAGGTCGTCTCGTAGCGCAGCAGCGAGGCCGGCCGAACCACCAGGGTCAGGCCATCAGCCGCCAGCACGTCTAGCGCGCGCTCGGCGATCGCCACCTGGCCGAACGCGGTCGGGTGGACGTGGTCGGCCATCACCTGGTTCCGGGCGCCGAACCGGCTGAGGTCGAGCACCAAGGCGCCCACCTGGCTGGCCACGCGCTCGATCACCCCGTTCAGCTCGGCCACCTTGGCTCCGGCCGGGGGACGACCCAGGTCAAGCGGCGCGGTGACCGTCAGCACGTGGTCGCAGCGCGTGCCTAGGTACTCGAGCGCCGGCTGGAAGTGGTGCTCGAACTCCGCGGCGTCCCAATCGGGCGACCGGGCGTCGTTCACGCCGATGTACAGGCACCCCAGGTCATACCGAGCCGAGCGGCCGGCCGGCCCGCGCTCGAGCGCCGGCATCTGGCGCTGCACAACGTCGGCCACCACCGCCCCGTCCTCAGCCATTCCGGTGTAGGGCAAGCCGAGTCCGCGGGCCACCCAGAGCGCCCAGGACTGGAGCGCGACGCCCCACTGAAGCTCGCCGCCGCCGTTGGTGATCGAATCGCCGAACGCCAGCACTCCCAGGCGGCAGTCGCGTGCGTGCTCGTCGGCGCTCAAGCCGCGCCAGGCTACCGCGTGGCCGATAATCGTCCGGCGTGAGCTATCCAGGCACCACGGTACGCGACGGCCGCGGCGACATCGACGCCGCGGCTGCCGAGCTGGCCGAGCGCCTGCCCGAGGCGCTGGCGCCGCTGGCTCGCCTGGCCTACAACTACCGGTGGTCCTGGTATCCGGGCGGGCACGAGCTGTTCGCGGCCGTTGATCACGAGCGGTTTGAGTTGTGCCTGCGCAATCCGGTCCGCCTACTCCAGGAGGCATCTCGGCGGGCGCTGAGCCGCGCCGCGGCTAGTCAGGAGCTGGTGGCGCAGGCTGTGGCCGTGGAAGCGGCAGTGAGCGCCGACCTCGAACGCCCGGCCGACCCGCGAATTGACTCCGACCGGCCGGTGGCCTTCTTCTGCGCCGAGTACGGCGTCCACGTCTCGCTGCCGGTCTACTCCGGCGGCTTGGGGGCGCTGGCCGGCGACATCCTCAAGCAGGCCTCCGATCAGGCGCTGCCCGTGGTGGCGGTGGGTCTGATGTACCGGAAGGGCTATTTCCGCCAGCGGATCGACGCCAGCGGATGGCAGCACGAGTATTGGGTCGACACCGACCCCCAGCGGCTGCCCGCGGCTCGCGTCACCACCGGCGATGGCGCTCCGCTGAGCGTCGAACTCCCCATCTACGACACGGATGTGACGGCTCACGTCTGGCGGGTGAACGTGGGCCGGGTGCCGCTGTTCCTGCTTGACACGGACATTTCTCAGAACCCGCCGATCGAGCGCTGGATCACCGCCCGGCTCTACGAAACCGACGCCCGCACGCGTTTGGCGCAGTACGTGCTCCTCGGTGTGGGTGGTATGCGGGCGCTGGCTGCCCTGGGGATCGATCCCAGCGTGATCCATCTCAACGAGGGCCACGCCGCGCTGGCGCCGCTGGCCTTGGGCAACGGAGCCCGGGAGCGCACTGTGTTCACCACGCATACCCCGGTCTCCGCGGGCAACGACTCCTATCCGGCCAACGACGTCAGTGAGGCGATGGCCAAGCTCCGGGCCGAGCTGTCGCTGGTCGAGGGGGAGGTGATCAAGCTGGGACGAACCAACCCCGACGACCAGGACGAGCCGTTTGGAGTGACCCAGGCTGCGCTGCGCATGAGCCGCGCGGCCAACGGCGTCAGCCGTCGCCACGGCGAGGTGGCCCGGGCGATGTGGAACCCCCTGTGGCCGGAGCTGGCGGTCGAGCAGGTGCCCATCGGGTACGTGACCAACGGGGTTCACGTCCCGACCTGGATCGGATCGCCGATGCGTCAGCTGCTGGATCGCCATCTGGGGGAGGGATGGATGAGCCACGCCGCGGACCCCGAGACCTGGGCGCCGATCGACCGCGTGCCCGCGCCCGAGCTGTGGGGGGTCCGGCAGCGGCAGCGCGGGTGGCTGATCGAATTCGCGCGCCGGCGTTCCACTCAGGACCGGCTGCTGCGCGGCGACCTGCGCGAGTACGTCGAGGCGGCCGCCCGGGTGTTCGACCCCGACGTGCTGACGATCGGATTCGCCCGCCGGGTGGCCACCTATAAGCGTCTCGACCTCTTGACCCGAGACCCCGAATGGACGATCGCCCTGCTGAGCGGCGAACGCCCGGTGCAAGTGGTGCTTGCGGGCAAGGCCCACCCGCGCGACGAGGAGGCCAAGCACTCGCTGCAGCGACTGTTCGGGCTGAAGTATGCGCAGGTGGTGGGCGAGCGAGTGGTGTATCTGGACGATTACGACCTGGCCACCGCGGCCGTCATGGTTCAGGGGTGTGACCTCTGGCTGAACCTGCCTCGGCCGCCGCTGGAGGCCAGCGGCACCAGCGGGATGAAGTCCGCGTTCAACGGAGGCCTCCAGCTCAGCGTGCTCGACGGCTGGTGGGCCGAAGCGTTCGACGGAGGCAACGGCTGGGGCTTGCCCGGAGACGCGCTCGAGGACCACGCCGCCCAGGACGATCAGGTCGCGCACGCTCTGCACGGCACGCTCGACGAACAGGTCGTGCCCGCGTTCTACGAGCGGGACGCCGAGGGCGTGCCGGAGGCCTGGATCTCGCTCATGCGGGCCTCCCTACGCACGCTCGCGCCGCGCTTCTGCGCCACGCGGATGGTGAACGAGTACGTGGACCGGGTCTACCGAGCCGGCTGAGCGGCCGTGAAGATGTCGGCCACCGGGATCGGATCGACGCCGACCACCGAGCCGTCCAGCAGGTCGCGGCGACCCAGCTCCAGACGCGAGCCGTAATCGTCCGTGGCCGGGTTGCGTTGCACCATGACGCTCGAATGCTCGATATCGATCACCCAGTACTCCTTCACGCCGGCCGACGCGTAGACGCGCGGCTTCACGGTCAGATCACGCCGCAGCGAGGAGAGCGCGACCTCGATCACCACTGCAGCCGTGCTTGGGTGGTACGGCTCAGGCGTATCGAGCGCGATGACCGCGAGGTCAGGCTCGGGCTCGGAGCCGCCGATCGTCAAAGCTGAGGCCACCCGCAGCACATACGTGGAGTCAAGACGGTTTGCCAGCAGTCGGTTGAGATGCGCGACAATTCGCTCGTGCTCAGGGGTGCGCGGGCTCATGTCGCAAATGAGCCCATCGATGAGCTCCACTCGCGCATCGACTAGGACGCCGGCCTCGATGAACTCGTGGTACTTGGCGCTCGAGATGCGGTGGAGCTCCGAGCTGTCAACGGCCACGGCCACGGCCACAGCCTAACTCCCGTCAATCTGCTCGACCTCGATCGCCACCTCGCCCACCCGCAGGTGCTGCTGACCAATCGAGGCCGGCCGGTTCCACAGGTAGAGGCCGATCGATTCGGCCAGCGCCTCGGGCAGCTCATCGAGCGATCGCCCAGACGCGAAGCAGCCCGGTAGCTCCACCACGTGCGCCCAATAGCCCTGTCCCTCCTCACACACTTGGACCGTGAGATCCACGCTCTCACCTCCCCTGGATCGAGACCTGCCTGTCGGACGATGGCCCTGTTCAGGCTCTTGCCGTATGGCTGTCCACGGTGGCGGGGCAAGATGACTGGCCGGAACCGGGGCCGCACCATTTTGATGCCGTGCTGCGCCTGCCCACCAACCCGCCAGCCGCGCTCCCGGAGGAGCTGGACCGCCATACGCTGGTCGAGCAGAGTCCCCATGCGCCGAAGGTAGGCAGCGGCCTGCGCTCGCGGAAGGGCCGCTCCGTGGATTGGAACCGGCCCGTGTCAGCGCGTGGCTGAGTTGTCGCGAAGCGGGGGCTAGGCGCTCGTGTGGCGCGGCGCGTACCGGTGATGGAGCATCAGCGCGTTGCCGTCGGGGTCGCGAAAGAACGCCATGTGGCACACCCCGGTGTCAAACGTGTCCATGTCGAACTGCACCCCGCGCGACTCGAGCTCGGCCCGGGCCGCAGCCACGTTGTCCACGTGCAGCGCGATGGGGTTCTCAAACGTGCTGTGCTTGAGGCCCATCTTCTCGGCGTTCATGAGATTGATGGTCAGGTTGCCGGTCTCGAACTCGGCGAAGTTGCGCTCAGGCATGTGGACCGAGCAGGGGAGGCCGAGCGTCTGCTCGTAGAACTCGACCGCCTGCCCCAGGTCGTGCGTGGGGATACCCACGAAGTCGACGCCCGAGATCATCCCGCGTCCTGCAGATCCGACAGCGGCCGCGGCGGCGGTCCGACATATTTGGCCGTGGGTCGGATCAGCCGGGCCTCACGCTTCTGCTCCAGGATGTGGGCTGACCACCCGGCGGTACGCGCGCTGGTGAACATCGGCGTGAACAGCTCAGGGGGAACCTCGGCGTAGTCGAGCACCACGGCCGACCAAAACTCGACGTTGGTGGCCAGCACCCGGTCGGGCTTGCGCGCGTGAAGCTCAGCCAACGCGGCATTTTCCAGCGCCTCGGCCGCCTCGACCCGGGGTGCTCCGAGCTCCTTGGCGGTGCGGCGCAACACCCGGGCGCGCGGATCCTCGGCCCGGTAGACGCGGTGGCCGAAGCCCATCAGCCGGTCGCCCCGGTCCAGCAGCTGCTTGACATACCGCTCGGCGTCGCCCATCTCCGCCACCTCGTCGAGCATCGTCAGCACGCGTGACGGAGCGCCTCCGTGCAGGGGGCCGCTCAATGCCCCGACGGCGGCGCTCAGCGCCGCGGCCACGTCCGCGCCTGTGGAGGCCACCACGCGGGCGGTGAACGTAGAGGCGTTCATGCCGTGCTCGGCGGCCGAGATCCAGTAGGCGTCGATCGCCCTGACGTGGTCCGGGTTGGCCTCGCCACGCCAGCGGATCAGGAAGCGCTCGGGGATCGACCGCGCCTTGTCCACCTCGCGCTGGGACACCGGCGGCTTGCCGAGGCCACGGGCCGACTGGGCCACGAACGAGAGGGCCATGACCGAGGCTCGGGCGAGGTTGTCCCGGGCCTCATCGTCGGAGATGTCAATCAGCTCGCCAAAGCCCCACTGGGGGCCGAGCATGGCCAGCGCCGACTGGACGTCGACCCGGGGATCGCCCGAGTGCACGGTCAGGGCATACGGCTCGGCCGGCGGTAGGCCGGGCCGCAGGGTGCCGTCGACCAGCAGGCCCCATACCTGCTCGAACGGGACACTGCCGACCAGCTCCTCGATGTCGACGCCCCGGTAACGCAGGGCGCCACCCGCGCGGTCTGGTTCGGCGATCTCGGTAGCGAAGGCGACGACGCCTTCGAGGCCAGATTGAACTTCAGCGGTGGCAGTCATATGTCTTGGAGGCTAGCTGGCCCCGCTACCACGAGGTCGGGCGGGCGGTTCGCCTTTACGAGCCCACAACATCACGGATAGGCTGTCGCGACGTGAACGAGCTTCTGCTGCTCCCCGCCCTCGAGCTGGCCGAGCTGGTCCGCTCCGGCGAGGTGTCCTCAGGCGAGCTGGTCGAGACGAGTCTGCGGCGGATCGACGAGCTTCAGCCCCGGGTCAACGCGTTCACGCACGTGGCGCACGACTCGGCGGTCCAGACGGCGGGCGAGATCGGCGCCGGCGACCCGCGGCCGTTCGCCGGGGTCCCGATCGCGGTGAAGGACAACCGGACAGTGGTGGGGATGCCGCTGACCATGTGCAGCGATCTGTTCGGCGAGTTCATGCCCCGCCGCGAGG